>JBAQYV010000052.1:0-18039 GCA_049790315.1 Candidatus Acidiferrales bacterium | reverse complement strand
AGGTACGCGAGTTGCGCCACGAGCCAGCGGGCCTGCTCGACACCGGGGGTGCAATTCGGGCAGGCGCGCGCGAGATGCCGCTCGATCTCGTCGCGCTCCGGGCCGTCAAGCGCGCCGAGGGCGTAGGCTTCGTAGAACTCGCTCAGTTGTTGGCAGTCGTCCACGTTTACTCGTTTAGGCTGGCGCTCGAAAGAGCCAGCGCGCGTCCTTTCTCAAATCGTGCGTTTGACACTTTTCCATCGTTGCGCATTCATCCTCGATTCACCAGGGTTTCTCGCATGCGCAAGAGGCCGCTGCGAATCCAGCTCTTCACCGTACCTAAAGGTTCGGCGAGCGCGGCGGCGATTTCGCTGTGCGTCAGGCCCTCGAAGTAGGCGAGCTCGATGGCGCGCTGCTGAGCAGCCGGCAATTCACGAAGCGAGTCGCGTACGCGCACGGCGCGCTCGCCCTGTTGCGCGAGCGTTTCCGGATTCGGCGCCGAAGTGCTCATCTTGAAATCGCCCTCGATCGAATCTTCGCGGCGGCGCTGCTTTTCACGTTTCAAGCGCAGATGATCCAGCGCGCGATTACGGGCCAGTGTACAGAGCCAAGGTCCGAGCGGGCCGCGCTCGGCGCGATAGAGGTCCGCGCTGTGCCAGAGCTTCAGGAAAACGTCCTGCACGATCTCTTCGGCTACGGCCGGTTGGCCCGCGATGCGCAGAGCCAGGGAATACACCATGCGGCTGTAGCGATCGTAGACGGACTCCAACGCCGCAGGATCGCGCGCGGTAAGGCGCTCCATCAACTCTCCATCGGCGGGATCACCCGGACCCGCCAAACCTTGCATTACCGCCAAGAACACTTGGCCGATCTTTCTTCGCTCTTAAGTACGGCTGAGCGGGGCGATTTGGATGATGCGCGCGGCAAGCCGGTGCGCAGTTGTGCATCTTACCGGTATTGGCTCTTACATGGAATATGTGTACGCGAATCGTCCGTTAGGTGAGGTTCACGTTTACGTTGCTACGGCTCATCTCCCGCGATCCGCCTGCCAAGACGGGTAATGTCGGCGCGACGGAACTGGAGTGAGAGCTATGTTTTTCGCGCGAAGTGAGTAAGGACCGCTTCGGACGTTTGTGTGGCTTGCGCAACGCAAGCGCCGATGGACGGGCCAGCGAGGTAATTGCCCGCGAGGAAAAGGCCGGGAATGGCGGCGGTGAGCTTTGCAAGAGATGCGACGATGCGGTCGTGGCCAAGATTATATTGCGGCAAGGCGCGCCCACATTTCCACACCTGGATCACGGCGGGCGGCGCTGAAATACGAAGAATCCGCGCGAGCTCCTTCGTGATTTGCGTGGCGATTTCCGGCTCCGGCCAGGAGCAAATGCCGGGATCGGTTGCGCCGCCGGCGAAACTCGCGAAGCTGACATGGCCTTGAGGGGCGCGATCGGGGAAAAGCGAGGAATTCCACACTGTGCCGAGCATACGAACGCCCTCGCTGCGCGGAACGAGGAAGCCGAAACCGTCGAGCGCATTGCCGATGGAAGCGCGCGCGTAGCCAGTGGAGACGACCGCGACCGGGGCGTACTCGACTTGGCGAAACGCCGAGACGAACTGTTCAGAAACAGTGGACAGGATTGCCGCGGACGCATCGCAGGGTGTGGCCACGATCACGGCGTCAGCGGACAACATTTCTGGAGCGCCGCGGCGAGCGATCTTGAGTTGGAATCTGGCGCTGGGCATCTCCATTCCGGTTTCCGTTGGCGCGTACCGGATGGATTGCACCTGCGCGTCGCAGCAGAGTGCGTCGCCGAGAGATTTAGCCAGTGCGGCCGGCAGCGTCTCCATGCCGTCGAGGAAGGAGCAGAGGCGTGGGCGTATCTCTCCTTTGGCCGGGCGCGATTTGAGAGCGCCGCGGAGGATACTGCCGCGCTCGATTTCGTAGCGGCGCAGAGACGGGAATGCGGCGGAGACGCTGAGGTGTTCGGCGTCTCCGGCGTAGATGCCGGAAACCATCGGCGCCACGATGCGTTCTAGAACTTCTTCGCCGAATTTGCGGCGCACGAATGTGGCGACGGATTCGTCTTCGCCGGGCGGGCGCGTGCGACCGAAGGCTTCGCGGACCAGGCGCAACTTCGTGCGCGCGCTGACGAGGGAGGTGGTGAGTAGCGCCACAGGGCCGAGCGGCACGGCGCGCAGACGACCGTGATGCAGTATGTAGCGCGGGGAGCGGGGATTCGCGCGCAAGAGAGTATCCGCGAGACCCAGATCTTCGATGAGCGCGAGCAGCGGCGCGTCAACAAGGCAACTTTGCGGACCAAGCTCAAAGAGAAAACCATCTTCGTGGACGCTGCGGATCATGCCGCCGGGGCGCGGCGAGGATTCAAGCAGCAAGACAGAAACTCCGGCGCGGCGCAATCGATAGGCGCAGGTCAGGCCGGAAATTCCGGCGCCGATGACGATTGCGGATGGAGAGATTTCGCTCATGAATTTACGGTACGGCGTTTTTCTCGGCGGCGAAGCGGAGGCGGACATAATCCGCGGTCCAGCGGCCGCCGGTGTCGCAAAGCTGCGTGCGTAGCGCCTCTTGTACTTCGGCAACGAAGCCCGGGCGATCGGATGCCGGCAGGAGAGAAGTGAAATTCTGGGCGAAAGTCTCAAGCCATGCGGCGATGTCGCCCGGCAGCGGCGTGGGGCGCGGAATCAATTGAATAACGCGAACGCGAAAACCGGCGCGCTCGAGGCGCTCGGAATATTCCTCGGCCGTTGGGTAATACCAGGGATTGGAGGCTTCACCATCAAGGCCGCGACGCGCGAGGACATCGACTAACGCTTTCTTAATTTTCGCAATGTTGCCGTGGCCGCCGAATTCGCCGACGAAGCGGCCGGGCGTCCGCAACGCGCGCCAAGCGCCGGAGATCACGGCATCGGGATTCTTGATCCAGTGGAGCGCGGCGTTGCTGAATACGGCGTCGAATTCATTGTTGAAGGCTAAGTGTTCCGCAGACATAACCCGCGCATCGAGGCCGAGCTTGCGCGCGGCTTCGATTTGCGGCGCGCTTGAATCGACACCGACCACGTCACACCCGAGCGCCGCTATTTTCGCCGTGAGCGCGCCATCGCCGCAGCCGAGGTCAAGAATGCGCTCGCCAGGGCGCGGCGCCAGCAAATCGACGACGGGCCCGCCGAGTTCGGCGACGAAGCGAGCATTGCGGGCATAGGTTTCGGGATTCCACGTTTGCGAAATTGCGGCCGGGCGATTCGTTTCGTCGGGCACAGTCGGCTAGAGAGTTTTCGAGTACAGCGGCTGGCCTTCGAGCTTTTGGCAATCGAGATAAGGATCGAAGACCATCGCAACGTTGCGGATGAAGACGCGTCCAGCGCCCACAACGCGGATCTCATTGGCGTCGAGTGCGACGAGGCCGTCGGCGGCGAAAGAGGCGAGACGCTCAAGCTCGGGCGCGAAGGTCTCATCGAAGCGAATGTCGAATTCGGATTCGATTTCAGATTTGCGCACGACGGTGTGACACAAAAGACGGCTGATGACTTCGCGGCGCAAGCGATCGTCAGTCGAAAGGCGATAGCCGCGCATGGTGGCGATGCCGCGCGCGGAAACGCGCCTGCTATATCCGGGAAGATCGCGGACGTTTTGGGCGTAGGCGCCGCCGATCGCGCTGATGGCGCTGACGCCCATGCCGTAAAGATCGGCGCCGGCTTTCGTGGTGTAGCCCTGGAAATTTCGATGGAGAGTGCGCTCGCGCTGCGCGACGGCGAGTTCGTCGTTGGGCCGAGCGAAATGGTCCATGCCGATGTAGACGTAGCCGGCGCCGAGGAAAGCGTCAAGGCCGGCGCGGAAAATGCGAAACTTTTCCATGCCCTCGGGCAGATGCGATGCGAACGCGCCTTGTTGTTTGCGAAGCCACGGAACGTGCGCGTAGCTGAACAGCGCGACACGGTCAGGATGCAACGTCAGGACTTGCTCGACGGTGTGAGCGAAGCGCGCGGCATTCTGGAATGGCAGGCCGTAGATCAAATCCACATTTATGCTGAGGAAACCGAGCGCGCGCGCAGAGGCGATCAGATCGCGCGTGGCTTCAAAGGGTTGAATGCGGCGGACGGCTTCCTGCACTTCGGGATGAAAATCCTGGATGCCGAGGCTGAGCCGATTGAAACCGAGGCCACGAAGCGATTCGAGATGCGCGACGCTGGTCACGCGCGGATCGACCTCGATACCGATTTCGGCGTCAGGCGCGAGCGAGAAGCGCGCGGCGGCGAATCCAAAAAGGTCTTCCATCTGCGCGGGGGAAAGATATGTGGGCGTACCGCCGCCCCAATGGAATTGCACGACCGGGCGGCTGCGCGAGACGAATTTGCTGACGTGGCCGATTTCGCGCTTCAAGATATCGAGGTATGGCGGCGCGACGGCATGATCCTTTTCGATCACCACGTTGCAAGCGCAGAACAAGCACAGACTCTCGCAAAACGGCAAGTGCATGTAGAGCGAAACGGGCGTGCGGGCCTGGTCGGCGGTGCGAAAAGTTTCTTCCAAATCGTCCGGGCCAAAATCGTCTTGCCAGATCGGCGCGGTTGGATAGCTCGTATAGCGGGGGCCGGGGCGATTGTATTTCTGAAGGAAATCCTGCGAAATTTCGAGACTCGCCAGGTCCTGCTGATCGGAATTGGAATGGAGCGATGGCATTCGTATTCCTAGACGCTACGCGTGGGAACCGCGGCACATACCGGCGCGGATTGGCCGGCGCGGACAAACGCTCGCGCGTTCTCGACGGGAGTTTGCGGAAGCACGCCGTGTCCGAGGTTCAGAATGTGGCCGACGCCGCCGGTTTTGGCAACGGCTTGCGTGGCCGCGTCGGCGATGGCGGTCCGCGGTCCGAGAAGAATATTCGGATCGACATTTCCTTGAAGCGCGGTCGACGAGCCGAAACGCCGGCGCAAAGCGGCGAGATCAGCGGTAGCGCCAACGCTTAGGACTGAGGCGCCGGATTCGGAGACAGCGTCGAGCAAGTGATTCGAGTTTTTGGTGAATAGAATGACGGGTGCGTCGGAAGTGGCGGCCAATTCCTGAACGATCCATTGCGTGGGTTCTAAAGCGAACTCGCGATATTCGGCTAGCGTCAAATCGCCGGCCCACGTGTCAAACAACTGAACCGCCGCGGCGCCGGCGGCGATTTGCGCTCGCAAATAGAGCGCTGTTGCGCGTGCGATTTTTTCGAGTAACGCGCGCAGCAGGGCGGGATCGGAGACGCGCATCGCGTTCGCGGCGGGAAAGCCCGCTTCGTTACGGCCCTCGATCAAGTAGCAGGCCAAGGTCCACGGCGCGGCGGCAAAGCCGAGGACGGGGATGCCCGGTCCCAACTCGCGTACGAGGCGGCGAATGGCCGCAGTTGTGAATACGGTTTCAGTTTCGGGATCGAAAAGCTTCAGTGCTTCAATCTGCGCCGCGCTGCGCACGGTTTGCTTGATGATTGGCCCGGCGTCGGCGATCTCGATAGGCACGCCCATGGCTTCGGCGAGGATAAGAATGTCTGAGAAGAGGATGACGGCGTCGACGTCAAGCACTCGAAATGGTTGCAGGGAAATTTCGGCGGCGAGGTCCGGCGTCTTGCAGCTTTCGAGGAAGGTGTGCTTTTCGCGCAGGGCGCGGTACTCGGGGAGGAAGCGCCCGGCCTGGCGCATCATCCACACGGGTACGCGCTCGACAGGTTCGCACCGGCAAGCGCGAAGGAACAGCTCTTTGCGGCTCGCGGAGCCGGATGCCTGCTGCATGGTAGTCATTGCGAGGGTCTTCTCACTCGCAATCATAGCAAAACCACGAGGCCGCCGCAGCCGACGAGGAGTGGGCCGCATCGCGTGTTCGGCGCGCGCATATTGGCTATAATGGCGGTTACTCCCAGCCGCTCGTCAGTGGACCTGCGTGGTGTGGACATGCGCAGAGAGGCGACGGTTTCTCCAACGCGACGGCTGCGGCTGAACGACCATGACAAATTACCTCGTGCTTGCAACGCTAGCGTGTTACGCCGCGAGTTTCGGGTGTTACGTGAGGTATCTGTATGCGCCTACGCGAGCGGTGGGGCACGCGGCAACATTCGCTCTGGCTGGGGGATTGGTTTTGCATTACTTCGCGCTGCTTGCGCGTTCCCGCGTGATTCACGGTGTGCCGTACGACGATTTGGCCGGATCACTTTCGCTTTTCGCGTGGCTGCTTGCGGCAACCTACCTGGGGCTGGAGCTTGTCCATCGGCAGAAAACGGTGGGCGCGTTCGTATTGCCGGTGGTGCTGGTGCTGTTTCTTTTCGCGCACGGCTTCGCCACGCCGGGAACGGCTGCGCCGCCGGCGCGCGGGCCTATGTTTGCCTTGCACGTGACGCTAAACATTCTGGCGTATGCCGCATTCGCACTTTCGTTTGTGGCCAGCGTGATTTATCTGATTCAGAACCGTATGTTGCGCGGCCGGCGAATGGCTGCCGTGGGTTGGAGATTCCCGGCGCTCGATGCGCTGGAGCGATTGAGCCGTTCGAGCGTGCGAGTGGGATTGGTGGCGCTGGCGATCGGAGTGACGACGGGGTTCGTGTGGGCGCATCGCCTGCTGGGGCGATACTGGGATGACGATTGGAAAGTTGGCGTCACGCTCCTGATTTTCGCGGCTTACGCGGCGTACCTGGTGCTGGCGCGAACGGGAACCTGGCGTGGCGCGCGCGCGTCAGCGCTGTGCGTGGCGAATTTCGTCTTCGTGATTTTCAGCTACAGCATCGTCAATTTGTATTTGTCGCGGTTTCACCGGTATTTGTGATCACGCAAAAATGGAACTAGTCCTCATCGGATTGAATCACCGCACGGCGACTGTCGAGCTGCGCGAGCGTGTGGCGTTCAGCGCGGAACAGGCGCGCCTGGCGGCTCATCAATTGCGAGCGCGCGGCATTCTGGAAGAAACGCTGGTGCTCTCGACGTGCAATCGCAGCGAGCTATATGGCGTGCCGCCGGAGACGACAACTGACAGCGCCGCGGCGATGGAAGCATTTTTAGCTTCATTCCATCAGATGCGTCCCGATGAACTGGGCGGCAGTCTCTATCGGCATCGCGATCTCGATGTTGTGCGGCATCTTTATCGGGTGGCGGCCGGCCTTGATTCCATGCTGTTGGGTGAAGCGGAAATTCTTGGACAAGTGCGCGAAGCGTACCGCGTCGCTCTCGATCACGGGGCAACAGGGCCGGTGCTGAACCGAATGTTTCAGGGCGCGCTGGAAGTTGGCAAGCGCGTTCGCTCGGAAACGGAGATCGGGACGCGGCCGGTGTCCGTGGCCTTCGCGGGCGTGAAACTCGCGGAGCGAATTTTCGGCAGTTTGAAAAATCACAGCGCGCTGATTCTGGGCGCGGGCGATACGGGCGAATTGGTAGTGACGCATTTGCGCGATCGCGGCATTGGGCGATTGCGCGTTTCAAATCGCTCCGCCGAACGCGGACGAGATCTCGCCGCTCGCTTCCAAGGTGAGGCGGTGGCATGGGAGAACTTGGGGAAGGCGCTCGACTGGCCGGACATGGTGGTTAGCTCGGTGGCGAGCGCGGAGGCGGTACTTACGCGGGCCGCAGTCGAGCGCGCCATGGCGGCGCGAGGAAATCGCGCGCTGTTGCTGATCGATTTGGGAGTGCCGCGCAATGTGGAACCGGGCGTCGCCGGCCTGTACAACGTGTATCTTTACAATATCGATGACCTGCAGGAAATTGTGGAACAGAACAAACGCGCGCGCGCCGCGGAAATTCCTCGCGCCGAATCCATTGTCAGTGAACACGTCGATAAATTCTTGAGCTGGCAGGCAGGAGTGAACACGACCGCGGTGCTGACGGGCTTACGCGAGCGCCTTGCATCGGAGCGCGACGCATTTCTCGCCGCGCGCCTCGGTGACCTGGCGCACTTGCCGGAAGCGGATCGTGCGCGCGTGGCGCGACTGCTCGAGGATTTCGTGGATAGCGTGCTGCTCGATCCGGTGGAGCGATTGCGCGGCGAGCGCGAACTGCGCAGGAAACTTCAGAATCTTGAAGCGTTGCGCGATCTATTTCGCCTCGATCAGGGCAAATCTTGAAGCCGCTTTCGATCGGGTCAAGGGGTAGTGTGCTGGCGTTGTGGCAAGCCGAGCACGTGCGGCGGCTGCTTCGAGAGCGAATTGGCGTGGACGCGACAATCGTCGTGATCAAAACGGCGGGCGATCGCGCGGCGGATGTGCCGTTTGGCCAGGTGGGCACGAAGGGTATGTTCCTGAAGGAACTAGAGGACGCGTTGCTCGATGGGCGCGTGGATCTGGCGGTGCACAGTTTGAAGGATGTGCCTACCGAACTGCCTGCGGCGCTCACTCTGGCCGTTTTCCTCAAGCGCGAAGATGTGCGCGACGCGTTGATATCGCGCACAGGAGCCAAACTGGACGCGTTGTCCGCCGGCGCGCACGTCGGCACGAGCAGCTTGCGCCGGCAGAGTCAGTTGCGCCACTATCGACCCAATCTTTCAGTGGCTGAACTGCGGGGCAACGTGGATACGCGATTGGGCAAACTCGATCACGGCGACTATGACGCGATCGTTTTGGCGAAAGCCGGGCTCGATCGACTGGGACTTGGCGAGCGCATTACGGAAATCTTGCCCGCGGAGATTAGTTTGCCGGCTGCCGGACAGGGAGCGCTAGCGATCGAAACGCGCGCGGATAACGCCGAACTACTAAATCGTCTAAGAAAACTTGATCATGCGGAAACGCGCGCGAGTGTCGAGGCCGAGCGCGAATTGCTGGCGGCGTTGGGCGGCGGTTGCCAAATTCCGATTGGAGTTTGGGCGCGGATCGAGCCAAACCACGGACAATACCCTCAACTTGTTTTGGATGCGGTTGTGCTTTCACCGGATGGAGTAGAGTGTTTGCGCCGGCAAGCAACCGGGCGCGCGGATCGCTCGATCGAGCTCGGACGTAATTTGGCCGCGCAGATGATTGCCGAGGGCGCGAATCGAATTCTGGGCGTCAACGGGATGACTGGCCAAACGCACGCACGGGAAACGTCATGAGCACCGGCCTTGGCGGAAAGCGAATTCTGATTACACGCGCTGCCGAGCAGTCGCGCGAAGTTATGGAAGGTTTCGCTGGCCTCGGCGCCACAGTGTTCATCTTGCCGGCGGTGAGCTTTTCGGATCCGCTGGATACAGGTCCGCTTGACATCGCGATTGCGGCGCTCACAAGTTACGATTGGGTGTTGTTGACCAGCGTGAACGCCGCGAAGTTTCTTGCGTCGCGATGCCGGGCGATGCTCGGTGCGGTGCCCGTGGACGAGCCGCCGCGCTTTGCCGCGGTGGGACCGGCGACGGCCACGGCCGCTACGGCCGAGGGTTTTCGAGTGGAGTATGTGGCGCGCGAATTCCGGGGAGTTGCGATGGCGCGCGAACTTGGCCCGGCGGTCTCCGGTTGCAAGGTTTTGTTGCCACGCAGCGACCGAGCGAATCAGGATTTGCCGCAGTATTTGTCCGCGCAAGGAGCCAAGGTGGTCCAAGTCGTCGTGTATCGGACGGGGGGTATGGGCGCGCACGACGCGCGCGTAGCGGAAATGTTTCGTGCAGGTGACGTCGACGTGGTTTCAATCTTCAGCCCCTCGGCGCTCGTGAATTTGCAGACTGAATTCGGCTATGGAACCTTACGCCGAGTGGCATCGCGTGCGGTACTTGCCGCGGTGGGTCCGGTGACCGCCGACGCGATTCGCGAGGCGGGATTGCCTGTGGCGATCGTGGCGAAGGAAGCCACGGGTGCGTCGCTGATTCGCGCGGTGTCGGATTATTTCGCCGCGGCCTCGCACGCGGAGGGAAAATCCGCATGACGTTTCCGGTGACGCGGCTCCGGCGATTGCGGCGTTCGGAGGGAATTCGCGGACTTGTACGCGAGACGCGCCTTTCGGTTTCGAGTTTCATTTACCCGATGTTCGTATGCCCGGGATCGGGCGTGCGAACTGAAATCGCATCCATGCCGGGTGCTTTTCAGCAATCGGCGGATCAATTGGTGGAGGAGTGCAGGGAAGTGGAAGCGCTGGGTATTCCGGCGGTCTTGCTGTTCGGAATCCCGGAGAAAAAGGACGAGCGGGGGAGCGAGGCGTATTCTCCGACGGGAGTGGTGCAGCGCGCGATCGAGGCCATCCGTAAGGCGAAACTCAATCTCGTGATCGCAACCGACGTCTGCTTGTGCGAGTACACGAGCCACGGCCATTGCGGCATCGTTGAAAATGGTGAGGTGAAAAACGACGCGACGGTGGAAGTGCTGGCGGCCGAGGCGCTGTCGCACGCGCAGGCCGGAGCCGACATCGTGGCGCCCTCGGACATGATGGACGGGCGCGTGGGTGTGATACGCCTGGCACTTGACCTGCATGGATTCGAGCAGACGGCAATTTTGGCGTATGCCGCGAAATATTGCTCCGGATTTTACGGACCATTCCGCGAGGCAGCGCAGTCGGCGCCGCAGTTTGGCGATCGCCGCGGCTATCAAATGGATCCGGCCAACGCGCGTGAAGCGCTGCGCGAAGTCGCGCTCGACGTCGCCGAAGGCGCCGACATGGTGATGGTGAAGCCGGCGCTGGCGTATCTGGACGTAGTGAGCGCGGTGAGCGAGCGATTCGATGTGCCTGTGGGCGCGTACAACGTCAGCGGTGAATACGCGATGGTGAAAGCCGCGGCGCGCGACGGTTGGATCGACGAACGACGCGTTACGCTCGAGATTCTCACCGGAATCGCGCGGGCCGGAGCAAGTTTTATTCTCACCTATCACGCCAAGGATGCCGCGCGTTGGCTCAAGGGCGCTCGATAAAATAATGGCAGAGGAAACGAAGGTGAGCGCTCCGCAGATTCGCGCGCTCACCCGCTCGCGCGAATTGTTCGCGCGCGCGCGACAGTTGCTTGTTGGCGGAGTCAATAGCCCCGTGCGCGCGTTCGGCGCCGTCGGCGGAGAGCCGATAGTCGTTGAGCGAGCCGCCGGCGCGCGGGTGTGGGACGCTGACGGAAACGAGTATCTCGATTATGTTTGCTCTTGGGGCGCGCTGATACTTGGCCACGCGGATCCTGGTGTTGTGCGAGCCGTATCCGAACAGGCCGCGCGCGGCACAAGCTACGGCATGACGACGGCCGCGGAATCGGAACTCGCCGCGCGCGTTTGTGCCGCTCTGCCCTCCATCGAAAAAGTGCGCTTGGTAAGTTCCGGCACCGAAGCGACCATGAGCGCGGTGCGTTTGGCAAGAGCCGCGACGGGCCGCGACCTCATTCTAAAATTCGAGGGTTGCTATCACGGCCACGCAGATAGTTTTCTGTCGCAAGCGGGATCGGGATTGGCGACGCTGGGAATTGCATCGAGCCCCGGTGTTCCGCAAGCGCTGGCCGCGCTCACGTTGAACGCTCCGTACAATGATCTTGAAGCCGTCGAGCGATTATTCAGTGAGCATCGCACGCGCATCGCGGCGGTGATTGTCGAGCCCGTTGCCGCGAATATGGGCGTCGTGCCCCCAAGCGAGGGTTTCCTTCAGGGTTTGCGCAAAATTACAGCGCGCGACCGCGCGTTGCTGATTTTCGACGAAGTGATTAGCGGATTTCGATTGTGCTACGGTGGCGCGCAAACGCTTTACGGCATCGCGCCCGACCTCACTACGCTCGGCAAAATCGTGGGCGGGGGACTGCCGCTGGCCGCATACGGGGGACGTGGCGATTTAATGCAGCGGCTTGCGCCAGAAGGTCCCGTGTATCAGGCCGGAACGCTTTCGGGTAATCCAGTCGCTGTGCGCGCGGGCCTGGCGACGCTTGATAAATTGACCACGCCCGGATTTTACGAAGCGCTTGATCGCAAGGCCGCGATGCTTGCTGAGGGAATATCCCGGGCGATCACCGATACCGGAATTGCGGCGCAAGTGGTTCGAGTGGGATCGTTGCTCACGATATTTTGTGCGACTGGCCCGATGCGCGATTATGCCGACGTGAGACGCTGCGACACGAAGAAATTCGGCGCATTTTTCCGCGCAATGCTCGACCATGCAATTCTTTTGGCGCCATCGCAATTTGAAGCGCTTTTCGTTTCGGCCGCGCACTCGGAACGAGACATCGCGCAAACCGTCGCAACCGCGAAGGAAGCCTTTCGTAGTGGGTAACAAACCGCAGACGCGGTCTTGACGGCAGCGCATTGCCCGGCTAATCTAGTTGATGTCATGAAACTATCCGCGCATCGCCGCCATCATCATCACGCCGGTGTAGGGCCGTGCTCGCGGAGGCCTGAGTAGCGCGTATCGCAACGCTCTCATAAGCCCGCTGGCGCGGTAAGCGCCAGCGGGCTTTTTTTGTTGGCGGTGGTTTGGGATATGGCCGCGCGCGGAATACGCCACCGCAGCGCGAGCGGTACGCGGAGAAGGAAGAGGAGAACGTTATGCAGCTCGCATTTGAAAAGACCGGAGGTCTTCTGCCCGCGGTGATCCAAGACGCGACGACGAAGGAGATCCTGATGCTCGGTTTCATGAACGCCGAGGCGCTCGAGGCAACACGCGCGTCCGGCGACGTGACCTTTTTCAGCCGATCGCGGAATAAGTTGTGGCGCAAAGGGGAATCGAGCGGGCATGTGCTGCGCGTGCGTGAAATTCTACTCGACTGCGACGCGGATGCCCTGGTCGTGAGCGTTGACGCCATCGGACCAGGCGTTTGCCACGAAGGTTACCGCACGTGCTTTTTTCGGCGGCTAGATGTGGATGGGGGCGTGAGCGTCGTGGGAGAACGCAAATTCGATCCGAAGGCCGTTTACGGCAAAGGAGCGGCCCGATGACGAAGCAAGCGAGCGGCGAGAAAGATGGCGACAAGAGCGGCGACATGGGCGTGTCAACGCGGCGCCTGAAACTTGGCATTCCGAAAGGCAGCTTGCAAGACGCGACCGTGCAACTCTTTGCGCGCGCAGGGTGGCGTATTTCCGCGGGCTCGCGCAGCTATTTTCCCTCCATCGACGATCCCGAAATTACCTGCATGCTCGTGCGTGCTCAGGAAATGGCGCGGTATGTTGAAACGGGAGCGCTGGACGCCGGAATCACGGGCCGCGATTGGGTGCTTGAAACCGGAGCGCAGGTGACCGAGGTCGCGGAGCTCCTATACGCAAAACAGAGTTTGGCACCGGTGCGCTGGGTGCTCGCGGTTCCGGAGGAATCTGAAGCGACATCGGTTGAGGCGCTCGAAGGCAAAGTGATTGCGACGGAAGTCGTAAACCTGACGCGTAAATATCTCGAGAAACATAAAGTGAAAGCGCGCGTGGAATTTTCCTGGGGCGCCACGGAAGTGAAGGTGCCGCAACTGGCGGATGCGATCGTAGAGGTCACTGAGACCGGCGCATCGTTGCGCGCTAACCGTTTGCGAATTCTGGACACGGTTCTGGAATCGCGCACCGTCTTCATCGCGAATCGCGCCGCGGCGGCTGATGCATGGAAAAAGGAAAAGCTTGGCAACATCTCATTGTTGCTTTCCGGCGCCATCGCCGCGTATAGCAAAGTCGGATTGATGCTCAACGTCCGGCGCGCGCAGCTTCAGGCCGTGTCTGCCGTCCTTCCGGCGCTGAAGAATCCGACGATCTCCCCGCTGGCTGACCCCGAGTGGGTTGCCGTGAACGTGATCGTGGACGAAGACATGGTTCGGCAGCTCATCCCAGAGCTCAAAGCAGCCGGGGCCCAGGGAATTGTGGAATATCCGCTGAACAAGATCGTGCTCTGATGCGCATCCAGCCTTTAAACGACGCGAATGCGCGGCGCTTTTTCGATCGTCGGCGAGCCTCCGATCCCGCGGCGCTCGCCGTAGCCGAGCGTATCGTCCGCGATGTCGAGCGGCGCGGAGATCGCGCGTTATTTGCTTGGAGTGCGCGCCTGGACAAACTGAGTCTTGGCCCGCGTACATTGTGGATTTCGCGCAAGGAAATCGCCGCGGCGCAAAGCGGCGCGCCGCGCGAACTGATGCGTGCGCTCGAACACGCCGCGCATAATATTCGCCGCGTGGCGGAGCGGCAATTGCCGCGCGAATGGAGCTTTATCGTCGAGCCGGGAGTGCGCGTCGGGCAACGCGTCGCGGCGCTCGATGCAGTCGGATGCTACGTGCCTGGCGGCAGACACTCATTGGTTTCGACGCTGCTGATGACCGCGGTACCAGCGCAAGTTGCCGGAGTGCGGCGAATCGTCGTGGCGTGCCCGAAGCCAAACCTGGCGGTGCTTGCCGCGGCGAATCTGCTGGGACTGACCGAGATCGCGCGTATCGGCGGCGCCCAAGCGATCGCAGCGCTGGCGTACGGAACGCGCTCGGTGCCGCGCGTCGGTAAAATATTTGGTCCCGGCAATCGCTACGTTACCGCGGCGAAGCAAATTGTGAGCGCCGATTGCGCGATCGATTTGCCCGCGGGACCCACGGAGGTGCTGGTTGTCGCGACGCGGGGAAACGCGCGATTTATTGCCGCCGATCTTGTCGCGCAAGCCGAGCACGATCCCGATGCGCGCGCGCTATTTGTCACGACATCGAAAAAGCTAGCCGCGGCCGTGCGCGCCGAAGTGGAATCTGAGTTGCGTCGCCTGCCGCCGGCGAATCCCGCGCGGCGAGCTTTGGCGGCGAACGGCGCGATCCTGCTGGCGAGCAGCGTGGGTGCGGCGGCGGAATTCGCCAACGCATTTGCGCCCGAGCACCTGAGCGTTCCCGGCGGGGAGCGTGCGCTGCTGACGAAATTGCGTGCCGCCGGCAGCATTTTCGTCGGCCCTTGGAGCGCGCAGGCCATCGGCGATTATGCCAGCGGCAGCAATCATGTTTTGCCGACGGGCGGTTGGGCCCGCGTTCGCGGCGGCCTAAGCGCTTCGGATTTCGTGCGCACGTCGAGCGTGCAACAAATATCGCGCGCGGGATTTCGAAGTCTCGATCCTGTCGTACGCGCGCTCGCCAATGCGGAAGATTTGGCCGCGCACGCGCGCAGCGTCGAGGTGCGGCGATGAAGATGCGTTTGCCGCGTGTTCCCTTGCGTCGGTCGGTCGCGAAGCTTGAGCCGTATGTCGCGCCGGTCGAAGGCCGGGCGGGAAAGCTGCGTCTGGATTTCAACGAGAATACTGGCGGCTGTTCGTCGTCGGTGCTGCGTGCATTGCGGAGCCTCACCCCTGAACAGATCGCGATTTATCCGGAGTATGAAGCGACCACAGCACGCCTGGCGCGCTTTTTCAAAGTGCGGCCGAACGAAATGCTCCTCACGAACGGCGTGGACGATGCGCTGCACGTGTTGATGGATACTTTCATCGAACCCGGCAGCACAGTGCTGATCGTCGAGCCGACATTCAACATGTACCGATTTTATGCGCAGCTCGCAGGGGCGCGAATTCACGGGTTGCGCTATGAAATCGAAATGCGTCACAAAGCGGACATACGCTTTCCGCAGGAACGCATTCTCCAGGCGCTCAAGCGAAAGCCGCGCGCACTGTTGCTAGCCAATCCCAACAATCCGACTGGAACGCTCGTGACGCAAAGGCAGATTCGCTCGCTGCTGCGGGCCGCGCCACGGACATTGGTGCTCGTCGATGAAGCGTACTTTGAATTCTCGGGCGTGTCCGTGCTGTCGTGGATCCGAGAATATCCGAACCTGGTGGTCTCGCGCACGTTTTCAAAAACCGCGGCGCTCGCAGGATTGCGATTGGGCTGCTTGTTTGCCGCGAAAGAAATGATTGCTGTGCTCAAACGCGCGGATTCGCCGTACCCCGTCAACACGGCGGCTCTGGTCGCGGCTGAGGCCGTGATTCGCGATCCGAAGGCGATGCGCGAATATGCCGATGGAATTGTCCGCAATCGCGCGCCGCTGATGAATAGCCTCGAAAATATCGGCGCGCGTGTATATCCGAGCGATGCGAATTTTCTGCTCGTGGATTTCGGCGAGGATACCACCCGCATGCTCAGGCGGCTCGAGAGCCAAGGAATTCTTCTGCGCGATCGCTCTTCGGAATTCGGGCGCAAAGGCTTTGTGCGCATCACCGTCGGGACGGCAGCGCAGAATGATCGGTTGGTGCGCGCTATGCATGTCTACAAGGATTCGCGGTGAAGCGCATTTCGCCGAAGCTCGTGATTTTCGATGTTGATGGCGTGCTGGTGGACGTGCGTGGCTCGTTTCACCGGTCGATTCTCGATACCGTGTATTTCTTCACGAAGCGCCGCGTGACGTACGGGGAAATCGGCATTTGGAAAAATCGCGGTGGCTATAACGATGATTGGCATCTTTCGACCGAGTGGATCGCATCGCTCGGTGGCAATGCTGAATATGCGACGGTGAAGCGGCAATTCATGAAATTCTACTGGGGCGACAAACGGCGTTTGGGCAATGTGCGGCGAGAGCGATGGCTTGTGCCGCACGCGCGGCTTGAGCGGTGGACCAAGAGCGCCGAACTGGCGCTCTTCACCGGGCGCACGCGCACGGAGCTGGATTACACGCTCAACCGATTGAAGATGCGAAGGCATTTTACGAAGATCGTCACGATGGACGACGTGCGCCGACTCAAGCCCGATCCGGAGGGCTTGCTGCGGCTGTTGGGCAAGCTCGATCCGCGCGAGGCCATTTATCTGGGCGATAACGTGGATGACGCACTATCGTCGCAACGCGCGGGCGTGCCATTTTTCGGAGTGCTTCCCGGTGGCGGGACGCCGGAGACGCGCCGTACGCGAGCGGCCCTATTGCGAACGTACGGTGCCCTTCGCGTTTTCGAGAAGACATCTGAACTGGAGAAATATTGGCTATGAGGCGCGCACAGTTGCACCGCAAAACTAGCGAGACCGATATTCGACTGCGACTGAATCTCGATGGTCGCGGCCGCGCGCGCGTCTCGACGGGTATTCGGTTTTTCGATCACATGTTGCAGCTTGTCGCGCGACACGGCGCGATGGATATCGATCTCGTGGCGCGCGGCGATCTTGATGTCGATCTCCACCACACCGTCGAGGATTGCGGCATCGCGCTGGGCGAAGCGGTCACCAAAGCGCTTGGGTCGAAACGCGGAATCCTTCGCGCCGGCTATTTTCTCATGCCAATGGACGAGACGCTGGCCGCCGTCGCGATTGATTTCAGCGGCCGTCCGCACTGTGTTTGCCGCTGTAAGTTTTCCGCGGCGCGCGTGGGAGATTTCCAGACCGAGCTCGTCGAGGATTTTCTGGGAGGATTTGCGCAGGCCGCGCGTGCCAACGTGCACGCCCGGCTGATCTATGGCCGATCGACGCACCATCAAGTGGAAGCGATCTTCAAAGCATTCGCGCGCGCGTTGCGTTTTGCGGCGGCACGCGATCCGCAGATGAAACGCATTTTGCCGTCGACAAAAGGCTTGATATGAAAATCGCGCTTGTGGAATACGGAGCCGGCAATTTGCCGTCGGTTGAACGCGCCCTGGCGCGTTTAGGCGCGGACACGTTTCGTGCGCCCGCTCCCGCGGCCCTGGCGGATGCCGATGCGATCATTCTTCCTGGCGTCGGTCATTTCGGCGCACTCATGCGGCAGCTCGGCGAACGCGGGATGATCCAGCCTCTGCGCGGCCAAATCTCGCGCGGCGTCCCGTTCCTCGGAATCTGTCTCGGATTGCAGGCGCTTTTTTCCGCGAGCGACGAAGCCCCCGAAGATCGCGGCTTGGGAATTTTCCCCGGCCGAGTGGCCGCGCTTCCGGCCACGGCCAAGCTGCCACACATGGGCTGGAATCAATTGGAACGGCGCGAACCGTCTCGCTTGCTCGAAGGCGTGCCGGACGACGCGTATTTTTATTTTGCGCATTCGTTTGCGGCGCTGAGTTCCGCAACGGGCCCAGGCCACAGCGAAGCCGCGCTGTGCGATCACGGCGGCCGCTTCGTTGCGGTAGTTGAAAACGGTACCGTTTTCGGCGTGCAATTCCACCCTGAAAAGTCCGGCCAGGCCGGCTCGCGCTTGCTTCAGAATTTTCTGCAGTTCGCGCAAATGGACGCTCAGTTGAAGCGCGCCGGGGGCGCCGCGCAATGAGTCTGGCTCGCCGCATCATTCCGTGCCTTGATACCGACGGCAGTCG
>JBAQYV010000051.1:0-3115 GCA_049790315.1 Candidatus Acidiferrales bacterium | reverse complement strand
GAGCGTGCCGAGCTTCACGGCCCCATTCTTCGATGTGACGCCTGACGGCAGCCGATTCCTCGTGATTACCTCCGCCGACCCCACGGCGACCGGTTCGATCACGGTGCTGTCGAATTGGCAGGCGGCTCTGAAAACCCAATGACGCTGACAGCAGGGACAAAACTTGGGCCTTACGAGATCGCGGGCGCCATCGGCGCGGGCGGGATGGGGGAAGTGTATCGCGCGCGCGACGCGCGGCTCGGGCGCGACGTGGCGATCAAGGTGCTGCCGGAGACTTTCGCGCGCGATGCGGAGAAGCTCTCTCGCTTTCAGCGCGAAGCGAAGATGCTCGCTGCGCTGAATCATCCGAACATCGCTTCGATTTACGGCTTCGAGGATTCGGGGAACGTGCATGCGTTGGTGATGGAGTTGGTGGAAGGGCCGACGCTGGCGGACCGCATTGCGCGGGGCGCGGTTCCAATCGATGAGGCGCTGCCAATCGCGAAGCAAATTGCCGAAGGCGTGGAGTACGCGCACGAACGCGGGATCGTGCATCGCGATTTGAAGCCGGCGAACATCAAGGTCGGAAGCAACGACGCGGTGAAAATATTGGATTTCGGGTTGGCGAAGGCGATGGACGCCGATGCGTCGCAGGGCGACATTTCGAGCTCGCCGACGATTAGCCGGCTGGCAACGCAAGCCGGAATAATTTTGGGCACGGCGGCGTATATGTCGCCGGAACAGGCCAAAGGGAAAGCGGTTGATCGTCGGACGGACATTTGGGCGTTCGGCTGTGTGCTGTACGAAATGCTGACGGGCAAGATGGCATTCAGCGGCGAGTCGATCACAGAAACGCTCGCGGCGGTGATACGTGAGGAGCCGGATTGGTCTTTGCTGCCGGGGAATACGCCACCGGCGATTCGTGGCCTTCTCTCGCGATGCTTGAAAAAGGATGCGCGGCAGCGGCTGCAATCGATTGGCGACGCGCGCATTGCGATCGAGGAAGTTCTCTCCGGCGCGCCGGGTGATTCGCACGCGTCCGCCGACACTGTCGCAGGCGCTCGGTCCCCACTCTGGCGCCGCACGGTGCCTTGGATTGTTGCGGCGGTAGCGGTGCTGGCAGCGATCGCGTTCGGAGTTAGGAATGCGTTGCGGCCACCCGCGGAAGAGCAGCCATCCGTGCTGGCGTTTATCCCTCCACCGCCCGACACAAGTTTTCGCAACTTTGGCTTCAGCGCCGGACCTGTAGTCGTCTCGCCGGACGGCAAGCAATTGGCTTTTTCCGCGATCGATCAGAAAGGCGTCACCAAACTTTGGATTCGGCCCTTGAGCTCGGAGGACGCCGCGCCGGTTGCGGGCACGGAGGACGCCTCGGAGCCCTTTTGGTCTCCGGATAGCCGTGCCGTCGGCTTTTTCGCCGGCAACAAACTGAAAACTGTTGACCTCGACAACGGAACGCTTCAGGTTTTGACTGACGCGTTGTGCGCCGACGCTGGCGGAGCCTGGAGCAAGGACGGGAACATTTTATTCACACCGAATTGCCTCGCTCCGCTCAACGAAGTGTCCGCTTCCGGAGGAAGCCCGCGTCCGATTACGAAGCTTGAAGACGGCGAATTTCAGCATCGAAAGCCGGCGTGCCTTCCCGATGGCCGGCATTTCGTTTATGAGGCGCTCTACAAGGACGGCTCGTCCTCGCCCTCGATCTGGATCGCCTCGCTCGATTCGAGTGAACAACAGCTCGTGCTCAAGGATGCGCGCCAGCCTCAGGTTGCTTCCGGATATCTTCTGTTCATTCGCGGTGTTGCCGATTCGCGCCGCGTTTTTGCGCAGCGGTTCGACCCTGCGAGCGATACATTGGCGGGCAAGGCCATCGTCGTCGCCGCATCGCAAGACTACTCGGTTTCTGGCAATGGAGTTCTGGCCTTTCAGGGTGGCTCGCCGCAGGGCCGCCTGGAATGGTTTGACCGCGGCGGTAATTCCCTTGGCACGGTTGGCGAGGCCGCACCATACGAAGTCGCGAAGATTTCGCCCGACGGCGCGCGGTTCCTCGCGGATATCGCGGACGTACAATCTCATGCGTCCGATCTATGGTCGTTCCCCGTATCCGGCGGCGTGGGAACGCGTCTGACTTTCGGCCCTGGCGATAAAGTCTTTTCGGTTTGGTCACCGGACGGAAAGTTCATTGCGTATTCGTGCCATCCGAACGGCAAACCGTCCATTTGCCGTAAGCCAGCGGACGGTTCGGGCGCCGAGGAGACACTCGTTACCTTGGGTGCCGGAATCCCCGCCGCCGCTGTTGTGGATTGGTCCCCGGACAGTCGCTACCTCTCTCTCAACGAGGATAATTTTAAGGAGACGCGCGACGAAATCTGGGTTCTTCCGCTGTTCGGCGACCGAAAACCGTTTCAACCGGTTCCCGCCGCGACCAATCAATTCGACGGCGAATTTTCACCCGACGGCCACTGGTTCGCTTATTTTTCCTACGAATCCGGCCGGTCCGAAGTGTACGTTGTGCCGTTTCCCGGACCCGGCGGCAAATATCAAATCTCCCAAACGGGCGGCTGGGACCTTCGCTGGGACAAGAAGGGTCATCTCTATTTCCTGACGATGGGGAACCGTTTGATGGAAGCGGACCTCGAAACAGACGGCAATTCGCTGCAGATGAAAGCGGTGCATCCACTTTTCAAAGTGAGCGTGCCGAGCTTCACGGCCCCATTCTTCGATGTGACGCCTGACGGCAGCCGATTCCTCGTGATTACCTCCGCCGACCCCACGGCGACCGGTTCGATCACGGTGCTGTCGAATTGGCAGGCGGCGATGAAAAATCAATGACGCTCGCGGCGGGCACAAAACTTGGGCCATACGAGATCGCGGGCGCCATCGGCGCGGGCGGGATGGGGGAAGTGTATCGCGCGCGCGACGCGCGGCTCGGGCGCGACGTTGCGGTGAAAGTTTTGCCGGAAGCTTTTGCGCGCGATGCGGAGAAGCTCTCTCGCTTTCAGCGCGAAGCGAAGATGCTCGCTGCGCTGAATCATCCGAACATCGCTTCGATTTACGGCTTCGAGGATTCGGGGAACGTGCATGCGCTCGTGATGGAGCTGGTCGAAGGGCCGACGTTGGCGGATCGCATTGCGCG
>JBAQYV010000050.1:0-7940 GCA_049790315.1 Candidatus Acidiferrales bacterium | reverse complement strand
CTGCACACAGGCAAGAGTGCCTGTGCTACAAAATCGCTACACCGCAATCGGCTTGGCGAGCTGTTGCGTCAAAATCCTTCCCATCACCTGCGACAAATTCTCGCCGGTCTTTTCCAATTGAAATGCGCCGGCCGCATCCGACCATGCCAGTTTGAAACTCGTGTCCAGCGCCGAAATCCAAATCTGCCGCGCCGCCGTGTTCGGACTGATCACGAAGCGCACTTCCTCCGGCTCGCCTGATTCTGTCGCAGTCTCAAACAGCAGCTCGAGCCGCTCTCCGCTGCCTTCCACTTCAAAGCCGTGCTCGTCGCCCAGCTCCAGCAGACGCCGCTTCAGCGCTTCCAGCGCCGCGTCCGATTTCCTGCGAAAATCCTGTTCGTCCATGCGCTTCCCCCGTTCGTCGAACCCGCGATGTTCGCCGCCATTATCGCAGTTTATGTCGCGTTCGGCGCGTTCGCTCGCCCCTGGGGCGCGATCGTTCGAGCACCGCCTGCTGCGCTGCTCCCCCGCCTCTCACGATCTGCCCTTCGTAACTCAGAGCCCCCGAACGTGCCGCCGTCGGGTCGCAAAGCTTCCATTTTGGGCCCCTGCAGTGCACTCCGCGCCGCCTTACGAACCGTTTCGGGAAATGGAGGTGCTTGATCTGTCAGTCGAACGCCGTCCGCCTTGGCCCTCGGATTGCATATTCTGATAGAATGTCAATCGAAATGTCCCCGTATTTCAAAACCCAATACGGCTCTTTGATCCTTGCGGACTCCCTTAGTTACCTCGCCAACCAAAAGAAGCAGTCGGTAGATCTGATTGTCACGAGCCCACCATTTGGCTTGGTCCGCAAGAAGGATTACGGAAACGTCGAAAGCCATGAGTACCTCGAATGGTTCAAACCGTTCGCAGAAGAATTCTCGCGCGTGCTAAAGCCCACCGGCTCCCTTGTGATTGACATCGGCGGCGCATGGATTCCCGGTCAGCCGACGCGCTCCCTTTACCACTTCGAACTTGCGATCATGCTTTGCAGGGGGCTCGGGTTTCATCTCGCTCAAGAATTGTTCTGGTGGAATCCATCAAAGCTTCCAACTCCTGCCGAGCGGGTAACAGTTCGCCGTATCTGTGCAAACGACACCGCTGGTTACTTTGCCGGGCTGTTCGCCGATACGGGGTTTCGCGGGCAAGAATATGAAATGCGTATGTGAAACGAGGGCTACGGTATTCTGCGGCGTTCGCGGAATCTTGGCTGGTCCACCAAACAGCCGACGGTGCCGTATCGTAGAAAGGTGTGACGCCTGCGAACGCTTTGTGTCTGACGAAGCTGCCGGGCTGTCATATGCGAAGCGAAAGGGCGGCGCGTCTCGCTACGACAATCGTGGAAGGGTGGTTTGGTGTCCCACTCGAAACTGAGCGCCGAGCCGGCGCACCTCATTAGGAGCCCGTGGCAGCCCCAATTTCGCGAACTCATTTCGGTGGCGCGGCAAAATCTTCTTCTGGCCTGCCCGTTCATAACCCGATCCGCGACCCGTTCGATTACCGACTGCCTACGGAAATCGGGGCTGCTGGAAACCTTGCGTGTTACCTGTTTGACAAACATTAGACCCGAAAGCGTATTGGGCGGTTCTCTCGACCTGGATGGGCTTGCAGACCTGGGCAGGCAATTGGGTCACTTCCGGCTTTTTCACATGCCTTCTTTGCACGCGAAAGTCTATATCGCCGACGACCGACGCGCAATCGTAACATCAGGAAACCTGACCGAAGGCGGTCTCGCAGGGAACTGCGAGTACGGTGTGGAGTTGTCCGATCCGGAAGTAGTGACAGAGATCCGTAAGGATTTTGAGGGCTACTCCCGCCTAGGGGCGATGATCTCAACCGATGAGGCGGCCGCCCTTGCCCGTGACCTCTTGCAACTCCGAGGAATTTACGAAGCCACTGAACGGAAAGTCCTGAAAGATGCGGGGCGCGCGTTCCGCAAGCGACTTGGGCAGGCCAACGACGAGCTCCTGCGGCTTCGGGCTCGCGGAGGATCGACACACGCGATTTTCAGCGACACCATTGAATACCTCCTAGCCAAAGGTCCTCTGAGGACCGTTGACCTGCACCCGCTGATTCAGCGGATGCATCCTGACATTTGCGACGACCGCATTGATCGGATAATAGACGGATTCAATTTCGGAAAGAAATGGAAGCACCATGTGCGTACCGCTCAACAAGCTCTCAAGCGAGCAGACAAAATTGAATATAACGGGCGGACATGGCGCCTGACCAACTCTCCGTGAATGAAATTCCATGTTCAACGCTCCACCGTTTCTGGCGGCGAGATATTTGATCCGCAGGGCGCACGTGCCGCCCCAACCGCGAATCACGAATCGGAGTCAGGCCCGCGTTGTTGACGCAGCTCACATACTTCCCGTGGGCGCGCCGGGCAGCGTAGACCACGTACGTAACGGGATTGCGCTCTCCCCGACGTACCATCGCGCTTTCGACGCCAGCCTCATCTACCTAGACGAACGCCGTCGCATGCTCATCAACGAAGGGCAGCTTCACATCCTGGACGGCCTTCATCTCGCAGGGGGCGCGGAAGTGTTCCAGCGGCCGCTAGGGACGATCTTTCTTCCCCCAGATCCGGACCAGCGCCCATCGGTCGATTTTATCCGTCGCGCAAATAGCCTCCGGCAAATCAACGCGTAGAGCCGACGGCCCCGCATGCACGAGCGCGACTTGCCCCGCTCTTGAACTACGATTTAATCCTTCTTATTATGTCTGTTCGAATATATATTAGGTATTGACATTACTATATACATCTGCTATGCTCGTTCATGTTCGCCCGCAACCCATTCGAATTTACAGCCTGCAACGTGTGCAGAATCAGCGCTTTAGGGCAATCGCGTTTTAACCCTTCCAGAATCAACACTTCCAAGAAATCCTCACTTCTTTGTATCTCGCTGATTAGCAATGATTTGAAGTCTACTAGAATCAATACTTCTGGGAATAAGGACTTAAAGTCTCCTAGAATCAACAGATCCGGCTCAAAGGACTTAAAGTCATTTAGAATCAACACTTCCAAAAAACAGGGGAGGGGGGTGGGGTACGCGCCGTTTCGCGCGGCTTTTTCGGTTCTTGCCCGGAGCGGAAGACCGCTCGAACTTGCTCCATGGAAAGAAATTAGCGGTGATATGATGCGCGGCGTGTTGAAGAAAAATCGGAACATCGAGAAAGTGTGAGCCACTTGTCCACAATAAAAATGAAATCGTTGCTTGTGATTTTATCGCTCGCGCCGATTGCGTTGGCGGCGACGCTGGCGGCGCAGGCGCCTGCGCAGATGGCGCCCGCTCCCGCGGCGGAGACAACGCCGATCGCGGTGAAGTATGGGCCACCGTCGCAGACAGCGGTGCTGGGGACTACATTTGTGGATTGGGACGCGCTGACGGTGCGAACCACGGCGAATGGCGAGCAACGGGCGGTGTTCGACAATCCCACGCCGACGCTCGAAAAATTCGAGGTACACATATCGACGCTGAATCCGGGCAAGATGTCGCACCCGGTGCATCAGCATGCGTGGGAAGAGATACTGCTGGTGAAGGACGGCGAGGTGGATGTCTCAATCAACGGGCAGACGCGCCACGCCGGTCCCGGAGCGCTGATTTTTTTCGCCTCGCACGATCCGCATAACGCGCAGAACAACGGCGACAAGCCGGCCACGTACTACGTGATCAATTTCGTTACCGACCTGGTCCACACCGTGGCCGATAAGCCGGCCTCTGAACAGGCCGTGGCGGGGATGCTGCCGTCGTCGGTGATTGACGGCAACAGCGCGACGGCGGCGCCGACCGCGACCGGTTCGCGCGCCAGCGTGGTGGATTCGCCGACGCTGACATTCGCACGGTTGGAGAGCCACATCACGACGTTGAATGTGGGCGCCAGCACGTTGCCGGACATCATGGACTCGGGCGACGAGATATTCATTATGAAATTGGGTGCGATCGAGGCGCGTGTGAACGGCGTGGCGGCGCGGATCAGCGCGCCTTCATTCTTTTATTGCGCGCCGAACGATAAGCGGACGTTTCGGAATATCGGCACGGGGCCGGCGGTCTATCAGGTGATTAAGGTGATGTCGGATAAGTCGCCGAAATGACAACGTGGGGCGCTGGGGTCACGTGCCCCGTCCACGTTGTCATCCCGAGGAGCGGCGCGACGAGGGATCTGCTGTTCGCGTTTGGCGCGCGCGATGGTGATGAAAAGCAAAAGCAGGCCCCTCACCAACGTTCGCCGAAAGCGGGCGACCGGGTTCGGGATGACAAGCGGGAAAAGGAGCGGAACACCCCGCCAATCGGGAGATTGGCGTTCCCGGGGGGGGAAATCTACGACGATTTTTGCGGCGCTTGCGGCGCGGCGCCGGACTTGAGTAGATCCAGGGCCTTGCTGAAAACGGGATCGTCGCTTGTCGGGACTTGGCCGGCGGTGAGCGGAGCGGGCGGCTCGGCATTGTTGTCGGCTTGATCGGCGGGCGGGATCACTTCGACGGTGGGAGCGATGCCGTCGTCGAGAATGGCTTTGTTGTCGGGCGTGTAGTAATACGCAGTGGTGAGGATCAGCGCGGCGCCATCGTCGAGCGGAATTACTTTTTGCTCGGAGGCCGAACCGAAAGTTCGCACGCCGACCAGGTCGCCGCGCTTATTGTCGCCAATCGCGGCGGCGATAATTTCGGCGGCGCCCGATGTGCTGTCAGAGATGAGCACTTCAACGGGGCCGTTCCACACGACTTTGTCGGGCGCGGCTTGGAACTCTTGCTTCGAGACGGTCTGTCCGCTGAGCGACGCGATCGGGCCGTGCGAAAGGAAAAGTTGCGCGGCGGCGATGCCTTCGGAATCGGGGCCAGTGGAGCAATCGCGCAGATCGAGAATTAGTTTTTGCGCGCCTTGATGCTGAAGCTGCGTGAGCGCTTTGCTGAGATCGGCGGCGGTGCCGGTGTCGAGCGTGACCAGGCGAACGTATCCGGTGTCGTCGGAAACTTTGCTGGCCACCAAATGCTGCGGCTCGATTGCGGCGCGCGTGATTTCCACTTGCTGCGGTTCGGTCTGGCCGCGGCGCACAACGGCAACTTTCACGGTGCCGCCGGGCGCGCCATCGAGCAGAAGGTAGGCTTGCGGAACGGACATGTCGCGCGTGGCGAAGCCGCCGACTTCTTCGAGAATGTCTCCGGTGCGCAGGCCGGCTTTTTCGCCGGCGCTGCCGGGCAGCTCGGACACAACAATGATGTAACCGAAACGCTTGGATAGCGTGAGGCCGGCCGAGCCCTTTATGCCGTCTTTCATGCGCTCGCTGTAATCGGAATATTCGCGCGGACTCAGATAGGCCGAAAGGGGATCGAGCGATTCGAGCAAGCCGTGCAGCGAGCCGGCGGTGACCAGCGGCAGATTTGGCTCATCGACGTAATCTTCTTGAATGTGTTGCAGAACTTCGCCGTAAACGGTGAGCGAGCGATAGGTGCGGTCGTCGTCGCTTTTGCCGAGCAGGTAGCCGAGTCCCGCGTAGCAGAAGACCACGATGGAAAGCGTGACGACGATGGATTTCCCGAGACGGCTCATGAGTTCGCTCGCTTTCTAAGGCGGACATTATAACACGCCCAGGGAGAGCGTCGGGCGGTCTAGCGCAGGGCTGGCGAGGTCTGCCGGGACGGGCCAGACGCGTTCGACGCGGACGTTGCGGACTTGCCGCCGCGATCATTTTCCGGTGTTGCGGAACTTGGCTGCCCGGCCAGCGCCATCGGCGTAAGGTACGTTTGTGAGATGCGATCCTGCCAACACAGGTGGTCTTCATCCCACAGCGCCCATAGATAGCCGAGCATGAGCGTGCCTGCGGAGATTAAGTAACCGAAGCTGCGCCAGAGCATTTGGCGCGGGCTGGGCGTGTCGCCGTCAAAACTTACCACGCGCAGATTGCGGAGCATCATGCCGGGCGTCGATCCGCCGAAGACCGTGAACAGCGTGAAATATTGCGCGTAAAAAAGGCCGAGCGTGGCGACGGCAATCGCGGCGTCGATGCGAGTGAGCTCAAAGCGGCCGCCGAGAGCGCGGAACAGCGCCAGGATTCCGCCGAACGTGAATAGGAGGAATGCGGTGTCAAGCACGCCGGCGAGGCGGCGCTCGCTAAGCGAGGCCACGGGGCGGAGAAGCGTGGCGCCCGTTGTGTCGGCCGCGCTGGTGCGAGCAGCGGACCAATCAAGGCTGGGCTGCTCGATTGCGATTTCGACGCGGGCGTTCGCGTTGTTGGCGTAGCGCTCGGCGCGAGCACGCGCTTCGTGCGATTGCGCCGCGGGCGATGGAGGAAGCCAATCTACCGGCTCTTCGTCAACTTCATGCGCTGCCGCAATTTCATGAGCCATTTCGATTTCTCGCTGCGCCACAATTTGCCGGCGCGAACTAAGCTCGTGATGCGAATCAATTTCACGTTCCGCGTCGGCCGCCTTGCTGGAAGAAAATGGCAGCGCTGTTTGTCCTTCGGGATGGCGTAGCGTGCGGCGGCGCGCTTTGAAGGCGGCGAGTCGTGAATGGACTTCGTGTTGCCAATCGGGTTGAACGGCGAGATTGCCGTCGGTCGGAGCAACTTCGACCGCGGTTCGGCGCGCGGGCGCCGGAGCGGGCGCAGACACCGATCGCGCGGAGGCCGGGCTCAGGCCAAAGTCGCAGAAGCAGCAGACTTGCGCCTGCTGTTCATTCAGGGCACCACATTGCGGACAGGTTCGTATCAATCGTCGTTTTGCGCTGCGGGCGCTTTACGAGACGCGAGCATTTTATCAGCGATACTTGCCGGGACGGATGCGAACACAAGCGATGTCGCCAATCGAACAACCCTCAGTTTCTTGCACAACCCACCTCTGATCGGCGGCATCTTGTTCGGGGAAACGCGGGTAATGCGGAAATGCGCAAGAAATCGGCTCCGTTGTCAGTCCGAAAGCGGAATGCTAGGCTAGCCAACTGCTTCGCGCGGTGCGCATTGCTCGCAATGAACGGCACTTTGAGTTTTATCAAATACGCGGCGACGATCGCTTTGCTGATTTTCTGCGGCGCGACGGCGCGCGCGGAACCGGCGCAGGTGCGCGTCGTAACCGGCGATCGCGTGGTGCAGCTAGAGGCTGACCAGCAGCGCAAGGCCGGAGATGTGTTCATCGCCGACGGCCACGTTACGATCGATTACGGCGACATGGTTCTGAAGGCCGACCACGCCGAGTACAACTCCGACACATTTGAAATCACCGCGACGGGCCACTTGGTCATGGACGAAAAAACTCAGCACGTTGAATCCGATCGCGGCACCTACAACCTTAAAACCGGCGCAGGCCATTTTGACAACGTGCATGGATCAATGCACATCGAGCGCAAGCCGAATGAGAACGTGTTGATCACGCCGAATCCACTGGTGTTTGAAGCCACCTCCGCCGATCGCACGGACGAAAATACTTATGTGCTCCACCATGCATGGCTCACCGTGTGCGCGCCGGATCGTCCGAAGTGGAAATTCTACTCGGCCGAAGCCACGCTTCATGTGGGTCAGAAAGTTGTGCTGGTGAACGCAAATTTTCGATTGTTTCGCATACCGCTGCTTTATTTGCCCTACGCCACGGCGCCCGCCAGCGTGAAAAATCGCCAATCGGGATTTTTGATTCCCACGGTGGGCAACAGCTCGATCAAAGGATTTGAATTTGGCGACTCTTACTATTGGGCGCCGAATGATTGGTCCGATCTGACGACCGGCGCGGAGTTGCTGAGCGAGCGCGGCTGGCAGCAAAACATCGAGTTCCGCGCCCGACCGACGGACGAGGTTTCGCTTTCGGCGAATTATTTCGGGGTGGTGGATCGCGAAGGGCAGGGCGGCCACAAGCTCAGGGTTTCCCTGAATGCGCAGGTCGATCACGGCTGGCACGTCGTGGCCGACATCAACGAGCTGAGCTCGCT
>JBAQYV010000049.1:0-21462 GCA_049790315.1 Candidatus Acidiferrales bacterium | reverse complement strand
AATTTCGCGATGCCGGAACGTTTCATGGCCATCCTTATCAAATTGAGTCTCGTTGTCGATGTGCGCGGAATCATGTGCGCGCTTCGCCGGCGTTCGGGCGCACGGGCCGAGGGGGGCGCGCGGGAGTACCCGTGACCGCGTCGATTTCGTTCAGCACCAGCGCGGCTTCTGTTTCGAGCGCGTCTTTCATTTGTTCGTAATCGGTCTCCGCGAATTTTCCGGCGCGATGCTCAAATTTCAGGTCGCGCAGGTTTTCGTACACGGCGTCGCGCCGCTCGAGCAATTGATCGAGGTGCGAGCGATGCGGCGCGGAATCGGCCGGATCGGGCTCGATCCAGAAAATGAAGGCCATCGTCGCTACCGCAAGTAGCGTGCACGCGACCAGCATCATCGAATCCGAATCCCACGCGATGATGGCCGCAATTGCCATTGGTTATTCGTCGGTCTCGCGATCGGCTTGACGGCGTGCGCGCTCAAATCGCTCGGCGTCCAACTGACGCGCCGAACCGCTCCCGGCGATCGCAGCCGCACGCGGCCGACGACGCCAATTGCGAACCACCAGAATCACGACACACAAGCCGACGGCGAACGCCGCGCCCGGAAAAATCCACGCGATCAGATTGAACCCCTTCGCCGGCGGCGAAGACAATGCCGCCTCACCGTACTGCTGCACAAAATCCTGCAAGATCAAATCGTCGGCCTCGCCGCTGGACACATCGGCATCGAGTTGCTTGAGCATTCCGCCACGCAGCGGGCAGTCGATGTGATTGCACTCGCCGAGGACCTGGCCGCAGCCGCACATGCACATCAGCTTGGCGCTCAGGTGCTCGGCGCGATCGCTTTCCTGCGCGTGCAGCGCTACGGGCACCATGATCGCCGCTACTGCGAGAGACGTCAGCGCAACTACCACAAGAAGGTAGTTGGTCCGCGGGCGACGCGAGATGTACCGGCTATGTGCCGCGGCCATAGCGCCTCCAATCGGCGGGGGCGGGTTCTGACGTGGCGCCGAGCGGCAACGGTTGTGTCACCGGGCGCAGGACGATCGTGGCCTGCTGTGACGGCACCAGTGCCAGAATCGTGCCCATTACAACGATCGCTCCGCCAAGCCAGATCCATTTCACCAGCGGGTTCAGGTACGCGTGAATCACGGGCTGCTGCGTATCCGGATTCAGGCCCGCGTACACGACGTAGAGATCTTCCTTGAGGGTCGAATAAATCGCGACCATCGTGCCGGATTCTTGATTTGTCGTGTACTGGCGGCGCTCAGGATAAAGCATGATGACTTGTTTGCCGCCGCGATCCGCTTCGATTGTGGCTCGCTCCGCCACGTAGTTCGGCGCGTTGGGATCGGGACCGGGCGTGGAATCGAAATTCTGGCAAATCAACGTGTATGGACCGATCTGCATCGTCGATCCCGGAGACATCTCCATCTGCTTGTCTTTATTGAAGGCCTGACCGCTGATTCCGATAAAAACCAGCACCATGCCGAAGTGCACGACGTACCCTCCGTAACGCCGAGTGTTGCGCATGGAGAGTTGCCCGACCGATCGCGCGAGATTCATGCCGGTGCGCGATGCGATCACGCGCGCGCCGCGATAAAATTCGCTCCCGATCGTCAGCACCACGAACACGGAAAGCAGCAAGCACAGCACAACGTAAAAATTGGTCAATCCCAGGGCCACCGCGATTCCCGCGGCCGCGATGCCTCCGAGCAGCGGCCACGCGAAATGACGCCGCAGGCTCTCCGCCGACGTTTTGCGCCACGCGAGCAGCGGGCCTACGCCGGTGAGAAACAGCAGGATCATCGCGATCGGAATATTCACCTTATTGAAAAATGGCGGACCCACGCTGATTTTCGTCCCCCGCACGGCTTCGGAGAGCACCGGAAACAGCGTGCCGGACAAAACCGCGACGGAAGCCACGAGCAAAATCAAATTGTTGAACAAGAAACTCGATTCGCGCGAAATTATCGAGTCGAGCTGATTGTCGCTGCGCAAATAGTCCCGATTCTGCCAGTAGGCCACGAAGCAGACGATCAGGATCACGCCGAGGAAACTGAAAAACCACGGGCCAATGCTCGACTGCGCGAACGCATGCACCGAGCTGACGAGGCCGCTGCGCGTGAGTGTGGTGCCGAGTATCGAAAGGAAGAACGTGGCGAACACCAGCCACACATTCCATACCTTCATCATGCCGCGCTTTTCCTGCATCATGACGGAGTGCAGAAATGCCGTCCCCGTCAGCCACGGCAGCAGCGACGCGTTTTCCACCGGGTCCCAACCCCAGTAGCCGCCCCAACCCAACACCGCGTACGCCCAATGCGCGCCCAGCAAAATGCCCGCACTTTGAAAACCCCAGGCGATCATGGTCCATCGACGCGTGAGATGTATCCATTTCTCGCCCGGATAGCGTCCGAGCAGCGCCGCCAGCGCAAACGCAAATGGAATCGAAAAGCCCGTGTAGCCCGAATACAGCACGGGCGGATGAATGATCATCTCGGGATACTGCAACAGCGGATTCAGGCCGTTGCCATCGGCGCGCATCACCAGATGCAGAAGCCCGGCGCCATCGACCGCGCCCAAAACGTGAAACGGGCTTACGACAAAATTATTTAGTATTAGAAAGAAAAGCTGGATGCCCGCCAGGATGATGCCCACGCGCGGCATCAGCTCCGGATGCTTGCCTCGATACGTGAACAGCACGGAAAAAACATAAATCGAGAGCAGAAAACTCCAGAACAGCAGTGAGCCTTCCTGCCCGGACCACACGGCGGGAAACTTGAAAAATTGCGGCAACGCGCGATTGCTATGCTCGGCGACGTACGCGATGGAAAAATTATTTGTGTAGAACAGATAGACGAGGCTGCCGAACGCGACCCAGATCAAAACACAAACAGCCATCCCCGCCTGCCGCGCGCTCTTGACCACCAGCGGCCGCCGCGTATACACCGCGAATATACCGGCCACGATGGCATACACGGCGCACAACAACGCGAGTAGCAGGGAAAACGAACCGAACAGGTCCACGCAGATCTCCTACCTGAAACTCTAGCTTGCGGGCGAGCCCCCGCCTGCACCGGCCACACCATCTGGCCGACCCGACGCCGCAGGTTGCCCCGAATTGGCTGGCGGCAAGACTCCGCCAGGAGCCGCTTCGTATTTGGAAGCGCACTTGGCCTGAACCGTCTCCGCGACGAAATGGCCGTCCGCCATCTGGTGGCCTTCGACCAGGCACTGCGCGCCGTCTTTAAATGTGTCGGGCAACGGATCGGAGCCCACGTAGGTGACCGGAAGCGTTTGGCCCTGTTCAGTGAGAACGAAATCCACGCCGCCATCGCGATGCGCGATCGACCCCGCTGCGACATCGCCGCCAACGCGAATGCGCGCGTGAAGCGCCGATCCCTGAAGTGTGGAGAGCTCGGAGATCGTGTGGTAGTAGGTCTTGCTATCGCGCGCGCCCACCCACGCCAGGCATGAAAGCGCCGCTACTATGATCCCCGCGCCGACTGCGAACTTGAACTTAGGCTTCAACGTTCCTCGAAATTCTCTCGCGAACGGCGATTCTATCACAGGCAAAAAACAAATTCAGGTTCGCGCGGCAACTGCGATACGCGCGCATTCCGCGCGGAATGCGAATTCGGCGTCGCGATCGCCAATGCGGGGCCACGAGAGCGCCGCGCCATCGGGCATCACGCGAATTCCCCGCCCTGCGCCAGCGAGCAGCGGCACGAGCGGCGCAAGCGCATCGGAAAGCAGAACGACGGACTTCGGCCTGTACGAAAATTGGACGCGCTTGAGAAGCGTGGGCGCCAGGCGTTCGACGGTCTGCGCTGCGGCGCCTGGCGGCATCGGGCACTCCGATACTGCTGCGAAAAAAAATCCGCGCCGCTGGAACTCCGCCAAGCGTGATTCTGTCGCGTTCGCGTCTGGCGCCGCGCCAGCGCCCACCGCTATTGGAATCCTCAAGGCATCCAGCAGCACTTCGCGCTTCCCTGGTGGCTGGGGCGACGCGTCATAGAAATCGTGGTCCGCATTCGGTGAAGGAATTACGAACAGCACGTCTATGTGAATCGGCCGGAACCGCGTGGCGACTTCAAGGTGCGCCAAACGCTCGCGGATATGCTCGGGCGACGCGGGCAACCCGCAACCATCGCACAGAATGATTTCTGGAGCGTCGTTCACCAAGATGCGGAAATCGTAACCGTTGCGGGCAATCGCCGCAAGGCGCACATCAAACCGAGTAAACGATTTCTCAAACGCGGGTGATAAGGAAAAGGGCGCCCCGATTACTCGGGACGCCCTTTCTGCCGGTACCGGGCGTAAGGAGGCTCCGGGGTGGTAGGGTGCGCCCTAGCACCGGCAAACTTGTTACGCCACGCTTACTTCTAAACTCTTGGCCGCTATCTGTAACTCAACCCACCGCGTCGAAAAAGTTGCGGCCGGGGGGAGCAGGCCAGTCGGCTACACGCCGATGATACCACCATCCGCCCTGTCAAAATCAAGAGTCAATAAATAATTGCGAGGTGGCCCGTTTCGGCGGGAGCGTGGGTCCAGGCGCCCAACACAGAGCTTACTTCGACCGGGTGGAGCGGAACTTCGGCGGCAGCAGAGCCCGCAAGCACATCCTAAGCTCGTCGCTCACGTCCTTAATCTCTAAACCACTGGATACAAGGAACTTGCAGCTTAGCATCTCGTGAGCTTCAGCCTCATCGGGGAGCTTGGCCACAATGCGGCAATACTGACAGTCCTGGTTCCAGCAGAAGCGGCCGTAGGGAATGGTTTCCGGGCTCAAATACTGGAAGCAGCGCAGGACAGTATTCTTTTCCGGAACATGGAAAGACTTCCCCAACACTTTGATTTCAACCAGGCGCTCAAAATGTCGAAAGAGATCGCCATGGCCCTCTTTGGCGTCGTGAGGCTGGGCATGAACAGTTCCGGATTTATCTTCGATCGCCACTCGTCCTCCGTGCCGCAAACAATAAGGCTACGGCACGCACGCGAGCACAACAATGCCCGCGCGGTGGTGTGACGCCAAATGAGCAACGCTTAAATGAGACATGATGCGGCAGGATTAAGCGGCGCCGAGCGCTCGATATTCTTGCTCCGATGCCGGGCCCATCAGAACCCAGATCGTGTAAATCGCGAGCGCGGTGCCGTACGGAACTTCGAGAATGCGCAAGAACGCGAATGCAATGGTGAGGATGCGAGCCCACGGCGCGTGATGCATCAATCCCCAGGCGGCCAGAAAATGCGCGCACGCGATCAGGAACACGATCGCTCCAACCACTAAAAAGATCACGTGGATCAGCGTCGTTACGCCGAGCAGGCCTTCGGGCATGGCGTCGCGCGGAATAAAACGATAGAACGGGAATATCCCGATCGCAAGCAGCACGCACGCCAAGAGCAGGGTCAGCGCCCCAATCACAATCCAAAGCGCGGCCACCACGCCGAGATGTTTTGCAACGCGACCATCGCTCGCGATTGTCCCAGCGGATAAACTTGCGGCCGCGCGATGCGACGGCGCCACTCCGGTCTGTTTCCCGCACGACGCGCAGAATCTCTGCTCGGCGGACATCGCGGAACCGCAAGCATCGCAGAACATCGGCGCCTCTCAGGATTCTTTGGTGGAGAAAAACTGTCCCATGTTGCGGAATTTCTCGTAGCGTTGCCTAAGCAGATCGGCCGTGCTCAGCGTGGAAAGTTCGGCAAGCGAACCCGCGAGCACCGGCCCTAGCAGCGCGGCTGAAGCCTCGTGGTCAAAGTGCGCGCCGCCATCGGGCTCGCGAACGATACGGTCGATCAAGCTGAGTTCCATCAGCTCTTGCGCCGTGATCTTCAGAGCCGCGGCCGCGATTTCGGCCTTTCCCGCATCGCGCCACAAAATTGAGGCGCAGCCCTCGGGCGAAATGACGGAGTAAATGGAATTCTCGAGCATGTGCACGCGGTCGCCCACCGCGATCGCAAGCGCTCCCCCCGATCCGCCTTCGCCTGTGATCGTGACGATTATCGGTACGGGTAGCCGCGCCATCTCGCGAAGATTTCGCGCGATGGCCTCCGCCTGACCACGCTCTTCGGCATCCACGCCGGGATAAGCTCCCGGGGTATCGATGAAGGTAAAAATGGGGCGATTGAATTTCGCGGCCAATTGCATCAGGCGCAGCGCCTTGCGATAACCTTCCGGCTTCACTTGGCCGAAATTGCGCGCGACTCGCTGTTTCGTGTCGCGGCCTTTCTGCTGCCCGATCAGCATCACGGGACGTCCACGAAATTTCGCCCATCCACCGATCAGTGCGGGATCGTCGCCGAACGCGCGATCGCCGTGCATCTCGTTAAAATCCTCAAAAAGCAGGCGCACGTAGTCCAGCGCGTATGGCCGCTGCGCATGGCGAGCCAGTTGCACGCGTTGCCAGGCACTCATGTGGTCGTGAAATTCGCGGCGCAGCGTGGCCACTTCTTCGCGCAGCCGCTCAAGCTCTTCCTCGGTTTCGGGCAGCTCGTGCGCGGCCAGACGCCGCAGCTTCGCCACTTCGCGCTCGAGCTTTTCCATTTCGCGTTTGCGATCGCGCGCCATCAGGCTGGACTCCTGTCGAGCTCTACCGCGTTTGCGCCGCACATTGCGCGCACGGCAACCAGCAGATCCTCGTCCACGCGAACCTTCTGCTGCGCGCGCAGTGTTGCGGCTGAGCCATCGGCGGAAAGCAAGTCGAAAACCACCGGGCATGGCCCCGGCTTCGAGACGAACAATTCCCGCAGCCGATCCAGCGTGAACTCATCCATGCCCGCGAGATCCACGCGAACGCGCAGCGCGCGCACTCCGCCGGGCGCGCCTTCCAGAAGACGAGCTTCCATCACAATCAGTCGCGTGCCAACTTCCTCCACTTTCACGCGAGCTTTGAGCACCAGCGGACCGGAAGATTTGAATGTGGCTTCAAGACGTGCGTAAGCCTCTGGAAAAACCAGAACTTCCGCCGCCGCCGTCATGTCCTGCAAATTCACGATGGCCCAGCGATCACCCTTGCGCGAGCGCATTGGCCGCGTGCTCACCACGATGCCCGCAACCGTGATGTCCTCGTCGTTGCGCCGGCCTTCCAGAAGCGAAAGATCGACGACGCCCAAATCTTTCAACCGCGCCGAGTGCTTCGCGAGCGGATGCCCGGAAATATAAAATCCGAGCGTCGCGAATTCCGAGGCCAGTAGTTCGTGCTCGGCCCATTCTTCGGCTTCCGGCAGAGGCTCTTCCGCCGGAGCCGTCGCCGTGGCGGTCGCTCCGCCGAAAAGGCCGCTCTGGCCGCTGCTTCTATCGCGTTGGCGCTTTTGTCCACGCTCCATCGCGCGGTCGATGGCGGTGAACATCTGCGCGCGGGAGTTCCCGAGCGAATCGAGCGCGCCGGACTTGATTAAACTTTCGAGCACGCGCCGATTCAGTAGCCGCGAATCCACGGCGTCGGTAAATTGGAACAGCGACGTGAACCGGCCGAGCGCCGCGCGCGCTTCCAGAATTCCGAGCACTGTGTTCTCGCCAACATTCTTGATCGCGCGCATTCCGAATCGTATCGCGTCGCCCACCGGAGTGAAATCCAGATCGCTCGAATTCACGTCCGGAGGCATTACAGTAATCCCCATGCCACGCGATTCGTGGATGTATTTCACAACTTTCTCGGTGTTTCCCGTTTCGGAAGTCAGCAGCGCGGTCATGAATTCTACCGGATAGTGCGTTTTCAAATAGGCCGTCTGGTAGGCCAACAACGCATACGCGCACGAGTGTGACTTGTTAAAACCGTAGCCGGCAAATTCCGCCATCAGGTCGAAAATCTTTTCGGCCTTCTTCACGGCGATCCTGTTCACGGTGCAACCGGCAATGAATTTCTCGCGCTGCGCGGCCATTTCTTCGCGCTTTTTCTTTCCCATCGCGCGGCGCAACAGATCGGCTTCGCCCAGTGAAAATCCCGCCAGCCGGCTCGCGATGCGCATCACCTGCTCTTGATACAGCATCACGCCGTACGTCTCTTCCAGTATTTCCTTCAGCTCCGGCAAATCATAGGTAACTTTTTTCTTGCCGTGCTTCCGCGAAATGAAATCGTCGATCATGCCGCCTTGAATTGGACCGGGACGGTAGAGCGCGTTCAGCGCCGTCAAATCCTCGATGCGCGTGGGCGTGTAGCGGCGCAGAATGTCGCGCATGCCGTGCGATTCAAATTGGAAAATCGCGGTGGTATCTCCGCGAGCGAAAAGTTGATATGTCGGAGCATCGTCAAGCGGCAGTGAGTCCAGCGCGACTTCCGCGCCGCGATTCTGCCGGATCAGCCGTACCGTGTCGTCGAGAACGGTAAGCGTGGTCAGCCCCAGGAAATCCATCTTCAGAAGGCCGAGCCGCTCGAGACCGTCCATCGCATATTGCGTGGTGATTTCATCCCGATTCGTCTTGTACAGCGGCAGAATTTCGTTCAACGGTTGCGACGAAATCACCACGCCCGCGGCGTGGGTCGAAGGATGCCGCACCAGCCCTTCAAGCCGCAGCGCGATTTCCATCAATTCCTTGTACCGCTCATCGGAATCCACGGCTGCGCGCAATTGTGGCGATTGCGAGAGGGCGTCGGCCAATTCGATATTCAACTGATTCGGAACGAGCTTGGCGATCTTATCCACTTCCCCGTAAGGCACATCCATCGCGCGGCCTACATCTTTAATCGCCGCCTTCGCAGCCATCGTGCCGAACGTAATAATTTGCGCGACGTTTCCGCGGCCATATTTCCCGGTCACATATTCGATCACTTCGCCGCGTCGCCGCATGCAGAAATCGATGTCGATATCGGGCATCGAAACCCGCTCGGGATTCAGGAAGCGCTCGAAGATCAAATCGTAGAGCAACGGATCGACATCGGTGATGCGCAGCGCGAAGCTCGCGAGGCTGCCCGCCGCCGAACCACGTCCCGGCCCCACAGGCACTCCCTGCGCACGCGCATAGCGAATGAAATCCCACACGATCAGGAAGTAGCCGGCATAGCGCATCTGCTTGATCATTTCGATCTCGCCGGAGAGCCGTCGCTCGTATTCAACCAGCGGGCGCCGCAGCCGCCCTTCGCGTTCCAGCTCTTCTAAATGCGGTACGCGCTCGGCGAATCCTTCGCGCACAACGCGTTCAAAATAACTATCGAGCGTGTGCCCATTCGGAACATCGAACGCCGGAAACGGATTGCGCACCGCCTCGATTTTCACATTGCATCGCTCGGCGATGTCGGCGGTGCGGTTGAGCGCATCCGGCAACTCGGCAAACACCTGAGCCATCTCCCGCGCCGTCTTGAAGAAAAATTGATCCGTAGCGAACTTCATGCGCTTCGGATCGCTCATCGTCTTGCCAGTCTGAATGCACAGCAGCACTTCCTGCGCTCGCGCGTCTGCTTGCGTGAGGTAGTGGCAATCGTTTGTGGCCACAAGAGGAATGCCAACTTCGGCCGACAAGCGAACGAGATCCTTATTCACGCGCTTTTCGATTTCCAGGCCCTGGTCCTGAATTTCCAGAAAAAATCGTCCTTTGCCGAAAATATCCTCCAAACGATGCGCCGCGCCCACCGCTTCCTTGTAACGATCGTCCATCACATGCTCGGTGACGGCCCCGCGCAAGCACGCCGAAAGTGCGATCAACCCTTTACTGTGTTGTGCGAGTAGCTCGTAATCGATGCGCGGCTTGTAGTAGAAGCCTTCGAGGAATCCCGCGGTGACCAACTTTACGAGATTGCGATAGCCTTCGTCATTCTCGCAAAGCAGAACCAGATGATTCGAGCCGCGAATGTTCGCATCGCCATTCGCATCGCGCGGGCCGGAATCGGAGTTGCCACGGTCCAGACGGCTACCGCGCGCCACGTAGACTTCGCAGCCGATAATCGGTTTTACACCGCGGGCGACAGCCGCGTGATGGAACGCTTCGGCCGCGAACAAATTGCCGTGATCGGTGACGGCCACGGCGGGCATTCCCCGCTTCGCGGTTTCCTCAACCAATTGTCCGATTTCGCAGGCCCCGTCGAGAAGGCTGTAGTCGGTATGCAGATGAAGATGAACGAAACGCGGATCCGCCATGTCGGCTAATTCTAACTCCGAATGAACTCTCGCGATACACGCGCTTTAGCGCCGCTCTATCGCCGCTTCGATTTCTTCGCGCTCGATTTCTTGCTCGTCTTGGCCGGAGCCTTTTTTGCTGGAGCCTTCTTGGCCGCCGGCTTCTTCGCGGCCGTCTTCGCCGCGCTTTTCGCGGCGGGTTGCGGCACGGCCTTCGCCGGCGCCGCGACAGCGGCCGCGCCTCTGAGTGCGGATTGAGGCTCGGCAGCCGCACCCGGAGCCTTCTGCGTCGGCGTGCGCTTGGCCAGATTCGCCGCAAGCTTTTTCCTGTTCTCTTTGCTCTCTTCTTTCACTTTCTTCTTGGGTGGCTCTTTGATTCCGGCCAGCTTCCGCAATAGTTTCTCGTGTTCTTCAGCCTTGCGCGCCCGTCCTTCAAGCTGCTGACCGAAAAATTCCTTGATAACCTTGTCGAATTTCGGACCGCGCGCCATGCCCAGACCGGCAAGCTCGGTTTCGACCCCAGGCAGCATCTGCCGCAACGGCCGCCACTTGTGCAGGAAATTTTTGATCTTGCCGACGGCCTTCTTGTTTTTCGATTCCGCCAGCACAAATGCCAGTAAATCCTCGGACGTTTTGGCCAGCGTGTCGTACGCGTCGCCGGGCACAGCCGTCTTCCGCGAAGTCAGCAATTTCACCAGCTTATTGGCATCGTCCTCAAGATCGGTGACCGCATCGATGAACGCTGCGCGGAATCCGAGCTTCACCAGCAACGATTTTCGCTCTCGATCTTTCAGACGCCCCAACACGGCTCGCAATGTGGGCACGACCAACCGCGGCCGCAGCCCCGCCGAGAGCATTTCCTCCCGTGTCCGCAGAACGCGCGAAATCGCCTCATAATCCGGATGACGTTTCGCGAGCTGCGGATGAACCGCGGCCATCAGTCCGCGCGCCTCCCATGCCTTCAATATCAGCGCCGGCTTTTCGTCGCGCGCGACGTCGCGCAGCTCCGCGCCCGCGTCTTCCGGCGAAATCGTTTTGTCGAGGCCGCGCTCAAACGCCAATTCCATCCACTCCGACGTGCGCTGCTCGATCTTGAATCCCATGCGCGCCGCGAATCGCACCACGCGCAGCAATCGCACCGGCTGATTCGTGAAGCTATGAATCGAAAGCGCGCGCACTTCCCGGCGTTCCAAATCGGCCAGGCCATTCGTCGGATCAAGCAGCAATCCGCGCGACGCCAAATTCAGCGAGATCGCAATCGCGTTCAGCGAGAAATCGCGCCGCCTCAAATCTTCCATCACGGTGGACCAGCGCACTTCCGGCTTCACTCCCGGCCGAGCATACACTTCGTCGCGCGCCGCCGACAAACTCGCCTCCACATCGCCCGCCAGCTCCAGTTCAATCGTGCGCAGCCGCTCGTCGTCGTGCACGATGCGCGAGCCGCTCTTCTCCAATTCGTGCCCGAGCTTCGACGGATTCTCTTCCGTCACGAAATCCAGATCGCGAATCGGCATTCCCGAAATCAAGTCGCGCACCGCGCCGCCCGTCAAATAAAGATTGGATTCGGTTCCGACCGCCAGCTCCTGCAATCGCAGCACAGCCGCGCGCTGTTCGGCCGAGAGGCGGCTTTCGAGCAAGAACATGTAATCAGGCATAAGCTTAGTTTTCCTCGGGTAGCCGGCGGTCCATCGCAAATCCGCATGGCCGCGGGCACAAACTTTATCGTGGCCCACTGACGCGACGCCGCCAGTTGCGCTTCCTATATTTTTGCTTCCATCGGGCAACTACGTCCATCCACGCCTCACGCGCGCGGATGATGCGCCTTGTAAACCTGTTTCAATCGCTCTTCCACCACGTGCGTATAAATCTGCGTCGTGGAAATATCCGCGTGCCCCAGCATCAATTGCACCGACCGCAAATCCGCGCCGCCCTCAAGCAAGTGCGTCGCAAAACTGTGCCGCAGCTTGTGCGGAGTCAGCCGAATTCGCAACCCCGCCTTGCGCCCGTAGGCCGCCAGCACTTTCCACACGCCGCAGCGCGTGATCTTCCCGCCGCGTTGATTCAGAAACAAGAACGCTACCGGCGCGCCATTTCTCCGCTTGCGCATAATCAGCGGCCTCGCGCTCGCCAGATATTGCTCCACCGCCGCCGTCGCCCTGCGCCCCATGGGCACCAGGCGTTCCTTGTCGCCCTTGCCCACGCAGCGCAGCGAGCCCGTCTGCATGTCGAGGTCGCTCACGTGCAGCCCGATCAGCTCCGAAACGCGCAGTCCGCTCGCGTACAGCACCTCGATCATCGCGCGATCCCGCAATCCGGCCAGCGTGGAAAGATCGGGTTGCGCCAGCAGCTTCTCGACCTCCGGCACGCGCAAGAACGACGGCAATCGTTTCCGCACCTTCGGCGATTCGAGCGTGAGCGTCGGATCCGATGTGACCAAGTCCTCGATCAATAGAAAACGATAAAATCCGCGCAACGTCACCAGATGCCGCGACACCGTCCGGCTGTCCATGTTGCGCCGATACAGCGTTCCAAGATAGTCCACCACATCGTCGCGCGTCACCGCGGCCGGCTGCACTCGGCGCTTCTCCAGAAATCCCCAGAAGCTCTGCAGATCGCGTCCATAGCCGCTGATCGTATTTGGCGATAGCCCCTTCTCCACCTGCAGATAGTTCAGAAATGCCGACGCAAGACTTTCCACGCACTTCCCTCATGCGAGCGGGCCCGTTACGGCCGGCGCGCCACGCTCCGAACGAGAAATTAGCTCGTATAGCTCGCCCAGTTCCCGGCACCCCAGTACGCGCGCCAGACCAAAATATACCGCAGTGCCGCCCGCAAGCAACGCCAGAAACACTCCCAGCCGCGGAAGGCAGTATACGATACCTTCAAAATGTATGGCGCGTAACACCACTATCCGGCGCATCAGGTTCGGCAGCCGATACGCCAGCAGCAACGCATCGGCCGAAACCGACGTGCCCAGCAGCAGAGTCAGCCGCGCGTCCCGCACGTACCCCAAAATACGGCTGATAAGTGTGAAGAACCCGATTACCGAGGCCGATTTGAGGATCTGGCGGTGCTGGGCCAAAGGCGATCGACTCTCCGGCTAAGCCTATGAAAAAGAACGGGTTGACAATTCAGGCAGCGGTACCATACCATACTCTTGCCCACGGGCGCAAGCCAGCGCCGTTAAGGCCACATTCTGTGAAACGCGAGCCCCCAGCCAGCTCTTCCACCACGCGCAAGAAAGCTCAGGTAATCCTCGCCGGCCGCAAGCCCGTGCAGGGATATTTGAACCCGTCGAATCTTGGCACCGCGGAATCGCTCGACCTTCTCACGCCCGACGGCGAGCATCGCTCGATCGCGCTCTCCGATATCCGCGCCGTGTATTTCGTCCACGAATTCAGCGACGAGACCGAATCCCCGCGCAAAGCCTTCCTCTCGCGCCCCAAACTCGACGGCCTCTGGGTCCGCCTCCGTTTCCACGACGGCGAATCCATCGAAGGCGTCGTACCCAACGACCTTCTCGGCCTGCTCGACGGCGGCGTTCAAATCACTCCGCCCGATCTCCACGGCAACATCACGCGAATTTTTATCCCGCGCGCCGCGCTCGCCGAAATGACCGTCCTCGGCGTCGTCGGCATCGCCCGCCGCAAAGCCGCCGCCGCTCCCCTCCCCGCCCAACCCGAGCTTTTCAACGATTAGAGACGGAAGCGGCGAGCGGTCAGTTCTCTTCCCCAATGGCAGGGCGAATCACCTTGCCTCACTCAGCCCTTGATCTATAATCCGCGCGCTTTAGTCACTTCCTCACGACGGGCCAAAATGTCTCTACGTCGAGATCATTTCAATCTCTCCGGGATCGTTCTTCTGGCCTCCGCCGTCTCCATCGCGGCCACTCGATGTTCATACCCGATAAAAATTCCCTCGTGAATCAGTGGCACCTGATCGTCGCCACGATGGATTCGACCGCCGCCATCCGGGCGATCTATTGGGACGGCAAGCCCGCGATAACCGAAACTGTTCCCAGCACGCCGAATAAAACCGGCGCATTCGCCATCGGCGAAAGCCCCGTCTTCACCGCCGCTTTTTCAATGGCAGCGTTGACGAAGTTGCGCTCTGGAACCGCGCCCTAACCGCGTCCGACGTTGCCGCCATCTACAGCCCGACGAAAAAATAGCGCCTGCCTCGAAGCCGCCCCGGCTCTCTCGCTGCGCTTCGGCGCAATCCTCACACCTTGGGCACGCGCGCTAGCGGTCGTCGCGTCGCGCAGCGGCCCGTTGCGCTAGACTGCAAATGAGAGAATTCCCCGCGCTCATGACCACCACCTCTCCGCCGGCCCACAAATCCCTCTGGCACCTCTCCGGTGTGGCTCCCGCTCAATTCGCTCGCAATATATTCGCCGGAATCAAATCGAACAACGTCTTCGGCCGAGCCTCTCAGCTCGCTTTCGCTTTCGTCTTCGCTCTCTTTCCACTGATACTGTTGATGCTCACCTGGTTTGGCATGTTCGATTCGCGCGGCGCCGCCGAGCTGCAGCGCCATCTCGTGTATTATTTTTCGGACTTGCTCCCGCCCGCGGCTTTCCGAATTTTGCGGGAGACCTCCGCCGAACTGGCGGAAAACGCCAGCAGCGGAAACCTGACCTTCGGAATCGTTTTCTCGCTCTTGTTCGCTTCCGGCGCCGTCAGTTCGATGATCACTTCCCTGAATGCCGCCTATCGTGTGCGCGACAGTCGTTCCTGGCTGAGAATTCAGACCATCGCCCTGGCATTGACGGCGCTGGTCTCGATTCTCCTCCCGGCCGCTTCGATCCTCGCGCTCCTCAGCAGCCATGCTCTTGACTGGCTCGGCATGGAACTCCATCTGCAACCGATGTTCGTCCTCACCTGGAAAATCATGAAGTGGCCGGTCGCCATCCTCTTCGTGCTCATGTGCTATTCCGCGATTTATTCGTTCGGCCCCCACCTGGGAACCCGGCGTTGGCACTGGATCACTCCCGGCTCTTTATTCGGCACGTCCCTGTGGCTCCTGGCCTCAATCGGTTTCCGCGTCTATCTCCATTTTCTCAATACCTACGCGGCCTTCTACGGTTCCCTTGGTGGAATCATGACTCTTCTCGTCTGGCTCTACGTAGTCGGCCTGGCCTTCCTGATCGGTGGCGAAATCAACGCCGAAATCGAGCGCGCCGCAATGCCGTCGCTGGCGCCTGCGAGCACGTCACACTAGGCTCTCGAAATGTGCACTCACTCCTGCGGCAGCAAAACAATCTTCCCCGACGCCTGCCCCTTCTCCAACATTTCATTCGCCCGCGCCGCCTCGCGCAACGGAAACTTCGCTCCGATCACCGGCTGAATATCCCGCCCCGCCAATAGCTCAAACAGATGCGACAGGTCCTCGCGAAACCACTCCGGATGCTGATCCCGCGAAGTCTTAACGTTGAACCACGACTCATGCTTCCCATCCGGAATAATTTTCATCAGGCCGAACAGCGCGAACCCCAATCCCGCGATCAGGTGCCCTCTCGACAATTCGGCTTGGACGCCGTAGCACACCAAATTTCCGTCGCGCCGCAAACAACCGTACGATCTCCACCATTGCGTTCCGCCAACCGGGTCCAGCACGCAATCAAGCCCGTCCGGCGCAAGCTGCCGAATGCGCGCAACGAAATTTTCCGTGCGGTAGTCGATCGGAGTACCGCCCAGCGCCGTCACCAGGTCATGTTTTGGCTTGCTCGCAGTCCCATACATTTCTAACCCCGCAACCTTCCCAAGTTGCAGAGCCGCCGTTCCCACGCCGCCCGCGGCACTGTGCACAAGCAACCGCTGACCCGCGCCCAGATGCGCAATGCGATGCAACATCTGATACGCGGTCACGTAATTCAGAACCAGACTCACCGCTTCCGCGGGATCAAGCCCCTCTGGTACCACAACCAGATGTGCGGCCAGAACAATCGCGAACCGGCTATAGCCGCCGTTCATCGTCAACGCCGCAACTCTTTGCCCCACATGGAAGGCGATCACGCCCTCTCCCACCGCATCAACATCCCCGACAATGTCATACCCCGGCGTGAACGGAGGCTTCGGCCCGCCCGGGTACTTCCCTCGGCGCATCAAGATATCCGCGAACGCGACTCCCGTTGCGAACACCTTCACGCGCACCTGCCCCGCTCCCGGCTCCGGCATTTCCTCTTCGACAACCTTCATCATTTCCGGACCACCAAGCGCGGTGACAATCACACGCACATTTTTCTCGGACGACATAACCGGCAACTCACTCTCGATGGATAAATGGGATCGGAGATGGAACTGCGCGTTAGATGCACGCGGAGCAACGATTGACCGAATCGAGCCACCCCGCCCTCGCCGTGGTAGTCTCTGCGCAATCGAGGTGCATGGCTATGTCCTGGGTTGAAAGCGAGTCCAACCGGGCCAATCGGAATTTGCTTCTCACTAGCGTCATCTTTGGCGCGGTATCCGCTGTCGGCTTGGTCGATATCGTCGGCTTGACGAAGGATCAGTGGAAGGAGTCCGGAGCGAACGGAATGTGGGTTCCGCTGATTCTTCTTGCCGCGGTACTCTGCCTGGCGCTGTGGGGCATCGTCAAGGCCCTCAATCGCTACCGCGACGTCGAGAAATCCCCGATATGGAAATGCCTCGCGGCCTACGGCCAGCCGCCACAGCTCTCATCTGAAATTGAGCAGGACCTTCTCGCTCCTCCGGTAAAATATAAACGGATCAGGCTCACGCAGAACTGGCTCATCCAACGTCAATTTTTCAGTTCCTACGTTTCTCCGATCGCCGATATCGCCTGGGTCTATGAACTTGTCACCCGGCGCCGCGTCAACGGCATCCCCACCGGCAAGACCTACAGCGCCGTCATTTACGGGAAACATAAGCAAAAGCACACTTTCCAAGCCTCGCGTAAAAAGGTAGACGCATTCATCGCCGAATTAAATCGGCGCGCTCCGTGGGCCATCTTCGGTTTCAACGAAGAACTCAGAACCACTTGGAATAAGAACCACCCCGCCTTCGTCGCCGCCGTCGACGAACGCCGCCACAAACTCGGCCTGAAATAACGCAACACTGTTCTCGCACCTCCCGGCCCCACAGCTCCACGCCGCTCTCTCGTCTTCCGAGTGGCGTTCATGGAACCTTTCTACCCAAGTATTCGAATAACCATAACTTATATATTGACGCATATACCATCATCGTGGTATAGTTCGGCATGATCCGCGCGCAAAACACTTCTTCGCAGTCTGCGCCACACGCTCTTCTGTGCCCCCTCCCCCGCAACCTGCCCAGAATCAACACTTCCAGGAAATTTTCAACTTTCTGCAACTCACTAATTACAAATGATTTGAAGTCTACTGAAATCAACACTTCTGGGAATAAGGACTTAAAGTCCAGCAGAATCAACACTTCTGAAAATAAGGACTTAAAGTCCCGTAGAATCAACACTTCCAAAAAACACGGGAGGGGGTGGGGTGTAAGCACGAACTCCTTTAGATTGAATACCCGGAGCATCCCGCGCCCACACGATCGCTCTCACCGAGGTCACGACGCACCGGTGGGAATTTTGCGCCGCTGTACCTTGCCTTATGTAGCGGAGGCCTTCAGGCCTCCACGTTCGGCTTTGCCTTGCCTCATGTAGCGGAGGCCTTCAGGCCTCCACGTTCGGCGCGTCGATGGCCCACGGGAGCACTCGCGCGGTATGCTTGGCACCGATTTCCGCCAGACACCGGCGGCCAGAAATGCCGAAGGAGATTTCCTGATGAAACTGCGCGACCTAGCACAGCGCCTGCAATGCCGGATTGAAGGCGATCCCGATATCGAGATTTCCTCCGTTGCGGGACTCGAAACCGCCGGTCCTGGTGAAATCACATTTCTCGCCAATCCAAAATATCGCGCCGCCCTGAAATCCACGCGCGCCGCCGCCGCGATCCTCGCCGACGATGAACACGTCGAGCGCGAGCCGGGCGCGCCGCCGCTCGCGCTCCTGCGCTCCGCCAATCCCTATCTCGATTTCGCGCGCGCCCTCGGCGTGTTTCATCCCGCGCCGAGCTATGCGCCCGGAGTGCATCCCACCGCCGTCGTCGCCGCCACCGCGCGGATCGCCCAGGGCGCCCACATCGGTCCCTACTGTTTCGTCGACGAACGCGCCGTCATCGGCCGCAATACCGTCCTGCACAGTTTCGTAACGGTCTATCGCGATGCTTACATCGGCGAGGATTGCCTCGCGCACTCTCACGCCGTAATCCGCGAAGCCTGCAAGATCGGTAATCGCGTAATCCTGCAGAACGGCGTTGTCATCGGAGCCGACGGCTTCGGATTCGCCAAAGATTCCGCGGGTCACTGGCAAAAAATTCCCCAAACTGGCCCCACCGAAATTGAAGACGATGTCGAGATCCAAGCCAATGCCTGTGTCGATCGCGCCACCGTAGGCCGCACCCTGATCCGCCGCGGCGCAAAGATCGACGATCTAGTTCTCGTCGGCCACGGAGCCGAAATCGGTGAAGACACTTTGCTGTGCGGCCAGGTCGGAGTTTCCGGTTCCGCACGCGTCGGCAAGAATTGCCTGCTGCTAGGCCAGGTCGGCTGCGCCGGCCACCTGGAAATCGGCGATGGCGCGATCCTCACTCCGCAAAGCGGTGTAGCCCACGACGTCCCCGCCGGCGCCTATCTTTCCGGCGCCCCCGTAATGGATCACAAATTGTGGATGAAAAGTTCCGTCGCGCTAAAAGGTCTGCCCGATCTCGTGCGCACAGTCCGCGATCTGCGCGCGCAGGTAGAAAAATTGACCGCGCGAGCGTCAGGAGGCTGACCGTGCAGTCCTCTGGAGATGGAACGCAGCGCTGTTGCCCTGCCTTTGTAGCGCCGCCTTCTAGGCGGCATCTGTAACCGTGCTGCTAGCGGAAAGAGTGCCGGTGACAAATGCGAGCTCGCAGCGGCGGCCCTCAGGCCGCCAGCATTTCGCTCAGTGCGCGACGTTCTGCACCGTGCTCCCGGCCAGAATGGAATTGCGAATGCGAAGTTGGAGGTCCGAAGGAGACTCCATCTCGACCACACGATAGTTGCGTGACGAATTATGCGCGGTCGATTCGAGTGATAGCCCCGCATCGGCGAGCAAATCGCCAAACGGAATCTCCTCCGTCCCGGCCACGTATTTCGCAAAGAAAGGACCAAGGTCCGCAGCATCGCCCGCGACGCCGGCCTGCCGCAAAACGCTTTCCGCCGTCGCGCGAATGTCGATCGAATCGTTGTAGTAGCGGTTCTTCAGCGCGAAACCCGCATACATCGCGCGCATCAAATCGTCCAGGCCAACTCGATCGCCGGAAACTTCGCGCATCTGGATGTCGAGCATTATGCCGAGCAGTTCGCCTTTGTCGTAGTACGACACACTGAAGTCCTGCTGGTTGTACATGTCGTACTTCTCGAACCAGGCGTCCAGGCTGGATTCTTCGGCGCTCTGCCAGGTATGCGCCGGCCGCGACTCGATCTCGGTAACACGCTGCGCGATCTCGTCGTAGAACTGGGATTTGTCCCACAGTCCCGTGCGCACCATCACGTAGTCCTCGTACGTGTTCGTGACGCCCTCGGCGAACCACAGCGCGCGGGTCCACATCTCGCGCTGGTCGTCGACGGGTTGGAGGGACTGCGGGCGTATGCGTTTGACGTTCCACGCGTGAAACAGTTCGTGCGCCGCGACGCCGGGGAGCTGCCCCATGTTGGCGACAAATATCGACGTCGAGTTCATATGCTCCATGCCGCCGCCCCACCCGTCGCCGATATGAAACAGAAAAAGATATTCGCGAAACGGAGCGTCGCCCATCATGCCCACTTCGTTGTTCACGATGCGCGTCAGGATATCGGTCAGTTGGTCGCGCTTCCATCCGCGCCCCGTAATCGCCACGCGAATCGTCCGTCCCCCCGCAGTAAATTCAAACTCATCGAAAGTTCCAATTTCAAATGGCGCGTCAATCAGCGCATCGAAGCTCGCCGCGATAAAAGTGTGCGCGCCGCCATCCGCGGCGGCCGGCAACTCCACGGCGATATTCCAGTTCGATGGCGCGCCGGCGAAAGTGATACGCACGTCTTCGCCGCGCCGGTCGGGGATGTACATCAGAATCATCGCGGGATTTATGAACGCGTGGCTCGAATCCAATTGGCAAGCGAATGGTCCCGATTCGTTCCAATCCGTGTCGTACTGAATCGTAAGCGTGCCATGCGCTGTGATCGACCATGTGTCCTTATCGGTTTTCACGGCCGTAGCAAGGCCAGCATCGTCGTGCGCGCCGAGCGAACTTACGTGATATGCGAAATCGCGAATCTGATACAGCGTGTCCCACGCCGCCATGCGCACTGTCGTCTGGCCCGTGGCGTTGGGAATTGTCATCGTCACGTGGAAGCGGTGCTGATCGCGATTTGCGAGCGAAACTGTGTAGTTGATGGTGGCGCGCACCGGCGGCGCGAAGCAGAAAAACAGACAGACGATCGCCGCCGCGCCGAAGACGCGGAACAACTGCGTCAAAATGGAAACGCGGAAGCGGCGGAGGAAGCGCGGAAACTGAAGGACGCGCGCGCGATGAGCAATGCGGATAAAAACGGCAACCGCAATCATGTACGATGGACTCGTCTTGCCGATGCGCGCTCGGATAATTCTTGCAGCAATAAATCGCAGAGCCCGTCAAAACTGCCGTTTGACATTACGAGAACCAAGTCATTCGGTTCCGTTTTCTCGGCGAGATACGCGGCAATCTCTTCGGCTGAGCCGAGCGCTTCGGCGATTGTTCCCGCCGCGCGCACGTCGCCGACAACGCGCTCGGGAGAAAGTCGCTCGGCGTCCGATAGCAATTGCTGCCGATGCACCGCGCCGAGAATGGCGGCATCTGCGGTTGCCAGCGCAGCGGCGAGATCGCCTTCGATGGAGCGGCGGCGCATGGTATTTGAACGCGGCTCAAAAATCGCCCACAGCCTTCGGCCGGGCCAGCGCGAACGAGCCGCTTCAATCGTGGCGCGAATCGCGGTGGGATGGTGCGCAAAATCATCGACGACAATCACGCCGCCAACTTCGCCTTTCACTTCAAGACGCCGCAGCACGTTGCGGAAACTTCCGATGGCTTCCTCCACAGCTTGGCGCTCAATGCCGCGACCGAACGCGATGGCCGCGGCGGCGACTGCGTTCAAAACATTGTGGCGGCCCGCGAGCGGCGAGCGAATGCGCGCCACTTCTCTGCCACGGCGCGCGATGCGAAATTCGGTGAACCCATCCGCGACTTGGATATCGCCGGCGGTCCAATCGGTCTCGGAGTCGAACCCGTACGTTTCCACGGGGCAGAATGCTTTGCTCACGGCGGCGGCTACGGTTGGACTTTCGCCCCAAGCCACGATTCGCCCGCGACGCGGAACAAGATTTACGA
>JBAQYV010000048.1:0-10336 GCA_049790315.1 Candidatus Acidiferrales bacterium | reverse complement strand
CTCGCGAGCTGCGCCGCGAGCGCTTGCGTCGATCCCTTGAAAAATCCATCGACAATCCGCTCGATGGCATGTGTTCGAGCTTGTTCCGCCGTCAAGTTGGGCCGATATATGTACGCGCGGCCCGTCTTCTGGCGCGCAACCACTCCCTTTTGCGCCAACCGATCCATAATCGTCATGATCGTGGTGTAAGCGCGCGGCCGGGTGGCCACCATCAGCTGTTGAATCTGGCGCACCGTTCCTTCGCTCACCGACCACAGCGCGTTCATGCAATCGAGCTCAAGCGGCGCCAATTCCAAAATCGATCGCCGCAAGTGTGCGCGTTCGTTCAGGATTTCGCCTTCGTCCGGCGCGGCCATCATTCTTTTCCTGTTTTGTCCGGCGCGGGCGGCGCGTCGAACAATGTGCCGGACTGCGGCGCCGCAGCCTCCGCGGGTTTTAAATAATCGTCAAGCCGCAGCAAGCGCCGGTCGAGCGCGGGATTGAACGCTGTCCACTCCGCGTCGCCCGCTTCGGATTCGAGCGCGCCACGGGTGGCCGCCATCTTGGAATCCATATCGTCCAGATAATGCAGCAGCAGCGCCTCGCGAAACATCGGACGCTTCGGCGATCCGAATTCGTATTGCCCGTGGTGGCTGATCAGCATGTGCTGCACAAGAGTTTTCAGCGGCGCGGGAAATCCCTCGATGGCATCCATCTTTTTTGTCACGAGTTCGTATTCCAACAGAATGTGGCCCAGCAACTGGCCCGAAGTGGTGTACCCGATCGAGCGATCGTAAGACAATTCGTCGAGCTTTCCCACGTCGTGCAGAATCACGCCCGTCATCAGCAGGTCCGCATCGACTTCCGGATAATGCGCGGCCACCAAACGCGCCAATCCGCACAAACTCACTACGTGCTCGATCAATCCGCCCAGGTACGCGTGATGCATCATCTTGGCCGCCGGAGCGCGTTTCAATCGCGGCGCAATTTCCGGATCCTCAAGCACGCTCGCCACCAACCGGCGCAGGAAGGAATTGCCGATTCCGTTTCCATACTCGCGCAATTTCGCGTACAGCGCCTCGACATCGAGTTTCGTCTGCGGAAGATAGTCGCCGGTTTCGACTTCGGTGATTTCCGCCCGCCGCACTCGGTCGATCGCCAGTTGCAGTTTGCCGCGATAATTCTCCACGCGCGCCTGCACCTTCACGTAACCTTCGCGCTCGAACGTCGCGGCATCCTTCTCAAATCCATCCCACATGCGCGCTTCGATCGAGCCAGTGCGATCCGTCAACTCCAGGCGCAGATAGCGCCGCGAATCGCGAGTGGAACGAATTTCTTTTTCGGATACCAGGAAAAATGTGCTGATGGTTTGTTCGGCGCGGAGTTCAACGACGAAAGGCGACTTCATGTGCCCTGGCTGGGGTACTTCTTGTGTCCGAAGAATAAAAACTTGTGCGCCATTTTCTGTTTCTTCACGCCCGCGTCCGGCACCGCCGAAACTTCCTGAATCTGCGTCGATGCCACCGCGGCGGTATCCACGTATCCCGGCTTCACTTCGACGAAGCTGTCTTGCCGCAACTGTTTCAAGTAGTCGCGCAGTTCCGGCTCGACCTTCGCGGAAAACAATTTGTCGGTGATTTCGTCGTCGACTTTTTCCAGCGGTTGCAGTCCGGCTTCATATCTTTGCTCGACCTGCAGGATCAGGAAACCGGTCTTCGTCTGGATTACATCCGTCGTCTCATTCTTATTGAGCGCGAAAACCTTGTCCTCGATGTCCTTGGCCAGCATCCCGCGTTGAAACGTGCCCAACTCTCCGCCGTCCTTGGCGGTCGGCCCATCGGAGAAATGTATGGCAAGCTGGCCGAAATCGTCGCCGGCGCGCACGCGGTCCAGCAGCCCCTGCGCTTTTTTCTGCAGCGCCGGAATTTCGTCCGGCGATTTGTTTTCCGTGCTCACGATGATTTCGCGCAGCACAACCTGCTCGGGCCGTTGAAATTCATCCTGATGATCCTGGTAATACTTCACCACGTCAGAGTGATCGATAATGATGCGCGAACTCACTTCCTTGCGCACCACTTCCTGCGTCAGCAGCTGATTGCGAATCTGAGTCTTGTAATCCTCGAAATCCATTCCCGAAGCGTCGATCTTCGCTTCAAGCTCTTCCATCGTGGCGATGTGATTTTGCTGGCGGATATCGTCCAGCCTCTTCACCACGTCGGCCTCGACGTTGATGTCGTCGTCCTTCGCCCGCTGAACCAGCAGCGATTGGTCGATCAGGTTGCGGAGCAGGTCCGGTTCCTTCTGATCGATGAGCGCTTGAACCTGAGCCGGCGTGCAGCTCGCGCATTGGTCCCGCGCGGCTTCAACCATGTCCTCGCGCGCGCGGTCCAAATCCGAACGCGTGATGATATCGTCGTTCACGCGCGCCACGATCTCTTCGATCACTGTGCCCCTTACGTCCGATGACGTGGGGTCTTGCGGCGCGCCGCCGGCCGGTGTCGTGCTCGCTTTCGGAAGCGCGTTGGAGGGCGCGCTAGTTTGAGGCGCGCGGGTCGATTCAGATTTCGAGCTGCTCTCTCCTTGCGACGAACCTTGCGATGATCCTGCCGCCGGGCTCTGCGCCTGCGCCGGAGCCGTGGACTGCGCCGGAGCGGGACTCGTTCCCTGTGCTTGCGAGCGCGCCGCGATCGTCCCGGGAATCAAGCACGCGCACAATCCCGCCGCGGCAATCGAGCGCCACGCGAGCTTTTGCCAATCGGTTACGTTCTTCATTTTCATCATATTTTTCCTTATCTTAGCTCGCCGCTTCCAGACGAAGCAATACGTTTCTGATCGCTTCCGCCACGCGGCCCGCGCCGCGCTCGATCTCGATCCACAGCACGCCGGCCGGATCGAGCCGCAACCCCTTCATCGTTCGCACCACATTCACCAGACGCTCGGGCGAAACCGGCGTCTCTTCGTGAAATTTCACGGCGATCTGGCCTGCGCGCCGCTCGATCGAAGCCACGCCCAGCGATTCCGCCAAACTTTTCATCACCGAGTAATCCAGTAGATTCAAAATCGCCTGAGGCGGCGGACCGAATCGATCGGTCAAGTCTTGCACCAGCGCTTGCCGAGCCTCCGGTCGATCGAGCTCCGCGATGCGTTTGTACGTGCGCAGCCGCTGATTTTCTTCGGCGATGTACTCGGGTGGGATGCGGATGTCGAGCCCCAGGTTGACCGTCGCTCGCCGCTCGGGGCGAACGCTTTCTCCTTTGCGTTGCGCCACGGCGCGGTCAAGCATTTGCGTATACAGATCGAAGCCGATCGCGTTGATGTGGCCGTGCTGCTGCCGCCCCAATATATTTCCGGCGCCGCGCAGTTCAAGGTCCAGCGCCGCAAGACGAAATCCCGAGCCCAACTCGCTGAATTCCCGCAATGCCGCCAGACGCTGCCGCGCGATTCCGGAAAGTGTGGCCTCCGGCGGCACGAGCAGATACGCGTACGCGCGCTCACTCGATCGGCCCACGCGCCCGCGAAGCTGATACAACTCGGAAAGTCCCAGTCGCTCCGCGCGATTCACCAGAATCGTATTCGCGCGCGGAATATCCAATCCATTCTCCACGATCGTCGTTGAGATCAGCACGTCGGCGTCGTTGCGCACGAATTTCATCATCACGTCTTCCAATTGCTTTTCGCCCATTTGGCCGTGCCCCACGACGATGCGCGCCTTCGGAACAAGTTTCTTCACCAGCGTCGCGACGGAGCCGATGGATTCCACTCGGTTGTGAATGAAAAAAACCTGGCCGTCGCGCTCCATCTCCTTCTCGATCGCGCGCTTCACCACGCCTTCGCTGAATGGCGCGACAACCGTCTGAATCGCCAGCCGCCCCGTCGGCGGAGTCTCGATCAGCGAAAGATCGCGCATTCCCACCAGAGACATGTGCAACGTGCGCGGTATCGGTGTCGCCGAAAGCGTCAGCACGTCCACGTCGGGCCGCAGCACTTTCAATTTTTCCTTGTGACCGACCCCGAAGCGCTGCTCCTCGTCGACCACCACCAGCCCGACGTTCTGCATCTTCACGTCTTTTGAAAGTATCCGGTGCGTCCCAATCAATATGTCCAACTGTCCCGATTCCGCGGCGAGCAAAGTTTTCTTCTGTTCGCCGGCCGTACGGAACCGGCTGATCATGTCGATGCGCACGGGAAACGCCGCGAAGCGCCGGCGGAAAGTTTCGAAGTGTTGGAATGCCAGCACAGTCGTCGGCGTCAGCACCACCACTTGTTTTCCGTCCATCACCGCCTTGAACGCGGCGCGCATCGCGACTTCCGTCTTCCCGTAACCCACGTCGCCGCAAAGCAGCCGGTCCATCGGCCGCGTGTTTTCCATATCGCGCTTCACGTCGGCGATCGCCGTCACTTGATCGGGTGTTTCCTCGAACTCGAACGCATCTTCAAATTCGCGCTGCCACGCCGTGTCCGGCGGAAACGCGTGGCCCGGCGCCGCTTGCCGCTCGGCGTAAAGCTCGAGCAGCTTGTCGGCCATCTCTTCGAGCGATTTCTTCACGCGCGCTTTGCGCGTCGTCCATCCCACGCCGCCCAGCGCGTCCAGCACGGGCGCCGGGCCGCCCGCCGTGTGATACGGCTGCACCAGATCCATCCGCTCGACGGGCACATACAACCGCGCGTCGTCCGCATAGATCAGCCGCAAAAATTCGCCGCGGCTCCCGCCGCTTTCCATCTGCTGCAAATTCTCAAACCGTCCGATGCCGTGGTCCAAATGCACCACGTAATCGCCCGGCTTCCAATCTCCCAGGTCGCTGAAAAATGTGGCCGTCTTCGATCGCGGCCGCGGCTTCGATTTGCTCGGCAGCGCATCGAGCAAATCGCCCGATCCGTAAAGCGCCAGCTTCGCGTCAGGCGCCATGAAGCCCGCATCGAGCGGCGCGCGCACCAGCATCAGCGCAGGCCCGCCGCCCATCGCCGAATCGTCCGCCAACCGGTCTCCCGTCGCACCGGCCTCCGTCTCCGCCAAACGAAATGGCAATTCGTACTCGCGGCACAGGTCCGCCAGGCGCTCGAGTTCGCCTAGCGTTCCGGCCGCGGCCAGCACGCGCTCGCCGGCCTTCAATCTTCCGCGCGCCTCAGTCAGAAACACGGGAAGGTTCCCGTGATAACGAGTCGCCGGCTGCGTCACGATCGCGTTCGGCGCGCGTCGAGCCGCTCGAGATTGCGATTTTTCAATGGGCAGCCGCGTCAATTCGAGTCGCGCGCAACGTTCAAGCGATCCCTGCCATTCGCGTTCAGCAAGAAACGGCCATTGCGCGCCGCCCTCACCTCCATCATCGTCATCATCGCCACTAGCGCCTTCCGCATCCGTTCCCGCGCGCGCCGCCGCGATCGCTTCCGGTTCTTCCAGGATCACAATCGCATCCGGCCTCAACTCGAATATCGTGCCGCCAGCCGGCGCAGCCGCGCCATCATCTGAATTCTCCGGCGCGGTGTGCCAACCATTCGGTTCATCCGTAAGCGGCGGCAGACTCACGCGCTCGAGCGGTTGAACTGACCGCTGCGTTTCCGGATCGAATTCCCGCAGCGATTCCAGCGTGTCTCCGAGCAGCTCCAGACGCACCGGCCGCGCGGCCTCCGGCGAAAACACATCCAGAATTCCGCCGCGCACCGTAAATTGCCCCGGCATGTCCACAGCTTCCGCGCGCACGTACCCCACGCTGCGCAGGTGCGCCACCAGATCTTCCAGCGGCACTTCTTCGTCGCGCGCCAGCGTGATTCCCAGCGACGAATAAAACACCGCGTCCCGTGCGCGCATCCGCGCCGCTTCTGCCGGCACGATCAGCACTCGGGTTTGCTCCGTCGCGTAGCGCCACAGCGAAACGCCCCGCGTCTCCAGTATTTCGGGATGCGGCGAAATTCCGGTTCCGGGAGCCACGTCAAGCGCGGGAACGCAGCCCACCGCCGACGCCGGCAGATTTGCCAGCACGCGCAGAAAAAATCGCAACGGCTCCGCCAGTTCTTCGCCACGCGAATCCGATTCCACCACCAGAACGATCGGCCGGTGCAATGCCGCCGCCACTTCCGCCACCAGCAGCGCCACCGCCGGCGGAGCCAGTCCCGCCAGCGTAGCCGCGCGATTGCGCCGCAAATGATCGAGCGCCGCCTCCACGGCGGGCAGTCTCCCGAACGGCGAAAAAAACTCCGCGACCGATGACAACACCATTTTTATTTAGTGGAACCCGACTCGGAGGCCTTACCGACCTCAGCAGCGTTGGCAAGCAGTGCCCTGCGATGCAATTCGTCCAGCAAACTCGTCGTCGAAAATCCCGCCTCAAGCGCCACGGAAACCACGCGCCCGCCGCCGGCTTCAACCTCTTCACGCCCGGCGATCGTCTCGATATTCCAATCTGCGCCCTTCACCAGAATGTCCGGCCGCAATCGAGCCAGCAATTCGCGCGGCGTCGGCCGGTCGAACGTCACCACATAGTCCACCGCCGCAAGCCCCGCCAAAATCGCCGCGCGATCCGCTTCCGGCAGCACCGGCCGCGCCGGTCCCTTTAATCCGCGCACGCTCGCGTCGCTGTTCAGTCCCACCACCAGTAAATCTCCCAGCGTGCGCGCCTCTTCCAGACTCCTAATATGTCCGGGATGCAGCACGTCGAAGCATCCATTCGTGAACACCACGCGGCGCCCATTGCGATTTTCCGGCCCCAACCGGATAATCAATTCGTCTTCGCTGATGATTTGGCCCATGCAAACGCCGCCCTTCGCCCTGCCATGAAACATCGCCGCAATACCGCGCCACCGCAATCTTATCACGCGAGTTTCACGGCATGAGGCGCGACGCGCTTCTCGCATTCGTCGGCATCGTTCTACTCGCCGCAGGCTGCGTCGCCGCGTTTCGCGGACAATCCCGCACATTTGAATATCAAATCGACGCCTGCCACACGCCCGTCACCGTAACCGAGCCCTATCAAGAGCCCGCCGTCGCCACGGCTATCGTCGTTCACGGTTTTTCCGCGAATCGCCATACCATGGGATGGCTCGATCAGTGGCTCGCCGCGCAGGGCCTTCGCGTTTACACCTTCGATCTTCCGGGCCACGGCGATAGCACCGAACATTTCACCTACGCGAATTCCGAATCCTGCGCCGGCGATGCCATCCAAGCCCTCTCCGATCGCGGCGATATTCGCCTCGATCGCACCGTGATTCTGGGTCACTCCATGGGCGGTGAAATTGCCATTCGCCTTGCCGACCGGTTTCCCACCGCAGGCACGATCGCGCTTTCTCCCGCTCCGCTCGTTCCGCCGCAACGCATGCCGTCCAACCTTCTCGTCGTCAGCGCGCAATTCGATGTTCCGTGGCTGCGCTCCGCCGCGCGCAAACTCAAGCGCGAAGCCGGCGGCGATCGCACCGCCCCCGAAGATTTCGTCCAGCGCCGCGCGTTCAATCTCATCGATATGCCGCGCACCGATCACGTCGGCGTTCTCGTCGATGCTCGCGTCGGAAAAGCTGCGGCCGCATGGGCGCGCCAGTCCCTTGCCATCCCTGGTCCGCCGCAACCCGTACCTGGTCTTCCGCGCATCGGATTTCTTCTCGGATGCGCCGGAATTATTCTGATCTTCCCTCTCGCGGCCACGATTATCGCCGGCCCCATTCGCCCGCGCGCGCCCCACTATCCCGATCGCGATCCCGAAACAAAATATTCCGAACAAAACACCAACGATCATGGCGATTCCTCCATGGCGCCCAAAAAAGCGATGCTCAATTGGGCCGTGGCATCCGTCTTCGCTGTCGCGTTGCTCGCGGTCGTGCCGCACTACGGATGGCTCGGCCTCTCCAATGGCAGCTACCTCACAACCTGTCTTCTGATTGCCGGAGTCGCGCTCATATTCCTGGTTGTGCGGCGCGGCACAAAATTCGGTTGGTCCGTTCGCGGCGTAATTTCCGCCATCATCCTCGCAATCATTTTCCTCACGCTCTCGCGCGTCTGGCTCGCCGGTACCCTCGGGGACGTTGCCGGCTGGATCTTCCGCCACACCTGGCTGCAAACTGCTCTCCACATTTTCCTGCCAACGACCCCGCGCCTGCTCCGCGTGATTCCCGCAACCATTGCGGTTTTCCCCTATTTCCTCGCCGAAGAAACCGCGCTCGGCCCGCGCCTGCCTGGCGCCAATTGGGGCCGCTTCGGCCTTTTTGTCGCCCTGCGCTTTGAGCTTTGGATCGCCATGATCGCCGCCGTCCTCATCACCATGAATGGTGAAGTCCTGATCGGCCTGCTCCTGCCCAGCTTTATGGCGGTTTCCGTGCTCCAGCACTATGGTTCCGAAGTGATACGTCGCCGCACGGGTTCGCTGGCCGCCGCCTCGATTTTTGGTGCTATAATCGCTGCCTGGTTCATCGTTTCTGTTTTCCCGCTGACGTGACGCCCGGCGGCGCAAGTGTATCGATCCATCGGGAGTTTCGAACCCAGTCTGTGCGCGAGATCGCGATCGTCGGCGGTGGTCCCTCGGGTGCAATGTGCGCTGAGCAATTGGCGCGCGCCGGTTACGACATCACCCTCTACGACGAGCACCTCGCTTGGGAAAAACCCTGCGGCGGCGGCCTCACTCACAAAGCAATCGTTGCCTATCCGTTTCTCGGAAACGGTCCTCACCCCAAGAAGCGCGTTCATTCCATTGAGTTGATTTCGAGCCGCGGCCATCGCGCCCACATGAAGCTCGATCATCCCATCGTCATTTATTCGCGCGCTGTGCTGAATGGCTTGCTGCTTGACCGCGCCGCCGCGGCCGGCTCCCGTATCGTTCGCGCGCGCGTCACGCAAGTTGAAACTTCCGGCCAGCGCGTCAGCCTCACCGCCGATGGCCGCGCAAGCGAAGCCGATTTCGTCGTCCTCGCCGCCGGAGCGCGCAATGCCCTGCTGCCCGGCACGCGCCCCCTCAAGCGCGCCGATCTTGAAATGACCATGGGTTATTTCATTCCCGCGCAAGCCGAAGAAATCAAAGTGAAATTCCTCAGCCGCTTTGAGGGCTATCTCTGGTCTTTTCCGCGCGCCGATCACTTGTCCGTCGGCATTTGCGGCAGTATGGCTCGCCACACCAGCCAGGAGTTGCGCCGCCACTTGGACGCTTTTATTCGCGACGAAAAAATTCCCCGCGCCGGCGCTCACTTTTATAGCCACGTGTTGCCCTCGCCGCAGATGGAAACTTTGCGCGCGCGCCGCGTGGTCGGAAAAAATTGGGCGCTTGTCGGAGATGCCGCTGCCTGGGTCGATCCACTCACCGGCGAAGGCTTATACTACGCGCTCTGCTCCGGCGATTTGCTGGCGCAAGCCATCGTCGCCGGCGATCCCGCAAGTTATCCCGCGCGCGTCCGCGCTAAATTTTCGATCGAACTCGAATTCGCCACGCGCGTCGCCCGCCGCCTCTATCGCGGCAGTTTCCTGGGCGGCGAAGTCACCACGCGCATGATTCAGTTCATCGGCCACAGTCCCACTTTCCGCTCCCTGATGGCCGATCTCTTCAGCGGCGCGCAAGGCTACATGGGTTTGAAGCGCCGCCTCTGGGGCCAGGTCGGCGTCACCTTCTCCGAAGTTCTCAACAGCCTGGTCCGCCCGCAATCTCGCCGCCTTGCCGGGCGCGCCGCCAGCGGCGCCGACGATTGTGGGTAAGAACTACTGCCTTGCGTAAGGGCGCGGCTTCCGCGTTCCGCAAACGCTCCAAAAATAACTGCGGCTTTCGCCGCTGAGGCTATCACCTTTGAATTCTCAAGCACCTTCAGATGTCCCTTCGCCCGTCGAACTTCGTATCGGTCTCGAAGGCCGCTTCGAGCGCGCCGTAATTTTTGAATACACCACCGCGTACTACGATCCCAAGCTCCCCGAAATTTTTTCCACCCCGGCCATGATCGCCATGATGGAAGCTGCCACGTCGCACGCCGTGGACCGCGCGCTCCCGCCCGGTAAAATTTCCGTCGGTACGCGCATCGAAGTCGATCACCTCAGAAGTACCGGCATCGGTTCCCTGGTCGTCTCTACCGCGCGTCTGGCCGAAATCAATGGCCGTTACCTCACCTTCGACGTCGAATCCCGCACCGGTGAAGAAGTCCTCGGCCGCGGCCGAATCGTCCGCGCCATAATTGATTTAGCCCGCATTAAGCAAAAACTCGCGCAAGCTCCGCCCGCCAATCGCTGACGCTCACTTACCCTCCCCGGATTCTTCTCACCCGGCTCTTCTCGCCCCAGCTCTTCTCGCCCCAGCTCTTCCCGCCCCGGCTCTTCCCGCCCGGCTCTTCCCGCCCGGCTCTTCCCGCCCCGGCTCTTCCCGTCCGGCTCTTCCCGCCCGGCTCTTCCCGCCCGGCTAACGGT
>JBAQYV010000047.1:0-17193 GCA_049790315.1 Candidatus Acidiferrales bacterium | reverse complement strand
GGTGAGTTATGCGCGCGCGCGCGCCGAATCGCTGATCCCGTTGTGCAAGGTTGGCTTCATGGAGCGGCCCGAACGCATGGTGCTGCTAATCCTCGGAGGGTTTTTTAATCGCATGGCGCCCGTGCTGTGGGTGATTGCGGTGGTCGCGACGCTCACCGTGATTCATCGTATCGTGTACACCTGGCAGGAAACTCGAGCAGGACGCACGCTGCCTGGAATTCGCCTCAGTTTGTAATCGGGCGCGCCCTGTTCCCCGAGGATTGCGCGGTTGTTTTGATGTAGCTACAATTGGGGTCGAGGTAGCTACATGAAGAGCGTTGGAAGCCGAGAACTAAAAAATCGCTTAGGCCGCTATCTTCGCCGCGTGGCGTCTGGCGAGGAGCTGCTCATCACAGACCGCGGCAAACCGGTGGCGTGCTTGGTATCGGCGCCCCGAGCCAGCAACGATCCGCCAAAGCCCGATGAGGTGTTGAGAAAATTGGCTGCCGAGGGACATATCCGTCTAGCTACAAAACCCTTCCGACGGCGCAAGCCGCCGCTGAACCGCGGCAAGAGTCTTTCGCGCGTTCTTCTCGATGACCGCGGTTGATACTCTACGTTGATTCCTCCGCTCTGGTGAAATGCTACCTGCGGGAACGCGGGACGGACGCGATGATCGAGCGGCTTGGCGCCAAAGAGCGCGCCTTTTCGTCCCTTCTCACGTTTGCTGAAGTGCACCGCGCGCTCGCGCAGAGAATGTTGCACATGAGGCCCAGGGGCGAAACGCCCGAGCAGGCGCGGCGTAGTTTTGAAACGGCACGGGATGCTTTCCACTTGGACTGGATGTTTTCCTTAAATGTCGTGGAGATGACCGCCCAAACCCTAAGCAATCTGCCCAATTTGGTTGAGCGCTTCGGTGTTTTGCGGGCGGCAGACGCCATTCAACTGGCGTCCGCCCTCTGGCTGCGGGATATGGCCCGGTTGTCTTTGAGTTCCGAGGGCGACGATCAGAACATCGATTTTGTCACGGCTGACCGAAAACTTATTCCGGTCGCGCGGGCTTGCGGTCTGACTGTTTTCGATCCGGAAACAGCATAAATCATGGACCAAAACGGTTAAGGCATGCGGGAATAATATTCGTCGATCGGGCGGGCGACGATTTCGCGAACGCGATCGCGCAGCGCACCAAGATCTTTTTCCTTGTCGAGATTCGCGGTTTCGATCGTGTCGTGCAAATAGACGACGACCGGGCCTGGCCGCATTCCCCATCCCAGTTTATTGTTGAATTCAAACGAACCCACGATGCTGACGGGCACGATCGGGGTGCCCGTTTGAAGCGCCATGCGGAAAACGCCATTCTTAAATATTCCGACGCGGCCGGTGAGCGTGCGCTGGCCTTCAGGAAAAACGACGAGGCTGACGCCGGAATCGAGCGCTTCTTTCGTGAGCCGCCACATGCGCTTCAAATCCGTCGCGCTATGCGTGACGGGAACAGGCACGTTGCCGAAGCGTTTCATCATCCAACCGTACGCCGGAATTTTAAAATGCGATTCGAGCTCAAGGCCGCGGATGAATTGCGGAATCGCGCAATAAAGTACGAAGGGATCGAACAAATTGACGTGGTTCACGATGAAAAAACTGGTTCGTGACGAATCGTAGCCGGGAGCTCGGATCGTTTGGATATGCGCGCCGGCCAAACGCATCAGATGACGCGTAAATCTGCGTTGCGGGCGGTCGTGTGTGCGTGGATCCACAAACAACGCTCTGACGATGAGTTCCGGACAAATGATGAAGAAATAGACGCCGCACACGATCCAGTGATAGAAACTGCGCAAATTGGTGAGGAATCCGCGTTTCGGACGTTGAACAACCGCGGGAAACGGCGGCGGAACTGACGCGTTGGGGATCGAGGGAACGGAAGGCGTCACGCCATCACGTCCAGCGCGGCGGGCAACACGGTAATGCTCTTGCACCGAGTGGTGAGGACTTCGCCGTCGACCATGACATCGACCGGCGCGCCCGCCTCGAATTCAATTCGCTGAACAGCGCGACGCGAGGCCAGCGGGTGATTGATATGCGTGCCGTCGAAGAGCGTCGGCAGATTCCAAATCAACCCGAGACGGCTGATGGGGCCCCAGCGCACGTATTCCACAAGACCATCATCGGTCTTGGCATCGGGCGCGATCATCATTTTGCCGCCGGTAAATTTACTGTTGCTGAATGCGAGGAACAGACAGCGCCGGTGATCCGCGTCGGCTTCACCATCCGCGCGCAATGGGAACGCGCGCCGATCGAGCGTGGCGAGACACGACAGCACGCCCAGCACGTAGCCGAATGGACCCAGGCGCTTGAATCTCCGATTGGCGAGAGCGGCGACGTTCGCGGCAAATCCCACGCTTACGATATTGATGGAATACGTCGGGCCGCCTTCGTGCTCCAGCACGACAACATCGCAAGGGCGTCTTCGTCCTTCGATGATGGCCAGCGCGGAATGATTTGCGCCGCCATCGAAAAAATCGCGCAAGAAGGAATTGCCGGTTCCCACCGGAAGAAAGCCAAGCGCGGGACGCTCGCCGCCGATTGAGTCGGGCAGCAAACCATTCACGATTTCATTCGCGGTGCCGTCGCCGCCTACGGCAATGAAGTTGCGCCAGCCCGCGGCGTAGGCGTCGCGCGCCAGCCGCGTGGCATGCCCGGGGCGGGAAGTGTAGTGCTCTTCGACTTCCAGGCCGGCGGTACGCAGGCGCTCAAGCGCCGCAGGTGCGTGTTTGCGCGAGCGGCCGCCGCCCGCGGCGGGATTTACGATCGCGAATAGTTTTTGATTCGGGGCGTTCATATAGAAATCACTTCGTTGCGCTCGCGAGCTCGACCGATCTCTTCCGCCAATACGTTACGTTTAATTTTTAGCGACGCCGTTCTTGGGAAATCCTGATCGTGAACAAGAAATCCGCTGATGCGCTTGTAATTACGCAGGCGCTGATTGCGCTCGGCGAGATCGGCGCGCAGGGCGTCGTCAACTTTGCAATCGGGCTCGAGGCGAATCACGATCACCAGTTGTTCGTCTATCATGGTGTGCTCGGGCCACAGATAGTTCGTGGCAAACACGCAGAATTCCTTCACGGCCAGCCCCTCGAAGACGTTTTCGATGTCCTCGGGATATATGTTTTTTCCTTCCGCCGTGACGATCATGTTCTTCTTGCGGCCGAAGAGTTGCAAGTGGCCCGCGGCGTCAAGACGGCCGAGGTCGCCGGTCATCAGCCAGCCGTCTACGATCGTCTCCGCCGTGAGGCCGGGATCATCCAGATATTGTGACATCACAGTCTTGCTGCGCACCGCGACTTCTCCGATGCCTTCTTCGTCGGGACTCGCGATTCGCACTTCCATGCCGGGCAACGCGCGGCCAACGGTATCCGCGCGAAAGGGCTTGAAATCGTTGACGGTAACGGCCGTTCCCGCTTCCGTCAGGCCGTAGGCATTGGCGACCGGAATTCCGAGATCGTAGAAAAATTGCAGAGTAGCGGGTTCAGTGAACGCGCCGCCGACGAATAGCGCGCGCAGCTCGCCGCCGAACGATTCATGAACTTGCTTCAACAGGCGGCGGCTGATCTCGACGTTTGGCTGATGCCGCGTCAGTCCGCGATTTGCGCGGATGAGCATGTTGAGCATGAAACGTTTCGATTTCGGCAGTTCGGCGAAGCGCGCGCGCAAGCCTTTCTCAAGATTCTTCAGCACCAACGGTACGAGCGTCATGTAAGTGATCTTGTATTTGACGAATGCTTCACGCACATATTCAGGGCGCAGTGTGCGCAGGTGCACCACACACGCACCGCAAGTGAACGGGCCGATGAAGCCGACCATGAAATCGATCGCGTGATTGGTGGGAAGAATTGAGAGATAGCGCACGCCGGGCCAGAAGGGAAAGAGCGACGTGAGCGCCATGCACTGCTCGAGATAATTCTCGTGCGTCATCACACAGCCCTTGGGCCGCCCGCCGGTGCCGGAGGAATATACGATCGAGGCGGGATCCTTGCGCTCACGCATGCGGAATTCAGGCTCGCCCGCCACCTGACATTCTTCCCAGCGGCGCGCGCCGAATAGATCAGCGTTCGGCGGGGCTTCGGTGACGAGCACGAGAGAGGTGGCGCGCGCCGCGAACGATTTGGCGCTCGCGATCGCCCGCCACAGGGGATATTCGACGATCAGCACGCTGGCCTTGGAGTGCGCAAGGAGCTGCAGATGCTCGTCGGCCGTTAGTTTGTAATCGAGCGGCACCAGCACTCCGCCGCAATAAAAAATGGCGTAGGCCGAGATCAGCCACTTCGATTGATTGGTCATGATGATTGCGGCGCGATCGCCCGCGGCAAAGGCAGCTTGTTCGATGCCGGCCGCGAGCGGCAGCGCGATTTCTTTAAATTGGGCGTAGGTGAGCCGCGCGCGTTCGCGATCGCGATCAGCTTCGATCAGGCAGACTTCATCGGGCCAGCGGTCGAGCGCCGCACGCAGGGCTTCGCCCAGGCAGGAATATTGTTTCAGGTCCAGCATCGGCAATCGAAATTTAGCTTTTCTTTCGCTCGCGTCGCGATGTTTTCAGGCGTTGAGCTTTGCCGTCATCGTGATTTCCGCTTTCAGTAGGCGCGAAATAGGGCAGCCGGCCTTAGCGTTCGCGGCGGCTTTATCGAACGCGGCCTGGTTTGCGCCAGGAATGCGCGCGTTGACGTCGAGATGAACCTTGGTGACGGTCCAACCGGCGTCGATTTTTTCGAGGGTGACGGCGGCGGAAGTTTCGATGCTTTCCGCGGTCATTCCCGCTTCGCCGAGTTGCGCTGAAAGCGCCATACTGAAGCAACCCGCGTGCGCAGCGCCAATAAGTTCTTCGGGATTCGTGCCACGAACGCCTTCAAAGCGCGTGGCAAAGGAGTACGCGGTGTTTGAAAGCACGCCGCTCTCGGTGGAAATTGTTCCCTTACCTTCTTTGAGCGATCCCTTCCAAACTGCTGAAGCTTTGCGAACCATGATGTTTCCTCCCTTTTCGATTTGATGTGGAACGCATGCGCAAGACTCGCCGGCCTGCGCGGAGCGCATTGCTTCAATCGCGCCAACCGCCGCGCCGGAATCGCCTATCTACAGGCGCGCCTGAATGCGGTCGGCGAGCGTGCGGAAATCGCTGACGCCTTGCACCTCGTAGTCGGGTAGCTCGATGCCAAAGTGATTTTCAAGGCGCGTGAGTAGCTCGAGCGCCTGGAGACTATCGATCTTGAGCTTGCGATAAAAATCGTCGTCAGCCGAAAGCTGCTCGCGCGGAACTTTAAAATGCGCGGCCGCGAGGTCGAGAATTTCTCCGGTCGTCTGGTCAATCGTTCTCATTGTTTGTCTACCCGCATGATCGCTACGCGCGTGCTCAATTCTATCGCAGCTTTCATCCAGGAACGCCGATTGCCGGGCATAGCTCGCGGCCGTGCGCTCGTCATGGCAGATAAGGATGCGCATCGGTGCTTTCGACGAATTTGCGCAAGGCTTCCATCACCGCGGGCCGGCTGAACAGTTCGCAAAAAATCTCTGTTTCACGCCGCAAATCCTCGAGCGGAATTGGCTTGGCGAATTTCTTGCAAATCGCGCTGGTGTGCCGATCGTATTTCAGAACCTGCGCAGCGGTCGAGCGCGCGAGACGCAGCGCCTCGCCTTCCGCGGCCACCTGGCTGACTAAGCCAACGGCCTGAGCCTTTGCGGCGTTGATGCTGCGCCCGGTGAAAAGCACATCGCGGACCACGGCATTGCCTACGTCGCGGCGCAATCGCGGAATGCCGCCAAACCCCGGAATAATCCCGAGCCGCAATTCCGGAAAGGCGAATCGCGCCATTTTGTCGGCGACGATGATGTCGCACGCGAGAGCCATCTCGAAGCCGCCGCCAAAGCAGATGCCATGCACGGCGGCAATCGTCGTCAGGGGCGATGCGTCCAGAGAATTCATCACGTGGTGAATGCGATGCACAAATACCCGCATTCCATCGGCACGCGCTTGGCCTTCGGTTGCAAGCGATAGGCGATAGAGCTCGCGCAAATCGCCGCCCGCGGAAAATCCTTCTTTGCGGCTGCTGTAAAGAATCAGCGCCGACGCACTAGATTCGAGTTCGGGCAGCGCTTGCGCCAGGCGCTCGAGGTCTTCGAGCATCGTTGTACCGATCTCGTTGCACGGAGCGTAGTGCAACTCGACCTCGACGATGCCGCCGGAGAGTTTCCAGGAAAGCGTTTTGCCTTTGAAATCGCTCATTTATTCTTAATCGATTCTTAATCTCGCCAAACAATTATACGGCTGCGGATTCAGCTTTCTTTTGATACATCGCTTCGATCTCCGCACGATATTGCGTGGAAATTGCGTCGCGCTTGAGCTTGCCATTTGCGGTCAACAGGCCGGACTCGATCGTGAACGCCTCGGGTTCCACGTGAATCGCGCGAATCTGCTTGTAGTGCGGCAGTGAGCCGTTGATGCGTTCAACTTCCATTTGCGCGAGCCGCCGCTCGATCGGCCCCGCGATGATCACGGAAAGATAGCCGCGCCCGTTGCCGACCAGCACCACCTGCGCGACGCCGGGAATGGACAGCCGCAGATCTTCTTCAATTGGTTCGGGCGCGATATTGTGGCCGGAATTCAGAATGATCAGATTCTTGATTCGCCCGACGATGCGCCAGTTGCCGGCTTCATTGACTTCGCCTTGATCTCCGCTGTGAAACCAGCCATCGCGCAAAACGTTTGCGGTTTCGTCGGGACGATTCCAGTAGCCGGGGAAAATATTCGGCCCGCGGACCAGTATCTCCTGATTTTCTCCCACCTTCATTTCAACACCGGGGACGGCGGGGCCAACGGTGCCTGGTTCGACGCGGCGCGGATCGTCCATCGTGCAGATGCCCGTCGTTTCGGTGAGGCCGTAGACCTGCAACACGGGGATTCCGAGCATCTCAAAAAAGCGCTGCGTCTCGGAAGCCAGAGGCGCGGAACCGCAGATGAGCGCGCGGAGATTCGGACCGAGCCGTTTGCGGATCGCAGGAAAAATGGCAAGGCGCGCGAGAGCCAGGCGAAACGCGCCACCGCGCGTGCCGGTCCCGTTCGTACGCGCGAGCCATTCTTTTGCCGCACCTTCATAGATCCGCAGGATCATCGCGCCGCGCTTTTTGAGATTGTCTTCGATTCCTCTGCGTATGCGCTCGAGGATCGTAGGCACATTCAGGAGATAGTCGGGTTCGGCCGCGCAAAGGTCGTCGGCGAAGCGCGGAAGATCGGTTAGAAGAGTCAGAACGCTCGACCGCGACAAGCACGAAAGCAAAAGAATCCAGGAGCCGGCGAAAGAGAACGGCAAGTAATGAAACACGCGGTCGGCGCGCTGCGAAGGGCCCATCAGCACGTCCAGGCGTGAACCCGTGCAACCGAGCATGTGATCAAGATTGCGGCGATTGAGCTGCACACCCTTGGCTTCGCCGGACGTGCCGGAAGTGTAGATGATCGTGACGACGTCGCCGGGGGCGAGCGGCGCCGGCGACGTCGCTTGCGCCGAAGTTGGCGCCGAGCGGGCGAAGATTTCGTCGAACAGCACGCGCCGCGGTGCCGCTGGAGAGGAAGAAATTTCCCGCTCGCCGTGTTCGCCGCTCGGCCACGCGCTGGCGAGGGCGTTGCTCAGGGCAGCGTCGCCCACGCAAATCAGCGAGGGTTGCGCATCGCGCAGCATTGCCGCCAACTCCGCCGGCGCTTGCCGCGCGTAAAGCGGCACGGTGACGATTCCTTCGGCCATCAGCGCCAAATCAAGCGCTACCCAGCGAATACTATTCGGCGCGACGATCGCGCAACGATCTCCGCGCGCAAGTCCCGCGGCATGTATGAACGCGCGCGAGTCCGCCGTTAACGCAAGAAGCTCAGCCCCCGTGACCGAGACGGCGCCATCAGCGCGCGCTTCCTGAAGCACGGGTTGGCCCGCGGCTCGGCGCAGATTCTCGAAGATGCGTTCGAGGAAATTCACCGCGTTCCTGTCGCCGCGTTTGTTGTCGCAGTCGTGGCAATCGCTGCCGGCATCGTGGGTTCGTAGGCGTCAATCAGCGCGCGAAGATTGGGTGATAGCGGCGGCAAATATTCTTCCCAGCGATGCACGCCGGTGCGCATGGCAAATTCGGGATATTGCGTGTGCACCTGCTTCTCCAAAAAGACGCCCATGCGCGCCATCACTTTCAGATTGCGCACGACGGTCACGCGGATGGCCTCGCGGATCGAATCTTCATCGCGCACAAGTGTTTCCATCGCTTCGATCAATTTTTCGTGAAGCTGCGGATCGTCGACGGTGAACATCAAGTGGTTGTGGCCGCGCTCGCGCATCATGTTGCGGATGCGCTCGTCCATGGTGACGCCGGCGGAGACGACGCCGGCGGGCATCGAGCTGACGATGCCGTGGTAACGCGAAGAGACCATCCAGCGCGCGCAGCGCACGATGCTCACAAGCTCGAACATGTCGTAATGATCCGCGGCGAAAATCGGAGCCGGTAGTTGCGGCGCGATCGCGTGGCACGCGCGCTCGTCGAGGCTTTCCATGGCCACGAGAATCGTGAAAACGTCGTGCCGCGAGCGGAACGCATTCACTGCAATCGCGAGTTCGTCAAGATAGCGCTTGTACGCGCGATCCACTTCCGCGCCGGATTTGTGGAAATAAATGGTCCGGTAGTGGCTCTGCTTGTACGCGCCGAACAGCGTGCGCGCCAGCCATTTCGGAATCGATGGCGTCACCGGCCACCAGAAAGGATTGATGGGGCACACGGCGAGCACCGGCTTACGGCCATCCCATCCCGCGTCGGTCAAAACTTTTCGTCCGTATTCAGGTGGATGCGGTTCGAATGTCCAAGCCGTGTCCGTGCCAAGCTCGGTGGGCACGCCCAACTCACTTAGCAGGACCTGCGATTCTTCGCTGCGCGGAATTACGAGCGAGCGGCTGCAAAAGCGGCGGACCATTTTCTGAAGCATGGGATCCATTTCGCCGGCGTCGCCACCATAGCCAACCGACAGTTTGTTTTGTGCGGCGGCGATTCCGAGCGACCCGATCATCATCGTAGTCAACGCGCTGGCAAATTTACTTTTGAACATCGAGCCTTCGCACGCCACCACGCCGTGATGACGTGGAACCTCGCGGCGAAGGAACGGCGGGAAAATATCGGGAAGATGAACCTGGCGCGCGTCGCCGAAATACCCGCGCGAAAGCTCGAAATTCTGCGTCATCACAGCGAGTTCGAGCCGCTCCGCGCCGAGCACTTGGCGCACCTGGCGCAGAATTTCGTGAACGCGCAAGTCGGAGCCGGTATTGCGCGTGCCGTTGTATCCGGCAAAGAGCAGCTTCAGTGGTTCGCCCGGTTGCCAGGGCCGGCCCGCGCCGAGCATCCAGCCCAGGCGCGCCCGCTCAATGATCTCGCTGACCCACGCTTCCAAAACGAAATCCATCATGGGCGGCCGCCTCCACCAATCGAATGCGCCGGGGCAATCTGCGCCGCCGGCCAGGGCCCGGACCAATCGCGGTAAGGATACGAGAAACGGTGCTCCACACTAAAGCGAAACAATGGATGGCAATAGCTTGAAAAGGCAGCGGGGCGGCGCCCCATCTCGGCAACCACGCGCGTGTTGTCGAAAACCGTGTTCCATGTGAGGTACGGCCAGAAAACTTTCAGCAGCGACGCACCGCGGCCGATTCCGCTTCGTGATCGAGAGAGCCGCGTGACGATACCACCAGCCGGTCCTTCAAGGCCGGGCCAGTACAGCGGCGGCATTTTTCCCGCGGCGCGCGAGAGTGTGTCGGTCAATTGGCGAAATGTCTCGGAGCCAGCGCCGGACGACAGATGATAAATCTCGTGCTCGGGCCGCGGCTTCTGGTGCAGCGCGACGACGGAATCGGCCACGTAATCGACCGGCACGATATCGATCCGGTCATCCGGGCGAAAGGGCAGAACCGGCAATCGCGCCAGAAAAACGAACGCGCGGACCATGTCGAATTGCGTGGTTTCGGGACGCCGGCTGTCGCCGAGCACGATGCTGGGCCGAAAAACAGTGCGGGGCACTTCCGGCAGCAATTCGCGCACCATGTGCTCGCAGAATTTTTTCGTGCGCGCGTACGGATCGTAGTCGGAGCGATTCCAATCGATCGAGGCGTCCTCAGTGACGACTTCGCGATTTCGTTCGCCGCACACGGCGACTGTACTCACCTGGCTGAAGCGCCGAAGCCCATTGCCCGCGGCTGCGCGCCGCGCAAGCTGCACCACTTCGAGCGTTCCGCGAAGATTTACGTTTAGGCAGCTTTTTTCGGATTTGCGATTGAGCGACGCCGCGCAATGAATCACGGAGTCGGTGGTTTCGGCGAGGCGCCGATAGTCGGGGTCGTCCAGGCCGAAGCGCGCGCCAGTTAAATCGCCTCGAAAAACCGAAATGCGCGTGGCGAGCGCTTCGGCGAACGCGTCGCGCTCCATATGCAATTGCAACGCGCGCCACAGTTTGCCCGATGCGTCGGAAGAATCCTTCGCGCGCACCAATACATTGAGGCGCTCGCCGTGATGATCGAGCAGGCGCGCCGCGATATGGCCGCCGATGTAGCCGGTGGAACCGGTCAGGAAGAGTGCCATGTGGCGTCGGAAACAGGGCCGGATCCCGCGGATTCGGTTCCGGAAGGGTGTGCGGGCGACTCGGAGCCGGAATCGGGCTCTTCGCCCAATCGGAAATGGCGACGCGGCGTCGGCTCAGGCGCGCGGCCTTCGATCAGCGGATAAACCCACCTTCGCAGAGCGGGAACGTGAATTTGAATCCAGTATTCCCACCAATCGATTGAGCGCGGTTCGAATCCGAACGCGGCGCGCTCAGATTCAGGCAACTCCGCGGAGAGCAATTCGACATTGCCGCACTCGAAAATCTGCTCATTGTGCAAAATGAATGGCTCGTACAGTTCGATCAGTTTTTCCACGCGCGCTAGATCGCGTTCCTGCCGCGCCAGCGGCGGCTTTTTGAATTGCAACGCCGACGCGGCGCGATTGATGCCTTTCACGACGGCCTTCTGCGCCGGCACGGAAAGATTCCGATAGCGCTTTTTCGAGACGGGAATCGTTTCAAATCGCAGGCGCATCCAGTGCTCCAGGCCTTGCTGCGCGCGATAGTGCTTGCGGTGCGCCAGGCCCGTGAGCTCGATCGAGCGGCCCATGTCGCACGGATTCGCGGCCGACGTGGCCAGTTGATAGAGCGGCGCGTTGCGACGCAGCACGAGCGCCGCGGCAATCAGCGTCATGCCGTGGCAAACCATGTCGACGGGAATAATGTCCAAACATTTGCGCGCGTTCGATGGCAACTGGCGAAAGTAAGTGCCGAGCAAATAGGAAAGCGGCGCCGATGTATTGATTCCTTCATTCCACCCGCGGAATGGCTCATCTGTCGACGTCTCCACAATCGATGGCCGCACCACAGCGATCGGCAGGCCCGCGCCCCGCCGCGCAATCAACGATTCGGCAAGGCTCTTGGTGAATGTGTAAGTGTTTGGCCAGCCGAGGCGGCGCGCGCGACGCGTGCCGGCGTGCGTCAGGCGATTGCGCAACCAACGCGCGCGGTTTTTGCGAATCTGCGCCTCAAGCTCCGCGCCCGGAGGCAGCGGCGTCGTGCGCCGGCGGCCCAGCACCTGGCGTTCAAGCGCCACGCGCAGCTCGGGGCTTTCCGATCGCGCTTCCGCATTGCGCACCAACTCGCTCAACTGCTGCCATTCCTGCTCGGCATCAAAATCTTCCACGGATAGCGGCGTGTAATCGGGAATCAATTCCTCGCTGACGCGGCCGTCGCGCGCACCGACGGCGTAGCATGTGGAAAGGTGCATCAGCGCGGCGTGATCCGATTCGCGCACAAACTCGATCACGTTGGCGACCGCTTCCACGTTGCTGGCCAGCGCGTCGCGGAGATCGGGATTGAAATCCGTCAGACCCGAACTGTTCACCACAAGGTCAAGCGTACGTGCCAATCGCTCGCGAATCTCGGGCGCCAACCCCAATCCCGGTTTTCCGACATCGCCTTCGACGACCTCGACGTGATCGCGGAGAAACTGCCCGAACTCCGCGCCGAGTTTCTCCTCGAGCGGTTCAAAGACAGGCGACTGTTCGGCGATTTTTTCAAAGCGCCGCTCCGCGGTAGTGCTGCGCTGCCGCCGTACGAGCAGCGAAATCTTGCCGACCTCCGGCAGATTGATGAGCAGATGTTCCAGCCACACTTTGCCGATGAAGCCCGTCACTCCGATCAGCAGGATGTTCTTGCCGGCCAAAGCGCGGTGAACAGAGAGCGGTTCGATGCGCGTTTTCTGCCCGAACATCACCACTGGCAGATGATTCGCGGGCGCTGGCCGCGCCGCCGGCCGAATTGCCCGGCGCGCTTTCTCGTCATCGCTGGTGGCAGGCGCACCCGACTTTTTGCCGAGCGCTCCGGCCACACGGTGCGCATCCCACCGTCCATCGGGCTTTCCGCCGCCGAACAATGCCAAGGGGCCGCGCGGCAAAACCACGGGATCAAGCAAGCGTCCAGTGGCCACGCCATCTCGAAATTCCAAACGATTCGAGATGATCCACCCGACGCCGAGATGTTGCGCGAGCGGCCGCATGATATGGTCGAGCGCCTGGCTCACAAGCACAACGTCGCCGTTCTGCTCCAGAAATTTTCGGAGCCGCTCGACGCCGGCGGCCCTAAGCTGTGGCTTCAGCACGTATTCAAAATATTCTTCGCCGAGCAGATCCAGTCGATCACGGGTGATTCCGGCCAGCAGCGTATGCACCGCGCGCGTGGCGAACACGCGATTTACGGCGTACAGCACGGGCCGAATCAAACTCAGCAGCAGCGTAGCCGCATGGCGCGCCCAGCGCTGCGCGAAACTCTGCGCGTTCCATGCGAGGTATGTGATGGCACGCAGCGCATTCAGGTCCAGCAGGCTGCCTTCCACGCGCCAGTAAATGGGGGAGGAATCCGCCTCCGCGGGATCAGCGGACGCACGGGGGGCCCGGCCATTGCTGTGTTCGGAAAGCCCGGATTGTGTGTCGGATTGACTCAAGGCCGAGTCCCAAGCCGCACGGGCAGAAAATTGCTCGGGGGTCACGGGAATGAAAGAAATTAGCACTCCCGTAAGCCGGAAACAAGACCCGAGCGGCGAAGAAATAGAGAACAACTTTTTAGGCGCTAACAGACATTTTGAAGTGCTTTCAGACGCCGCCGGCCTGGCGTGGGGAACGCTGCTTGAGCGCCGAGCGGAGTTCCGAATTCAGCAGCTCCCCGAACCGGGCGCAGCCGACCGTCTGGCCCGACGGCTCCGCGATATCGGTGGTGCGGAAGCCGCGTTCGAGTACCCGATCCATCGCAGCATCAACCGCCGCGGCTTCGGCCTCGAGGCCCAGGCTCTCGCTGAGGAGCATCGCCGCCGAAAGGATCGAGCCGATGGGGCAGGCCACATCCTTTCCCGCCAACGTGGGCGCCGAACCGTGAATCGGCTCATACAGAGAAGGGCCCAAGCCGAGGCTCATCGACGGGATCAGGCCAATCGAGCCGACCAGCGCAGCGGCGCCGTCACTTAGAATGTCGCCGAACATATTCGACGTCACGATCACATCGAATTGCAATGGCGCCAGCACCAATTGCATCGCCGCGTTGTCCACGTAAAGGTGATCGAGCTTCACATCAGCGTGCCGCGCCGCAAGACGCGTCACCGTGCGCCGCCACAGCGCGGAGCTTGTGAGCACATTGGCTTTGTCCACGGAGGCCACGCGCCGTGTGCGCGCTTCGGCGCGCCCGAATGCGTACTCCGCAACGCGCTCGATCTCCGGCGTGGTGTAAGTTTCCACGTCCCACGCACGCTCGACGCCGTCCACTGTCTCTGAGCCGCGCTCGCCAAAGTAAATTCCGCCGGCGAGTTCGCGCACAATTTCGATGTCGATCGATTTCGCGCGCTCAGGCCGCAGCGGCGAAATCCCGGCCAACGCCGGCCGCAGCCGAACAGGCCGCAGATTGATGTAAAGGCCCAGGCCCTTGCGCAGCGCGAGCAGTCCCGATTCCGGGCGCTGGCCCGGAGGCCGCGCGTCCCAGCGCGGTCCGCCGACCGCGCCGAGCAGGATCGCGTCGGCCTCAAGGCAAGCCTCAAGCGTGGCGCGCGGCAGCGGATCGCCATCGGCCTCGATCCCGGCGCCGCCGAAGGGCAACTCAGTAAATTCAAACCGATGGCCGCGTTCAGATGCGCAAGTCCGCAGAACGTCGGCGGCCACACGCGTGACTTCCGGACCAATGCCGTCGCCCGGCAACAGGACGATTTTCTTGGGCCGCGCGGATTCTTGCGTTTTCGCGCTCGGAGCCGCGCTTGGATTTGCGCTGATTGTTTGCGAAGTCATTTAAGCGAAAGAAGTGTCGACGGATGCAATTCAAGAAGCCGCGCGCGCGTCATCCGGCAGCGTGGTGAACAGGCGCTTGCGAATCACTTCGTGCGCGATAGCCAGTAAGTCGCGCTGTTTTACATTCTTCGATTCGTCGGCTAGCGCGTTGACGCGCCGGTAGCATTCGGCCAGTTCTTCATCGGTCGGTTCGTAGCCGAATTCTTTCAGATTGGCGCGCAGCGCGTTGCGCCCGGAATGCTTCCCTACTACCAGTGAACGCGCGGGAACACCGACCGCCTCCGGCGAAAGAATTTCATACGTCAGCGGATTTTTCAGAATGCCGTCTTGATGAATTCCGGCTTCGTGAGCGAAAGCGTTCGCGCCAACTACGGCTTTATTCGGCGGCACGGATACGCCGGTGACTTCACTGAGCATGCGGCTGGTCGAATACAACTTCTCAAGGTGCAAATTCGTTTTTACGCCGAAACTTACCGAGCGTACAGCGAGCGCCGCCGCAATTTCCTCAAGCGAAGCGTTGCCGGCACGCTCGCCAATTCCGTTGATCGTGCATTCTACTTGCCGCACGCCCGCGCGAACCGCCGCCAGCGAATTCGCCACGGCCAATCCCAAATCGTTGTGGCAATGCGCGCTCCAGGTGATTCCGGCGGGATCGCCCAGTCGCGCGCGCACGCTCGTGAACATCGCGGCGTATTCCTCGGGAACCGCGTAGCCTACTGTGTCCGGCAAATTGATCACCGTGGCGCCGGCGCGAATCGCAGCGTCCACTGCCAGCGCCAGGAATTCCAGATCGCTGCGGCTCGCGTCTTCAGCGGAAAATTCCACTTCCGCGACGTGTTTCCGGCCGTAAGCCACCATGGTCGAGATGGCTTCCAGGGCTTCTCCACGCGAGAGGCGCAGCTTGTGATGCAAATGTAAATCGGATGTCGCGAGAAAAATGTGCAGCCGCGCATGCCGCGCCGGAGCCAAAGCCTCGATCCCCGCGTCCACATCCTCACGGCGCGCTCGCGCCAGCGCGGCCACCCGGCAACTTGTAATTTCCGTGGCGATGGTTCGCACCGCGTCGAGATCGCCGCGCGAAGCGATGGGGAAGCCGCCTTCGATTACGTCCACACCCAGATCCGCAAGTTGGCGAGCCAGACGCAACTTCTCCGGCACGGTCATAGAAAAACCGGGCGATTGCTCTCCGTCGCGAAGCGTGGTGTCGAAGATTTGGATGTGGTCCATTGGTGTGTCTTTGATGAGCCGCAGGCGCCCCGAGCGCCGTCTACCTGGTTGAGATGTGTAGTCTGAGCGCCGCTAGGCACCAAGTCCAATTTATATTACTTGTATTCCCTATAAGTTCGCATTATAACGCAAATAGAGGGCAAACGTAGGTTTTCGAGGCATTCCCATGGATCTCTCTCAATTACAAGTGTTTCTGGCCGTCGCGCAGGAGCGCAGCTTTTCCCGCGCCGCTGAAAAGCTCTACCGCACGCAGCCCGCGGTCAGCATCGCCGTGCGCAAGCTCGAAGATTCACTCGGCCAGCCGCTGGTCGTCCGCGGCGCGCGCCAGGTCAAGCTCACCGATGCCGGCGAGCTCCTCAAGGATTATGCCGACCGCCTGCTGAATCTGCGCGACGAAATGGTGAAGGGCCTTGAAGGTTTGAAGGGCCTCGATATCGGCCAACTTTCGCTCGGCGCCAATGAAAGCGCGATTCACGCGCTGCTGCCGTTTCTCGCGAAGTTCCATCAAGCCTATCCCGGCGTGCGCATCGCTGTGCAGCGCGTTTTTTCGCGCGACATTCCGCGCGAGATTTTGAATTACCGCCTCGATCTCGGCGCCGTCTCCTATGTTCCGCAGGATCCGAAGCTCCAGGCCGTCGAAATCCTGCGCGACGAACTGACGCTGGTTGTGCCGCCGAATCATCGCCTGGCGAAGAAAAAAGAAGTGGATCTCTCGGAACTCGCTTCGGAAATTTTCGTCGCGCACATCGTCGATTCGCCGTTCCGCAGCGGGGTGATGCAAATGTTCGCGCGCCACAATGTTCCGTTGCACATGGATTTCGAGCTGCCCACCATCGAATCGATCAAGCGCTTCGTCGAGATGGGCATGGGCGTGGCGATCGTGCCGCGCATGTGCGTTGAATGGGATATCGATCGCGGCCGCCTGGCCGAAGTGCGCGTGAAGCAAATGAAGTTGCCGCGCCACCTCTACATCGTTTCGCGCCGCGGCGCGCGCCTCTCGCACGCCGCGCTCGGTTTGATGCGCCTGCTCAAACCGGACGCGTCCTCGCCGTCGGCCGCGCCGAACGCGACAAAGTCTGCGTCATCGACCACCGCAGCCAAGCCCGCGAAGGCGAAATAGGCGCCGCGCTCGGCGTAATCCGATCCGCAGGCCGCCCGAAAAATAATCTACCAAAAACAAAAAAGCCCGCCGAAGAATCTGGCGGGCCTAATAATTTTGATCGGCACTTAACGACGCGATGCAAGCCGAAGACACAAACCGTGTCTTCGCGACAATTGCCGCCGGACTGCGCGGAGCGCATTGCCTCGAATGATATCTGTCAGAACCCGTAAGGCTTTGAAGAGTCGAGAAACGTCTCGGTCCGTGAGAACCTTGACCCCCTGGCGCTCTTGCGAGCGTTTCGGGGCTTTTGGACAGCTTCCCCTGCACACCTGCACAGGTTCCACTGCCACTTTATTTAGAAAGGAGGTGATCCAGCCGCAGGTTCTCCTACGGCTACCTTGTTACGACTTCACCCCAGTCGCTGATCCCACCGTGGTCGCCTGCCTCCTTGCGGTTAGCAAAACGCCTTCGGGTAGAACCAA
>JBAQYV010000046.1:0-20579 GCA_049790315.1 Candidatus Acidiferrales bacterium | reverse complement strand
CGCTTCGTGGTCCTCGCGCATCTCTCCGAAAACAACAACAATCCCGACGTCGCCCGCATCTCCGCCGAAGAAGCTCTTGGCCGCCGCTCCGATTTCGCCGGCAAGCTCTGGATCGCTTCTCAGCTAGCCCCGCTTGATCCCATCGAACTTTAAGGTTGTGCTTCGTTACCTGCCAATCGTCGTTCTGAGCGGAGCGTTCCGACGCTTTTGTAGTTCCCGAAGATCGCGCCTTTGCGATCTTCGGGTTGGGACGCGAAGTCGAAGAATCCCTCTTGTCTGCCGGAGAGAAAAAGATACGGACGGGAGCGCTTACTGCGCTGGTAGGTAACCGAGACTCTTCCGCGAATAGGTGAGCATGACTTCCGCGAGACTGCTTGGATAGCGTATGTGCGCATCCACCACGTGATGCGCAGCGTCATAAACTGGCTCGATCAGCGGCGAAAGAAAAACTCCGCGTGTGGGAAGTTGAATTGCGTTCGCGCGCGCCACCACTTGATCGCGCCACGCAGGATTGAGCTTCACTCCGTACGTATCCACCAGCGATTGAATCGCCGGATAATCGCCTTCGGCCTTGATGCGCATCAGCTCGGAAAGCAGCACGCCGATTCCCTGATGCATCTTGTCGTAATCGGTTACATGCAAATAAAGTTTGCCGTCGCGCGTCACCGCCTCGATGCATCCGCAATTCTTCATCAGGTATCCGACGATCATCTGCGTTCCGCGATCGTGATCTTCCACGATCCGGTCGCTCTGCGGATAGCGGTATAGCATCACCAGACCCGCACGCGCTTCCGCATCGTACGCCGTCTTCATCAGTTCCTGCTGATCTTGAATTCCAAGCTCCGCCAGCTTCGGATCGTTGAAATCCCACAGCGCCACCAGATCCGCGCGCGCCTCTTCGAGCGTCGAATAATATTCCTTCAAATAGGTGCGTGGATCCGCCGTGAGTTTGTCGCTCACTTTACCCGAGCCGTGCCCCAGCACTTCATGCATCGCGATCACGAGCTTCCGCGCCTCAAGACCATATTTCCGCCCGCGCTCCTTTTCCTCGTCGCTCGATGAAAATTCCTCGAGTGCCCGTTGCCCCGTCGCTTCTGACCACGCCGTCGTAATGTTGAGCAGCAACACGCTCTTCGTTCCGTACTGCTGGCGAATGTCCTGTTCGTTCGGCAAGTTGATTCCCGCCGGTGAAAGCGGCCCCGCGTCGCCCGCTTCCGAAACCACTGTGATCACGTTTGCGACCGGCGGCTGAACGTTCTGCTTTTTATATTCATCTGGCCACGGCGCGCGCTCCTCGAAATATTGCGCGTTCGCGGCGAACTGCCGCATCAGTTTCGTCTCGTTCGGATCCACGAAACTCATCACCGATTCGTACGCTCCCTTTTCTCCGCGCGGGTCCAGATACACCTCGATAAATCCGTTGATCGCATCCACCGTGGAAGGCGTCTGCACCCACGCGGTGTTGTAGTCGTACCAATCATCCTTCTCGCCGGTTTCGTAGTAGCGAATCAGTTTCAGCAGCACCGCGGCTTCTAGCGGAGGCGCTACGGCTGCCGCCGCGCTCAAATGTTCGATGATTCGTCCGATCTGCGCCGCATACAGTCCCGGCGGTACGCGCCTGTCCGGCGTGCCCGCGCGCCACACATTTTCAAATACGTGCCCGCCCCGCTTTTCAATCCGCGAATTCAGCGCGTAATGCTCTGTGAATCCCGCCAAATCGTCCAGGGTCACGTGTTCATACAGATTGTTGGCGCTCGCGCTCAGAATGTCTTGGCCCGGCGGCGGACTCTTCACCGTGAGTTGTGGCCGGTAACTCTTATCGAAGATCGGCTGATCGAGGCGCGCCAGCAGAAAATCCAGACTCTTGTTGTCCTTCACGCCGAAATCGGCGCCGTTGTGCAACGCCTTGCGCGCTGCGTCGCGCAATTCAATTTGCGTGAAGTCCGGCAAAAACTTTTCGGAACTGTCGGGGTTGTAGTTGCCGTGCCCGATCCAAAATAATTGCGTGTAGTCTTGAATTTTCTTTAGCGTCGCGGCTGGAATTCCTGCCGGGTGCGTCCAGATCCCCTCGAGCAATTGTTTTAGTTCAAGGCCGTACGGCGCCACCTGATCGTAATAAATCGGATCGCCCGCAATCCCGGCTTCCGCCAGTTGGTACGCCAGCACGCGCTCGTTCGGCGTCAATTGGTCGAAGCCGTCGGCGTACACCTGCACGACGGCGTACGAGCCGATCTGGCCTGCTAGATAAGCGCGAGTCGCGGGAGCTTTCTCCTGAGACGTGGCGGTCGGAATAGCGGTAGTCAGCGTCATCGCTAGCAGCGCCGCTGTAATCGCGGCGAATTCGAGCCGGCGCATCAGCGCCTCCTGCAAATCGCTTCGTCAGCGAAATTCAGCATAGCACTCTTGCTTGCACCGTCACTCGGTTTTTGGCCCGAAAATCGCGCGCCATCGGGTATCATAGAGCAGGGAATTCCCCCGCCGTTTTCTCTGGTGCGGGCTCCACTTTGAGCCCGCCAGAAGAATGTTCCGGTCTTAGCGCGCCGGCTGCACCCGAAGGAGCCTGAATTGATCCCGCGATATACGCGCGAAAAGATGGGCCGCGTCTGGAGTGAGGAAAGCAAGTTCCGGCACTGGCTCGAAGTCGAAGTCGCCGCCACCGAAACGCTCGCCGAGCGCGGGGTTGTGCCGCGCGCTGCGGCCGACGCGATTCGCCAGCGCGCGCGCGTGGATGCTGGCGTTGTCGCGCGCATCGCGGAACTCGAAGCTCGCGTGCGTCACGACGTAATCGCTTTCACCATGGCCGTCGGTGAAACCATCGGCGATCCCGCCGCCGCGCGCTGGCTGCATTACGGCCTCACTTCCAACGACGTTGTCGACACCGCGCAGTCTTTGCTGATTCGCGAAGCGTCGCGCCAAATTGAGCACGAACTTGTGCGCCTCGGCGAGGTTCTCGAGCGCCGCGCTCGCGAATTTCAGCGCACCCCGCAGATTGGCCGCACGCACGGTGTTCATGCGGAGCCGATCACGTTCGGTCTTAAGCTCGCGAATTGGTTTGATGCCAATCGCCGCAACCTCGCGCGTTTCGGCCAGGCCGCGCGCGATCTCGCCGTCGGCAAAATGTCCGGCGCCGTCGGCAATTCTTCGCACCTCGGCCCGGAAGTCGAAGCCGCCATCTGCGCGCGCCTCGGTCTCGATCCCGCCCCCGTCAGTTCGCAAGTGATCGCGCGCGATCGCCACGCGCATTACGTCTGCGTGCTTGCCGAAATCGCCGCCACGCTTGAGCAGTTCGCGCTTGAGATTCGCCATCTACAGCGCACCGAGGTTCGCGAAGCCGAAGAGCCCTTCGCCGGCGAACAGCGCGGCAGTTCCGCGATGCCGCACAAGCGCAATCCCGTCGGCTGCGAACAAATTTGCGGATTGGCGCGCGTTGTGCGCGCGAACGCGCAGCCCGCGCTGGAAGATGTTGCGCTCTGGCACGAGCGTGATATCTCGCACAGTTCTGTCGAGCGCATCATTCTTCCCGATTCCACGATCCTCGTGGATTACATGCTCGCGCGCGTCACGGAAATCGTCGCCGGTATGCGCGTTTTTCCCGAGCGCATGCTGCGCAACATCGAAGCCACGCACGGTTTGGTTTTTTCCGGCCAGCTTCTGTTGGATTTGGTGGAAGCGGGCGCCCCGCGCGACGAAGCTTACAAATGGGTGCAAGAGCATGCCATGGCCGCATGGGAATCCGAATCCAGTTTCCGCGATCGCATTGCCGCCGATCCGCGCATCACAAAGTTTCTCGATGCCGAGTCTCTTTCCCGCGCCTTCGATCTCAATCGCCAACTCAAGTCGGTTGACGCTATCTTCCAGCGCGTCTTCGGTCAGGGTGCGGCCCAAGCGCCTCGCTAGCCCAAAAAGTTTTAGATCGAGCGCGCATCGCGGCGGCGCATTTCAGCGTCCGCGCCATACTCGAACCGCTCGAAATCTCCAGCTTCAATTTCAGCAAGTCCCTTCGGTGCGCGCAGCGCGTGGAGCGCGCGCATCTCGTCATACCGCTTCATGCTTTCCACCGTGTCGCCGACGCGCTGTTCATGCGTCACGTGATATTGGATCACCAGGTTTTTCAAGTCGCGGATTTTCACGCCGGCCACTTGCAATCGCCTGTCCACGTCGGAGTCTTCCCATCCCGCGCCGGCCATCTCTTCATTGAATCCGTTGACGCGTTCGAGATCGGTTTTCATGATCGAAAAATTGCTGCCCAGAATCGCGCGCCCCGACGATTCAAACATTTCCGGCAACAAGATCCCGTGCTCGATGCATTTGGCTTTTCCCGAAAGCCACAGCCCTACCAGCTTCAGCGGACCCAGATTCACTCCATGCGCCGTGATCTGCGCCGCAGTGGGTGCGGAGGATCGCTCGATGTGCACACGGCGGCCTGTGATTCCGGTGCCGGATTGCACGAAGCGCAGATGATTCCGCACGAACAGTTCGTGCGGCAGACAATCCATATCGAGGAAGATCAGCCGGTCGAAGCGGCTCACATGAACCGCGCGATTCAGAATCCGCGCTTTGCGGAATCCCAAATCTTCGTGACGCACATGTTGGATCGGGAAAGAAAATCGCGGAGCCCAGTTCCCGAGCAATGGCGCGTAAGATTCATGCGAACCGTCGTCGGCGACTACGATTTCAAAGTTCAGGCAGGATTGCCGCGCCAGTGCTGCCAGCGTCCGCTCGACGATATCGGCATCGTTGTAGCAGGCCACTACAATCGAAGCGGGTCCCAGGTTGGATGCGGCGTCGATGGGTCCTCTCCGATTTTCGCGCCGCCGGCAGAACCGGCGTTATTCCTGGGAACGCTGCACGTATCGCGCTTCCGACGTATCCACTTTCACTTTGTCGCCGTTGGAAATGAACGGCGGCACTTGAATCGACAGTCCCGTTTCCAGCTTCGCAGTTTTCATCACCGCGCTGGCGGTGGCTTTTTGCAGCGTCGGTTCTGTGTCCACCACTTTCAGATCCACGGTGTCCGGCAGCAGCACGCCAATCGGCTTGTTCTCGTAGTATTCCAATTTCACCACGGTGTTAGGAATTAAATAGTAGACCGCGTCGCCCAGCACTTCGGGCCCGAGCTGAATCTGGTCATACGTTTCCGTGTTCATGAAATGGTGGCCTTCGCCGTCGGCGTAAAGAAACTCGAATTCGATTTCATCGAACACCGCGCGCTCGAGCGTATCTTCCGCGCGAAACCTGTGATCCATGATCGAGCCGGTCCGCAGATTTCGCATCTTCGTGGCCATGGCGCCGCGCTTATTCCCGGGCGTGCGGTGATCCACGCTGTGGACCGTGTACAGATCGCCGTCGTGGCGGATGATCATTCCCGGACGCAGTTGTGTAGCTCTTAGCTCCTCCGACATGGACTCTCCCCTGGCTGGAACTCGATCCGCGACAAGTCGTCGGCGCGGTGCCCTAGTGACATACCGCGCTCCACTCAAACCGATCAATTATACCCGACCGCGCGAAGCTCGACATGCTTACCGTCCGCCGCGGCGGACTCCCCATTGGCCAGGGACTTTCGCTGGACGCTCATGGCACGGTGTTTGCTGTTGCGGCGGGGGCGCTCTCTCTGACGGCTTTCCCCTCGGCCATTATCTTCTCAATCTCGTCAGGATCGCGCGGCAGGCGCGCCGTAAGAAATTTCGCGCCCGTCGGTGTGATCAGCACGTCGTCTTCGATGCGTACGCCAAGATTTTCTTCCGGAATGTAAATTCCCGGCTCAATGGTGATGGTCATGCCCGCTTCGAGCGTGCGCGATGGATCGCCGGCATCGTGCACGTCGAGCCCGATGTGATGCCCCAGCCCCGTGATGAAATAGCGCCCGAGCGAGCGCCCTTCGCGATCCTTGCCATGCGAATTGATGTAGTCGTACGCGATCTGGTACAGGCTGCCGGGGCCTCGCGTGAAACGCACTCCGGGCTTGGCCGCCGCGAATGCGGCGTTCTGCGCGCCTAAAACGATCTCGTAAATCTCCCGCTGCCGCGGCGTGAATTTTCCACTGGCCGGCAGCGTGCGCGTGATGTCCGCAGCGTATCCGGAATATTGTCCACCGACATCCAGCACCACGATATCGCCATCCTGAATTTGCCGGCCCAGCGTGTTGTAATGCAGCACCGTGGAATTGAATCCCGATCCCACAATCGGCGCATACGCCTCGGTTTCGCAGCCGCCCCACGAGTGAATTTCCACCATGCGCGCCGCCACCTGATATTCCCACAGGCCGGGCCGCATCATTTTCATGGCCTCGAAGTGCGCGTCCACGGAAACGTCGATCGCGTGCTGGATCAGGCCCAGTTCGCCAGTGTCTTTGATCTGCCGCATCGCGCCGATGGCATCGCGCGCGTCTTTCCAATCCCCGCCGGGCACGTTGTCTTTCAACCACGCAAGCTCATCGGATTCGTGCGGATAGCCGTCTTCTTCCTGCGAAGGCAGAAGTGTATACATTGTTGGGTATGTTGATTTGAGTTGCTTCAAAACTTCGCGCAATTTGCCGATGGGTTCCACATCGGCAAAACCAGTGCTCTCGCGCACGCCAGGATCGCCAGGACCAAGGCGCGGACCATCCCATCTTTCCTGGTCGGGATCGCGCGGCGGCAGAAACAAAATGTCGGACGCCACGTTCCCGCCTTTGTACTTCGCGTCGGGCGGCAATTCCACAAGCGCGGCGCCCTCTTCGTTGTGCCCCGTCAAATAGTAGAAATTCTCCTCTTGATTGAACACGTAGGAAGGATTGGCCTCTTCGTGCCCCGTATATCCAAACAGCACCACCGGCGCGCGGAGTTGCGCCGCAAGGCGCTGTCTGCGCAGCGCGTACACCGAAGTCGATTCGCGCTCCCGCCCCGCGGCCCCGCTCGCAAGCATGGCGATCGCGACAACGGTGAGCACGCACGCCAAAACGTGCGCAATCCAAATCCTATTTCGCCGCTTCACGCGCGCTTTCACGACGGCGCCTCCGGCTTCTCCGTTCCCGAACATCCCAACGCCGCGAGCGGCTCTCCGGTAAGCCGGTAGATCGTCCATTCGTTCATTTCTCGCGCGCCCAATCTTCGATAGAACTCGATCGCTGGACGATTCCAATCAAGTACAGCCCATTCCAGCCGCCCGCATCCGCGCTCATTTGCAATCGCCACAACGTGGAGCAGAAGCGCTTTTCCGATACCTTTGCCGCGATGCTCCGGCAGCACAAACAAATCCTCAAGATAGATGCCCGGCCGCCCAAGAAACGTCGAAAAATTGTGGAAGAACAGGGCGAATCCAACAGCCGCACCGGACTGTCTCTCCGGATGCTCGATCCGCGCCAAGATCGCTTCCGCAACCGGCCGCGTCCCGAACAGCGCGGCGTGCAAGCCTTCGGGAGTCGCCGAGACTTCGCCGGACAATTTCTCGTATTCCGCAAGCCCGCGAATAAGCTGCAATAAAACGGGAACATCGCCCGGCGTCGCTTGGGCAATTTGAATTTTTGAGTCGCGCTCCCGCGGCATTCGCCGATTGTCGCAGATGAAAGTGCGCGAGGCCAGCGCACGGGGTTCCGTGCTTCCCGGAAGGAGTTCTGCTCGATGGAGCGGACGCCCGATGGGAGACAGGTTGACCATAACTACCCCCCTGGTATTTCCTGGAAGTGTTGATTCCAGGAGGTTTTAAGTCCTTTGCGCCAGAACTGTTGATCGCGCACATGCTGGGGATCGATACCGCGGCCGCTGACAGCTCCGCACCGAGAGGTGACGCAACGCATCGGGATATTCCAGAGAAGGCCAATTAATCGAGATATACGTTGTTCCTCAGGGTCATTCCAGAGGGATCGCGTTTTTATTTTTTGTCAGCCACGTTTTGAAATCCTGCAAGGATGGATTCAGGGAGCGGGCGAAAGCGGGGCTGCGCACGCCGGAATAATAATCCTCGAAGTCGCGTTTGAACTGGAACATGTTGCCGAGATCATCGGCGCCGGGGAAGCCGAAACTGCGATAGACCTCGGGCGTCACGCTGTTGTAACGGACTTCCTTGCCCAGAACCGCGCCGAACGCGGCCGCCATTTGTCCGCCCGTTAAATTTTCGCCGGAGATCGCCACGGTCTTGCCAACGAATTCCTGGCCTTTTTTGAATATGCCGTAAGCACATTTCCCGATGTCTTCCGCGGCGATACCCGGCAATTTCTTATCGCCCATGGGCAAAGTGATGGCCAGCGCTCCGTCGGGTCCTTTCTTCGGGCCCATTCCGACGTAAATAAAATTGTCCCAATAGAACGCGGTGAGCAGAAACGTGGTGGGCACTCCCGCATCGGTGAAAAAGTGGTTGGACTCGCCCTTGGCGTCAAAGTGCGGAACTTTGTACTTTTCCTTGAGCGTGGGCATGCGATTGTCGCTGAGAGGAATCCATTTTCGCGTGTCTTCAAGCGTGGACCAAATCGCGTGCTGGACGCCCGCGGCCTTCGCGGCTTCGGCCATGCCTTTGGCTTCAGCCATTTCTTTTTCCGGTGAAAAGTGGGCCCAGAAGAAAGTGACGCAAAAAGCTCCGTAGGCGCCATCGAACGCTTTTTTCATCGTTTCGGGTTTGTCGACGTCCGCGGCCACAACTTCAGCGCCCAATTTCGCAAGCTCTTTCGCCTTGTCTGAGTTCACGTCCCTGGTGAGCGCGCGTGCGGCGAAGCCCCCATTGGGATCGCTGAGGATCGCGCGAACCAAGCCGCCGCCTTGCGCCCCGGTTGCTCCCACCACCGCGATGATTTTCTTGTCCGGCATGATTTTTCTCCCTCACCAAGCTAACAAATCGTCCGCGGAAGTAATGATAACAGGAGTTCCGTGTTGCCGCCCGCAGCCGCTGATTCCCGTCGGCGGCGGCCCTTCGTTCGAGACTTTCCACGATTCCCAGCGCCGAACGACGTATACTCCCGGCGTGTACGGAAGCCGTTTGACGAGACGAATATGCCAGACGAAGAGTGGATCAAGACGCTTGGAGGCGGTCGAAAGGTAAAGTTCGTCTACCAGCAGCTACCGGGAAACGGAGCGTTTCTTACCGCGCAGATCGAAGGGAATGAGGTGGTCTATTCGATCCTTTTAGCCACCGCAAGCAACCCGCTCAGCCGCGAAGACGTGGAGGGCCGCTTCAATCGCGAGCTCTCGAAGAAGTAGCTGCCCGCCGCTAGGGCGCCGTCCGACCCGCAACCCATTCAACCTGGCGCACGCCAACCATTTTCCGCACGTGTGCCAAATGGGACTGCATGAGTTTCCTGGCAATGCCATGATATGTGCATGCGGCATAAGAAGAAAAAGACGGAATCAGCTGCCGCGGCGTCGCGCGCCAACCTCATCAAGGAAATCGCGGAGCCGCGCATAACCAGGTCCGCAAAAATCGCGCTGCGGAATCTGAGCCTCCGCGGGAAGCCCGAAACATCCAAACGGCGCCAGCTTGCCGATTAGAAGAGTTTGCTCCTGCCCTTGCGCAATTTGATCTTGAACTCCCGGAAAGAATCGGTGCCGCGAATGGCCGTCCGCTTGATCTCGTAGGTATCTTTCGGCGGAAGGCGATTGATTCTGGAGCCGATGCGCATGGCGACATGTATTCCGTGCTCGCGGAAAAAGTCGCGCATGGCCCGATTGGCATTCATATCCTTAGGCATTCGGCCGTACGCATAGGCGAAGACGCGCGCGAATCGACAACCGGATTCTTCGAGCGCGTGTAGGCAATCGCGTAAATCCGTTTCCACTTGAGCTGGCGAATAATGTTCGTAACTTTCGTGCTGGTGAGAATGCAGGCCGAATTCGATAACGCGTGTTTGGGCCAGCTCGCGGACGTTGTCCCAGGTCATCAGCGCCTCATTTGCGCCGGCCCACTGCGCAACGCCTCCCACGGACGCCGTAGGCAGGAATACAGTAGCCTTGACGTCGTGCTTGACCAGAAGCGGATACGCCAGTTGGTACGTGCTGAGGTAACCGTCATCGAACGTCACGATTATAGGTTTGGCCGGCAGCACGCGTTTGCCGTCGAGCGATTCCTTCAAGTCCGCGAAGGAAATGGCCGTGTAGCCGTTCGAGTCGATGTAAGCGAGTTGGCGATCCAGGCGAGCCATCGAGATGGTCAACGCGTCGCCGCCCGCCACCGACACTTTGTGATACAGCAAAATTGGCAGGCCCTTCGGCGCGGGAACCATCAGGCCGTAGCGATACACGAGCCACAGCAAGATAATCAAAAACGCGATTCCGCCGTAAATCAGCAGATGAGAAGTCACTGGGGAAGATGGACGGTGATCACAGTTCGTGCGTGGGAGGCAATGCGGGCGCCGCGGCGTGAGCGGCCAGCGCGCCGCGCATCACCTGTTCCCGACCCTCTCTTCATAAGGCGGCGCCGCCAACAAACTGTCGGGGAACATGGGCGACGAACGCTCTCGAACGATATTGTGTTGCTGCGGTGCCCGGCCGGGCGCCCTAAGAAGACCTTCCGTGAGCTTCTGCTGTGTGTAGATCCTTTGAAATTCCGACAACTTGAAATATTTGACCGCGGGGTAGAACGATGAAAACAGCGACCACGTCAGGCCGGCCGCGCCATCCCAAACGAACCCCTTCAAGAAATAAAACCGGGCAAATGTCAGTGGCAACGCGGCAACGGCCCTCAAAAAGCTCGGACGCTCGCCGGGCCGAAAACTTTCGAGTGCCGATAGGCTCGTGTATCGATTGAACTTGTCGAAATAGTCCGCGATGCTGGCGTAGGAATAATTGTACATGGGCTCGCACAACTGGCCGGTGCGTCCCTCGACGGCAACCGATTCGTGCACCAATTGCTTCCGGAAATTCCCAAATCTCCGGTCGAACAACCTCAATTTCGGCTTTGTGTGGCGCCGGCCGGTGCGAACCACCTGATCCCACAGCACCGTCGTGATCGGGATGTAGTACCCGCTGCAGTTTTCCGTGCGCGCCAATTGCAAAACGATTTCCTCTTTCAGCGCGACGGGCACTTCTTCATCGGCGTCCAGAGCGAGGATCCAATCGTTCGCGGCCTGCGCCACGGCCCAGGCCTTTTGTTCGCCGTAGCCGGTAAATTCGCGTTGCAGCACCTTGCAACCGTAGGCCTGGCACACTTCCAGCGTGCGGTCGGTGCTGCCCGAATCGACCACCAGGACTTCATCGCACCAGGCGAGCGAAGCCAAAGCTCTGCCGATGTCCGGCTGCTCGTTAAAAGCAATGATCACTGCGCTAATTTTTGGCAAAAACCGACCCTTGGCGTGCCCTGGGCCGAACGCGAGCTCCAACATCGACCCAAGTATTGAGGGGATTGTACATCAGCCAGCCCAATAAAAAACCGTTCTTTTTAGCGCCCGTTCAAGGAAGCCCCATCCGCGCGGCTTGCGGCATGCAACATTTCTTGGTGGTCTTGGATGCGCCGTGGCCTTTTCCTGCATCTGATATCTGTCGCTTGCAAGCGGACAGTTATTTACTCAGGTCGGTTCGGTGGCGGAAGTGCAGTGGGTGATGTAGCCTCTCTGGTGCACGCTGGCGGCTCAATTCCTGGCATGGCCGCCGCGCGACTCCTTGAATGCTCCCCGGGCCTCGCCGAATTGGAAACACAACAACCATTATTTGGAGAATTTGAAAGGACGCCTCGTGAACGATGCGGTGAAGTGCACCGGTGGGAAAGCTGTGGTCACACGAAGAGTAATCGGCGTCTTTCGAAGCCCAATCGTCGTCGTCCCGGGTTTAATTGTCTTTGCCGTATCGCTTGTGTTGTTGTTCGCGGGTGCGGCGCCCGGATTTTCTGATGCGAGCGCGAATCCGAATCCCAATCTCGATTTGCAGACCTTTTTTCGCCAGGACATCGGCCTGACCGACGATCAGATCGCCGCCATCCGCGGCGGAAAACCTGTGGCGAAGGCTCTGCCGTCCCGCGCGCCGGCAGAGGTGTTTCTGTTTGCCGCGGTTTACATCAACGCCACTCCCGACGCATATTTCGCGTTTGCCCACGACGTCAACCAGATGCGCAAACTTCCGTACACCGAGGAAGTGGAGCCGATCAGTAATCCGCCGCAGCTTTCCGATTTCAAGAATTTCTCGTTCCAGGATGACGATATCCAAGCCCTGAAGAAATGTCAGCCCGGCGACTGCGCGATTCAAATGCCCGCCAGTAATATCGAACAGTTGCAACGCTCCATCGATTGGTCAGCCTCAGATCCGGCGAGCCAGGTCAATCAGCTTTTGCAGAAGACCGCGCTCGCGCATGTCCTCGAGTATCAGCGCGGCGGCAATCAGGTCCTCGGCGTTTACAACGATCATCGCGATCCCACCGTTGTCGCCCAGCAGTTCGCCTATATGCTCAGTTACGTGAAGGTCTTGCCGCAGCGCCTGCCGGGCTTTTACAATTACCTTCTCTCCTATCCCAGCGCGAAGCCCGCCAACGTCGACAACATGTTTTACTGGTCGCGAGTGAAATTCGGATTGAAGCCCACCCTGCGCGTCGTGCAAATGGTATCCATGCGCGGAAGGCCCGGCGACGAGATCGCCTACGCCATCGCCGAAAAACAGCTTTATTCCAGCCATTACTTTGAAACCGCCCTCGACATGAGTTTCTGTGTCCGCGACGGTAACGATTCTGCGCGTCCGGGCTTTTACCTGATCGCCGCCATGGGTTCCGAGCAGGCCGGCCTCACCGGCGCCAAAGGCACCATCATCCGCCACGTCGCACTCGGCCGCTCCGTTTCAAATCTCCAGGATCAGCTCGCGCAAATAAAAAGCACGCTGGAGGCCGGGCGGTAGCGCGTCGCTTGCCTGTCTCTAAAATCTCAAATCCCGGATCGCCTCGAAGCATTAAGGGAGGCACGCAATCTAAAGTGCTTCCGCGCCGCCAAAATCGTGGATAGTTTTTACCCGTTTATTCGAATGAACCATAGATTTATATTGACATAGTAGTATAACTCGTGTTATCTGTTGGTGTGAGCTGCAAACGCATTCCCGCCGCTGAATTCGCCGGTAGATCGCTTCGGCCGTTGAGATTTCCCAGGCAACATCCCTCGGCTCAACCGCGCGCTGATCATCACAAAAGCGCTCCTCTAAGTCATTTATCTTCAAGTAGTTGTACAAAGAGTGCGTATGTCATTGAAAAGGGGAGATATCAACCCGCTTATTTTCAGTCTTATCCGCACTCTTCTTCTGGAAGTTCTGTATTATCAGTATTTTATACAATTGGTACGGGGGGGTATGCCTTCGATTCGTTTTCGGGATAAATTTGTCGCTAGAAGCTGGGAACGCCCGTGGCGGCAGGCCGCGCTTCAGCCGCTCCATCCGAGCCCAGTCGGAAGCGCTCAAACCAGAGTTGGCCAAGCGACATAAGGCCCGTGTAGAGGTAGCCCCAAACGAAGAGTAGTAGGAATGGGATCGTGACGTAGCTTTCGTTTTCAATCGCGTACAGGACCGTCGCCGTGAAATACAGGCCGAGCGCGACTTCGATATACGGCATCCAGCCGGCGCGATTGCGATACGATTTCTTGCGCCAACTGCCGGCGCTTCCTTGGATGGAATATTTCGGCGTGCGCGCGAAATCGGATTTCACGCCGAACAGCGCTTCGAGCACGGCCTTGGCGTTGCGCACGGAAAGCCCGATGCCCACGGCCATCACGAACGGCATATAAAGGATCGAGCGGTACCAGGTGCGCGGATAAAGGGCGCGCTGCGCCGAAAGATAAAATCCGGAGATCGAAAAACTCGACGCCATGAACAACGGCAGATCGATCAGCATCATCTGGAACCAGCCCTGATAGAACCGCACGATCATCGCCGGTAGCAACAGCGTTGAGAGCACAACCATCAGCGGGTAACTGATGTTCGCGGTCAGATGCATCACGGCTTCCGCTTTCACCGCCGTGGGTTGATCTGAGCGCAACAAGCGCGGCAAAATTTTCTTCGCGGTTTGAATCAGGCCTTTCGCCCAGCGCGCTTGCTGCGTTTTGAAGGAGTTCATTTCGACCGGCAGCTCGGATGGGCATTCAACATCCGGCAGATAAACGAAGCGCCAGCCGTGAAGTTGCGCGCGATAGGAAAGATCGGTGTCCTCGGTGAGCGTGTCGTGTTGCCATCCGCCGGCATCGCTGATCGCGGCGCGCCGCCACACGCCGGCCGTGCCGTTGAAATTGAAAAAAACGTTGCTGCGTGAACGCGAGCCATGTTCGATCACGAAGTGGCCGTCCAGCAGAATGGATTCGACTTCGGTCAGCGCCGAGTAATCGCGATTCAGATAAGTCCACCGAGTCTGGACCATCGCGATTTTTGGATCGGTGGTGAAATACGGCAGCGTGCGGCGCAGAAAATCCGGGCTTGGCAGGAAATCGGCGTCGAAGATGGTGATGAATTCGCCGGTGGCGCTTTCCAGGCCGTGGGCAAGCGCGCCCGCTTTGAAGCCGGTGCGATCGTCGCGATGAATATAGCGAATCGGAAATCCCAACGCGCGATAGCGCTCCACGCAGCCGCGCGCCACTTCCTGCGATTCGTCGGTGGAATCGTCGAGCACCTGAATGTCGAGCAGCTCATGCGGATAATCGAATCGCGCGATGCAATCGATCAATCGCTCCACCACATAGCGCTCGTTGTAGATCGGAAGCTGTATGGTAACCTTGGGCCAATGTTCAACCGCGGGTGCCGGACCGGGAATATTCCTGCGATTCTTGAAATAGTGGTAGACCATCCAGTAGCGGTGCAGCCCGAACACCGCGAGCACGATCAGCACCGCGAAATACGGAATCGTCAGCCACAGATCGAACCCGTTCAACTGATAGAGGCCGCGAAAAGGATTGCGATTTACGTCGGTCAGCTTCGACCAATAGTTCGACAGCGGCCCTTGTGCCGCCGCCAAAAGTCCGAGATGAACGAAGCCCCTCACTGCCGTTACTTTCCTCCCCAGCGTCGCGCGTGCCGCGAACCATCGACTCGCCGCGCGCCGCGCAGCCTACTTAAGCATCGCGCTCCGCGCAAACTATCTAAGCATTGCGCTCCGCGCAGACCGGCCATTTCGTGCTGACTTCCGAGCGCCGTCCCGCTCATCACGCGAATAAATTGCCGCGCGGTCAAGCCGCCGCCGCTCTGCTTCTGCTCGTCGCGCTTGAAGCCATCTTCCTTTTGATCGCGCGCTTGCACGATCTTTCCACACACGTCGTCGGCTTCATCGTGCTGGCGCTCGCGGCAGGCATCGTTTACTTCGTCGCTCTGTATGCGCTCGAACATTTGGGCGACTCCCGCGCTGGTTTTTTTCTCGTGCTGCTCGGCGCGCTGGCATTCCGTCTCACGCTCTTACCGCTCGCTCCCACGCTCTCAACCGATCTCTACCGCTATCGCTGGGACGGTCAAGTCCAAGCCGCCGGATGGAACCCCTATTCGATGCGTCCCGACGACCCGCGGCTTGCAACATTGCGCGCCGCATCGGGCGCTGGCACTGCCGCCCAAAACGCCTGGCAGGTGATGCCCGCCCACGAATTGCCCACCGTCTATCCGCCGCTTTTGGAACTCGTGTTTCGCGCGACTTGGCGCGTGTTGCCGGGGCCTGTCGGCTTCAAATTGCCTTTTGTTCTGGCCGATCTGGCCGTGGTCGGGATGCTTGGGTTCTGGGTGCGCAACACCGGCCAAAGGATTGCCCGTTTGGCCATTTACGCCTGGAACCCCCTGGTGATCATCGAGTTCGCCGGAAGCGGCCACAACGACTCGCTGGCCGTCGCGGCTATGGTAGCTGGCATTCTGATTATACGAAGGCGCCCCATCGTGTCAACGATGGCGCTGGCGGCGGGAGCCATGGCGAAATTTTTCCCGGCGACGCTGCTGCCAATGTGGATTGTGCGCGCGGGTTGGCCGCGTCGTGCGCGCGGATGGATGGCCGCGGCCGTCGCGGCGGCGGTGGGATTGGCGTGCGCATGGCCGTACCGCGCAGCGGCGTCCGATTTCTTACGCACAATGCGCGCTTATTATTTGCCGGCTTGGCAGAACAACAATGCCAGTTTGTATTCGGTGCTGCGCTGGCTTTCGGGCTCGCACGAATTTGCCGTGATGGCGGGACGCTTAGTAGTTGTGTGTTTGGCGTTGTGGTTTGCCGCGCGCCAGCTATCCGCGGGACCGGCGCGCCGCGTGGAGCCGGAGCGCGCGGCATTTTTGGTGGTCGGCGCGATTCTTCTTTTTGCGCCCAACGGATATCCGTGGTATTTCACTTGGATTGTGCCGCTGCTGTGTTTTTTCCCGAACACGGCGTGGCTGCTGCTGACCGTGTTGCTATGTCTTTCTTATAACGTTTTGATTCCGTACGGTATTCTAGGTGAATGGCGATTCAGTCCGGAACTGCAATGGCTGATGTATGGACCATTTTTTGCGCTGTTGCTCGCGCAGGCGTTTCTGCCGCGCCGCAACGCGCGCAACGCCGCGGGTGTTTTCGGCGCGACCGGGGATTTGTGACGCCGCATTTTTTCGCGCTCGGATTTGCGAGCGCAAAAAGAAAAGGGCGTCCCGAGTGAACGGGACGCCCTCGCCTGCCACATCGAGTTAGTCTTCGCTTATTGAGTTGGAGGCTTCGGCGCGGGCTTCATCGCCGGCGTGGTCGTCATTCCCGTCGTGGTCTTAGCCGCGGGAGCCACGGACTTCGGAGCCCAGAGATCGGGATTCATCGTGAGCCACTCTTTGGGAACATAGCTGGCTTTGCCGTTCACTTCCCAAAGCGTGTCCTCAACGCTGGCGTACGCGTCGCGCGCCACGTCATCCATCTTGTGCATGCCTTCTGAGCCGAGAGCATCCATGAACGTTTTGTCGCGCGCCAGTCCTTCGTCCTCTTCCTTCAGCGATTTCATCGGGACGAAAACGTTGTACGTATCGCTCGCGCCCATTTCGGATTCGTAAGTCACCCACGGAATGTTGGCGCCGATTTTCAGGTAGGTGGCCTGAACGGTTTTCATCAGCCCCTCGAATTGCTCGTCATGACCGGGCTTGATGTGGAACGTGATCGTTTCCCAATAGCGGCAGTGCGGAACATCGGCGTTCGCGGCGTTGTTGCTCAGGTCGTCGCGATAGTGCCAGATCACCGTGTGCACTTCGGTCACATACGCGCCCTCGCGCGCGTCCAAGGCGTTGAATTGGCCCGTTAGCGCAGTGTTCTTCTCTATCATGTCTTCCATTTTCTGCATGTCCTGGAAGGAATCGTAGGCGAATAGGAATTGCGCGCGCGGCGTACCGGAGAGGGATTCCATGGCAATCACGGTGCCGGGCAGCTTGGCCTTCATTGCGACCGGCGTGTATTCCGCGGCCACTTTGTCGTAGGGAACCCGTTCGTACGGCTTGATGTTGTCGGTCTCAATGCTGAGGATAGCGGGCGGCGCGTGCATGGCGGACATTTTATTGTTGTCGGTCATCGCGCCGGACATCTGGCCAGCGCCGGACATGGAACCCGAACCGGACATTGAGCCTGCGCCAGACATCGAGCCGGAGCCAGTGCTCGGCGGCGGCGCGGTTGTTTGCGCGCCGACAGTTGTTGAAGCCGCAAATGCCAGGGAGAGCGCAGCGATTGCGGGGAGTAAAAATCGCTTCATACGTTACCCACCTCCACAGGGGGTCGAAATTGTGAAATAGAACGCGAACGGTTCTTCCGAGCAGTTTGTCGCAAGCCGTATCATGCGGTTCCGGTTCGGCCCGGAGGAAGCGATGGCGGGAGATTGCACCCGGCGGGCGTGCGGCGTCAATCGGAATTTACGAATGAGAGAACTTGCGGAACGAAGGAATGACACAGCGCCAGCGCGGCGCGAAACTAAACTCCAGTTCGATCAAACGTTCAGAATTAATGTGACATCGGGGCGCGGGCCGGGCGGCGGCATCTTCGAGCGATCGACGGGGCGATAGAGCGTATCGCGCTCGACGGGAGTGCGGCCTGCTTCGCGGATCAGGCGTTCGAGATCGGCGCGCGAAGTGAACTGCTCGGTTGTGGCGCCGGCATCGTGATAAATTTTTTCTTCGACGACGGTGCCATCGAGATCGTCGGCGCCGAAACGCAGCGCGATTTGCGCGACTTTCGGCGTCATCATGATCCAATACGCTTTGATGTGATCAAAATTATCGAGCAGCAGGCGCGATACGGCGATGGCTTTGATGTCGGCGAACGCCGTGGGCTTCGGAAGATGCGAGAGTGCGGTATTTTCCGGATGAAACGCGAGCGGAATGAACGCCACGAAGCCATGTGTTTCGTCTTGTAGTTCGCGCAGCAAGATTAAGTGTTCGACGCGTTCTTCTTCGGTTTCGATGTGGCCGTAGAGCATCGTGGCGTTTGAACGCAAGCCGATTTGATGCGCGGTGCGCGCGATGGAAAGCCATTGCTGGCCGCTGGTTTTGTGATCGCAAATTATTTTGCGGACGCGGGGATGAAAAATTTCAGCGCCGCCGCCGGGCAGGGAATCGACGCCGGCTTTTTGGAGCGCGAGAAGCGTGTCGCGAATCGAAAGTTTAGCGATGCGCGCGAAGTATCCGACTTCAACCATTGTGAATGCTTTCAAATGCACGCTGGGGCAGCGTTGCTTCAGGCCGCGCATGAGATCGAGAAAATATTCAAAGGGCAAATCCGGATGCAGTCCGCCAACCATGTGAAATTCCGTGGCGCCTTCGCGCATACCTTGCTCGGCACGCTGCCAGATTTCATCGAGAGCGAATGTGTAAGCGCCGGGCGCGTCGGGACTGCGGCCGAAAGCGCACAGGCGGCAGTGGGCCACGCACACGTTGGTGGGATTGATATGCCGATTTACGTTGAAGTAGCAGATGCTGCCGTGGCGCTTTTCCCGCACGCTGTTGGCGAGCCATCCGAGCGCCAGAAGATCGCTGGTGCGATAGAGCGCGATGCCGTCGTCGAAACTTAGGCGTTCGCCGGCGAGAACTTTATCGGCGATCGGCTTCAGGCGCGCGTCGGAGATTTGGAGTTCGCTTGTCATGTCGATGCGTGCCAACTACTTTGCTACAGCCAACTACTTTGCTTCAGCCAACTACGGGCGCGCTACCCAGACGGCTGCGCCCCAAAACAGAAAGAACAGAATACTAATATAGCCGTTCACCGTGAAAAACGCAGCATTCAGGCGACTGAGGTCGTTCGAGCGCAGGAGAGAATGCTCGTAAATCAGGAGAGCGGCAACTACGGCAACTCCCAGCCATGCGGGCCACGGCAGGTGAAAGCTGGCAGCCAGCCAGATCAGAAGCGCGACCGTCAAGACGTGCATCGCTTGCGAGATGCGCAGCGCACGGCCGATGCCGAAGCGCCGCGGAATTGAATGGAGCCCGGCTTCGCGGTCGAAATCAATATCCTGGCAGGCGTAGAGAACGTCGAAGCCGCCGACCCAGAGCGTAACGGCAGCGCAAAGAATCAAGATGCGCGGATCGAGTTTTCCCGCCACGGCAATCCACGCCGCGGCCGGCGAGATGCCGAGACAGAATCCCAGAACGACGTGCGACCACATCGTGAAGCGCTTCGTGTAGGAATAGAAAAACAGAATCGCGAGTGCGAGCGGCGAAAGTTCCAGGGCGAGGCGGTTCAATTGCCACGCGGCAACGACCAAAACCGCGGACGCCACAAGCGCGAAACCCAGTGCGAATCCGACCGAAAGCGCTCCGGCCGGCAGAGCGCGGCGGCTGGTGCGCGGATTGCGGCGGTCGTATTCGATGTCGGCGATGCGGTTGACGGTCATCGCGGCGGAGCGCGCTGCCACCATCGCGACAATGATCCAGAGGATCTGGCGGCCTGTGGGCCATGCCACACCGAGGGAATAACGCGCGGCGAGAAGCGCGGCGGTGAGAGCGAACGGCAGCGCGAATACCGAGTGCTCGAACTTGATCATTTCGAGCACGGTGCGGATGCGGTTCACGGTCACGTCCCTCGCGCCGTGCCTTTGCTTTTGCCATTACCTTCCCAGCGGAACGCGCCGGGTTGCGGAAGGCCGATTTGCGCGAGAGCGCGATTGACGAATTGCGCGACGACGTCGTCGAGCGTTTTCGGTTGATCGTAGAACGCGGGGATCACCGGCATGATCACGGCGCCGGCTTGCTGAGCGCGCAACATGTTTTCGAGGTGGATGCGGCTGAACGGCGTTTCGCGCAGGCAGAGCACCAGGCGCCGCGATTCTTTGAGGCAGACATCGGCGGCGCGCGAAAGCAGATCGGTGCTGGCACCCGTGGCGATCGCCGAGAGCGCCCCCATCGAGCAGGGGATCACGAGCATGGCATCAACGGCGTAGCTGCCAGAAGCGATTGCGGCGCCGACATCTTTGTTGGGGAGAACATCGATTTTCGTGGCACGCGCACCGGCGAGCAACGACGGCATGTCTTTGGCGTCGGCGGCGACGATGCCGAGTTCGTGCGCGACCAGACGCGCGCCAGTTTCCGTGAGCACCAGGTGGACGCGAGCCACGCGCGCATCGGCTTCGAGTTTGCGCAGCGCGGCCTGCGCCAGGATCGCTCCTGAAGCGCCGGTGACGCCCAAAACTACGACCTTGCCCTCAGCGTGTTCCATGCTCATAGCCGAATTTTCGAGTATAGGCGTCGATTTCAGACGAAGGCAAGGGTGCC
>JBAQYV010000045.1:0-35941 GCA_049790315.1 Candidatus Acidiferrales bacterium | reverse complement strand
GGCTGGTTTTGTCGCACTATATCCAAATGAAGATGAACAACCTGACGGCAAAACAGTTGCTCTCTGTCCCCTGTCCTACGTGCGGATCCGCAGCCAGGAAGCATTGTGTGCTGCATTCAGGTGCGCCCCGCTCACAACCGCACGTAGACCGGAAGCTTCTCGGGGGTGAGGCTATTGAGACGAAAAGAATTCCTCGTGCTACTGGACGTCGATGAATCCCCCTGCCGGTCAACAATCCGATATGCCGTAAGTCCTGTTGTGAAAAGTGATCTGGAAGTATGCCGCTTTCCAATAAGCGGGGAGTTGGTGCTTACTCGTGCAGCACGACGTTCAAGAGAGAAGTGTTGATCTGAAGACCGCCGTTGTACTCGATGAACCCGAGCTTCTTGAATTTGTTCATGAAAAAATTGACCCGCGAGCAGTAATTTCGACGGCGAAGGTATCGCGGAATCGGTGCGGATGGCCCGTGGGAACCTTTGCGAATTCAAAGAGGCGCTGCAATCGGCGCTGCTATTTTCCCTTCGCGCTGCGTATCGTGGATTGACCGGTCCAGAAGAAATACTGCTCGCTCGAACGGGGCGCTGCCTCTAACGCTTCAACGACTGCATCCGGCAAGACGCAATAGACGCGGACGCCCGTTTTCTGCGTGTGGAGAAGGACCTTGTTCTCATTGAGGCGGCTCACTTCAAGTGCAGTCGCGTCCCCGATTCGGAGTCCCCAATAGCGGAGCAACAGAACGAAAGCGCGAAGCCGTCGCGCATTGCGAACGCCTGCGCTCTTTCCATAAGGCGCAAACGTGGCAAGAATCCGAGTCATCTCCTCGCGAGTGAAAGGCATTGTCGGCTTGGGTGGGGCTTTGGGCGCCTTCAACTCGATCGCCGCATTATAGGCAACCCATTTTCTCTTCTCGGTGAACCGCATGAACGCCCTCAGGCGTTTCAGTTTCTTTAGACTCGTGCGCGGTCCTTGTGTCCACGTGCCACGAAATGTTGCAAGAGTATCCAGGTCTAGCTGCATCAGCAATTGCAGTTTGTATTTCTCCGCAAAGGCGTCAAGCTCCCGGAAGAGAAGGCGATATTTGTATAACGTGGATTCATTCAGCTTCCGCGCTTGGGCATCCTCGATCGTTATTTGTTGTTCCTGTTGGCGCGTGCGTCGGTCCTCAGCTTGCTGTATTGCTTCTCATCCCACAGTCGCCGTGTGCGGAAATACTGGAGTAACCCAGAGGGAGTATCCGGATCCCAGAGCTGCTGGAACATTCCGCGGAAGAGTTTATTGGCTCGCTCGAAGTTCGTATCGCGGGTACGTATGTTGCCGCAAGTTGCCCTGTTATAGGACATGAAAAGTAACATTAGGATGCGGTCTAAGGAGGCGTTATGGCATCCTCGCGAGCGCGATATCTGAATTGTATGTTTTTCGTTGCGGCCATTTTGCTTGTGATTTGGGGTATTAGCGCGAAGGCTCAGAATTCTGGTCAGGCCGCACTGACCGCAAAGGTTTTTTCTGCTTACGCCCAAAACCATAAATTGGTCGCGAAATATCGAAATTTATCCTAATTAGAAAGCGGTGTGGTACGAGCCGAGCCGACTGTGGGCGGGAGTGGCTTACAGGGTGTGCAGGTAGGCGATGAGGTCGCGAAGCTCTTCGTTGGATAACGGGTAACCGGCAGCGGGCATCATGCCGCGGCCGTTGACGATGGTTTGCGTGGCAAATCTGTCGTTGGCAGGCAGGCCGCTGGGCAGATATTTCTTTGGTCTTCAGCCCAACACGAACACGCTTCCCTATCGCGGAACCTCAGCCGGAGGCGGATATTCCACAGTAGGCGACTTTCTCCGGTTTGCGAACGCACTCATCAATCACAAATTGCTGAATGCGCAAAACACCGAACTGCTTACCACCGGAAAAGTGGATACGCCCGGAGGAACAAAATACGCGTTCGGCTTCATGGATGCGCAAACGGGCACCACCGGGAATGAACGGCGATCTCGTAATCTATCCGCAAAGCAGCTACGTCATCGTCGTGCTGTCGAATCTCGACCCGCCAGCGGCCAGCCGCATCTCGGATTTTATCGAGAACCGCTTGCCTACGAACTAGAGCCCCACCATCAACGGCCCGAAAGCCCCGCTCATAACAGGCAGTTCAGCGAAAATGCATCCGAGAAGGTGTGGCGACTATTTCTGCGAGCCTATTTGCTCAATGAGCTGCGCGACTTTGGAATCTGAATTGACTGGCTCGACCATCAGGATTTGGTTGGGGTTGATGTACATGCGGTCTGGCTCGTGCCACTCCTTGCCTCGCTTGACCAGAACGTTTTTCGACTGCTTCGTTTGCGGATCCGTCTCTGTCACGACGTAATAGACATCGCGCAAGACGGGATGCGGGCCGCCGAAACCTTCGAGCTTGCCGAAATATGAGACGCTGTTGGTGAACACGACGAACTGATACGGAGTCGTAAACTGAACTTCATCGCTGGCATGCACGCGATATTGCCCGACCAGGTAAGTAATTGCTGCAGCTGCGACGAGCGTTCCCGCAACACACCATACGATCGCAACTGCAACGCTGCCTCGCTGATTTTTCCTGTTCATCCCTACTCTCCTTGCCGGTTGCTCGCACAAGCCTGCATGGATGCACTTCGCACCGGGAATTTCCGAAACCACGTTCCCATCGAGAGGAAAGCCAAACCGGTCAGCAGCAACAGCCACGTGGACGGCTCAGGCGTCTGAGCGCCTGTGCCGCCGCCCGTGCCTCCGCTGGAGGAACTAATGCTCGCGCCGAGGAACGGAACTAACGAGCCCCCGCACGAGTTCGTGTAGGAGCCTTGATTTCCACCCCCGAAAAGGCTGCTATTGGCCGAGTCGTTTTCATCGTAGAAAATGGAGCCGCCGCAAATATCTGCAAACGCGCTCAGGCCGCCGCTCAGGTCGAGTGAATCCACGTAGAGACCGGCCGAACCGCTGACGAATGCCAAGCTGCCGCCATCATCCAGAACGAGGTTCCCCCAGGCTAAATTGTTCGCATTGAGGGTGCTCGCCATAAACAAATCATGAGTGCTCGTGCCGGTGAAATCGAGCGTGGCGGACACAAGACTCCATTGGGCGGCCAGCGATGTGTTGACGATATTGAAATCATTGATGAAATTCCCACCAACCTTGAAGGCGTCGCCGGCAACGGTCTGCACCACGGAGTTGGCGCCGAACGTCAGGTTTGTAACGTTAAGCGTAAGGGGATCGAAGTTCAGCGTGCCATTGTCTAAAAAAGTGCCTATCTTTATCTGAGCATTTGATGGGGTGCCAAAAACATCTAGCGTACCGTTATTCGTCAATGTCCCTGTGACATTCAAGTGGACGTCGGCTGCTGGCCCTGCCGCACCCGGATTGATGGAGAAAATTCCAGCGGAACCTACTGTGATGTTGCCGGCGGTCAAAGTGCCGTTCTCAAGGCCGTAGAGGCCAGGTGCGTTCTGCGAGAAAGAACTTGCGCCAATGGTCAGAGTTCCCGATACGGTGTTCGCGCCGCCTGTTTGCAAGAATGCTTGCGTCAGTACCGAGCTCGACGTGAAATTATCGCCGACGATCTCGTTTGTGGCATTGAGCGCGCCGCCGCTCAAATTGTAAAAGCCCAACGTCGTGCTCTCGTCGCCGCCGCCGACGGTGAAAGTACCGCTGACGTTGTTGACTCCCCCAGATTGATTGAATGTGCCATTTCCTATGCCCACCCCGACATTTTCGGTCACGGCATTCAGCGTTGTTGCGTTCGAGCCAGAGAGATTGTAGGTGCCATTGCCGTTGTCGCCGACGTTTAGGTCGCCATAGCCTGGCGTATTCGAGGGTGCGATGACGCTATTCGTGCCGCCGGACTGATTGAACGTCCCTGTAACTCCAGCAGAGCCAATGGTGCCAATGTCTTCATGCTCCGCACTCAGCGTACCGCCGTACATGTTGTACACGCCGTTGCCATCCGCGCCGACGGTCAATGCGCCGTTGCCCAAGCCGCCCGCAGCCATGGTGTTTGATGTGCCAGCATATTGATTGAAGGTGCCTGTGAAGCTCGTATTGACCGTCAGACCGATTTCCTCACTGCCGGATGTGAGAGTGCCGGCTCCGACGCAAGTGGAAGCGCTGCCGTTAGTGCAGCCGAGATTATAGGTACCATTGGCTTCAGTGCCGACCTGGATCGTCCCCTCGGAAGTAAAGTTCGTTCCATTGCTATTAAGCGTGAACACGGTACTTACGGTACCGCCGGTCTGATTGAACAGACCGGAGCCGCCATTCTGGGCGTCCTGGCCAACTGTGAGTAATCCGACGTCCAAGAGACCACTGGAGAGCGAATACGTGCCTGTGCCACCACCAAGTCCCACGACGATCTCAAGAGTTTGATGTATCCCGCCGGACTGGATGAAAAGTCCATTGGTGCCGGCACCGCTGCCGATTTCCTCGCTGCTGCAGCACACCGTGAGCGTGCCGCCACTGAGTTCGTAAACGCCGATGGGGGATTCTTGAGCGTTCCCAAATCCGATCTCCAGTGATTGCGTGGTGTTGCTTCCGCCGGTCTGAACGAAATAACCCGCGGATTGATCACCGATAATTTCGCTGCCCGCGGAAAGCTGCCCTCCATTGAGTGTGTAAGTGCCCTGCGGATTCAACAGTCCGAAGTTCACACCCGAGAAATTTCCTTCATTGCCCACAATCAGTTCGTCAGAGGCAAAATTCTCGCCTGAATCCTGAACGAAATTCCCCGTGCCGGCAATTTGTTTGTCCGTCGCACTGTCGAATCCGAGCGTTCCGATATATTCCAAATTCGCGGCCAGCTCGGGGTTGGAAGGCGAGCCGTTTGGCACACCTAAGGTATAATTGCCATGCCCCATATAACCAACGTACAGTTGCGAGATAGTGTAGTCAGGCGGTTGACTTGTGCCTGCCACGCCTCCGTTAAAGCCTCCAGTTTGATTGAATGTACCGACGCTGCCGGGGCCGTATCCGATATACTCGTTCGTACCCAGGACGTTTGCCAGGATCCCACCGGAGAGGTTATACGTCCCATTTCCCAGGTAGCCGACGTAGAGATTTCCACCGGTGGACCCGCTGAATGGATCGGTTGGATTACTATACTGACCGAGCAGGTTGTTGCCGCCGGATTGGTTAAAAATACCGTTGCTGCCCGCGTTATAGCCGATGTATTCGTTGCCTGCCGCTTGCGAGGTTGATTGGCCGCTCGTGAAGAAGCCGCCGACCTGCAGCGTTCCCCCGCCGGAAAGATTATAAGTGCCCGTGCCATTCAAGCCGACGTAAAGGCCGCTGCTTAATGTGCCCGTGGGCTGGTTCGCGTCTTCGGAGAGGTTGGGCAAGATGTTGACGGTCCCGCCCGTTTGATTGAATGTTCCTCCAGAATCCGCTTCAAGAATTGGGGCGTTAATCGTGCCGCCGCTCAAATTGTATTGCGCCGCAGCTCCGGAGACGAGCAACGATCCTACGGTGTCTTCTTCAGAAACCACGGACTGGCAACTCGCATTGTCCGTGCCGCTGCAATGAATATGGAACGCCGCTCCTTGAGAATTCGGTCCTGCCGCATAACTGACGAGCGTATTCGTTGTGCTGCCGCTCTGATTCATCACCCCATTAATGACTTCAAACCCTGCGGTCAGCGTGCCACCCTGGAGATTGAATGTACCGGTGTTAGCCACTTCAAAGGTAGAGGGCCATGCGTAGAGATCATACGTGTCGAAAAGTGAGTTGTTGCCATCGATAAACGTGAAACTGGACGAGTCCTGGCCGAGGACGGTGGTGTTTCCGCTCGTTTGCGTCTGCGTGCCAGTAATAACATCGTCCTCGACCGTGTTGCTGAGCGACCACGAGGATTGCTGGCCACTGCAGGTAACACCCGACGAGGCCGCGCAGAAACTCTTATCAAAATTACAGATCGGAGGCGGAGTCGACGGCGTAGGGCATTGCTGTGCCCTCGTGATTTTCGAACTCAGTCCCACTGCCAAGACCAACCCTACCAATAGTACAATCCGATTTGCTCTCACCGTCCCACCCTCCTCGTTTCGGTCCATAATTCAGCACCTAATGAAATCCTGCCCCGCTACTGGCATTCTCGGGTTCTGGTCGGCAGCCTACATGCCATCAGAATTCTCGATGCCACATACAAAACGCTCTTTCGCGTCTTCTGCGAAGAGGGGCTGCATAGCGCTCGTACACCCCAGTGGGACGATGCGCCACAATGCTACGACTCCCAATCGGGGTCAATGGACGGGCCCCGAACTAGCCCCGAATTGCCTCCGGACAGCTAAACTACTCACAGGGCTTTAGTTACTACCGAGAGCGTTTCAGTCTTGCCCGGCATCGAAGCGCGTGCTAGGATCGACTTACGTCCTCAGAATATTGGTCTGAACACATGGACTCGTCCAAGGGGAGCAAGCCCCGATTCACTTTCGGCCCATACGAGGCGGATCTCCGCGCCGGAGAGCTTCGCAAAGGTGGCACCCGCGTCAAAATCCAAGATTTACCCCTGCGCCTGTTAGGTATGCTCGCCGAAAAACCGGGGGGAGTTATTACCCGTGAAGACCTCCAGAAATACCTGTGGCCCAGCGATACGTTTGTCGATTTTGAAGATGGGCTGCACACCGCAGTCCGCAAGCTACGCGAGGCCTTGTGCGACGACTCCGAAAAACCGCGCTATGTGGAGACCGTTCCGCGCCGCGGTTACCGCTTCCTTGCTGAAGTCAAGACTTGCAATGATTACAATCGCGCCCCGCAAACACAGGCAGCGCACTCGGCAAGCGTGACTGGACGCGCGTCAGCCGTCACAGATGATTTGTCAAAAGCCGCACGGCTAAAACCCCTCGGAACTGTCGGAAGATCGTGGAGAATTTGGCTGTCGTTTGCCGCACTCGTGATGGCGCTCTTTGCTTTCGTGGCAACGTGGTTGCTTCGCCAGCGTCCGGTTCTTTCTTTCAGTTCGCGAGATTCGGTGCTGGTGGCCGATTTTGAGAACGAAACGGGTGATCCCCGGTTCGACCGGGCGCTGCAGACCGCGTTCACCGTCAGCCTGGAACAATCGCGAAACGCCAACGTATTTTCGCGGCTCCGCCTGCCCGACGTGCTCCACCGGATGGGCCGGGCTGCGACCGACAGGATCACTCCCAATCTAGGCCGGGAAATCTGCCAGCGGGAAAACATTCGCGGCCTAATTGCGTGCAGCATCACCAGGACCGGCCAGGAATACGCACTGACGGCCGAGTTGATTGATCCACAGAATGGCGCGACATTGCGTTCCTACACGGAACGAACCTCCGGAGAGGGCACAGTGCTTAATGCCTTGGACTCCCTCTCTCAGAAAATCCGCGCGGATTTGGGCGAGTCTCTTTATCAGATTCACGCTGCCGACAGCCCCCTGCCCGAAGTGACAACGAAATCGCTGTCCGCGCTGAAGGACTACGCGGACGGCGTGGCACTCTGGGAGCAGGGCAAATTCAACGACGCCATGCCTCTCTTTCGTGCTGCCGTCGCGACGGATCCCGGCTTCGCCATGGCTCACGCTGCTCTAGCGGGCGCCTACCACAGCTTTATTTACAATGAACAACCCCTCGGACAGCAGGAGTATGAAAAGGCGCTTGCCCTTACCGATCGCGTCACGGATCGCGAGCGCATGATCATTAACGCAAAGTTCGCGGACGATACGAATCACACGGATGCGGCCAGCCTCTATGAACTCTACTTGTACCAGTATCCGAACGACTGGAACATGCTCCTCAGCTATGCCCATCTGCTGCGTATGCATGGCCATGCTCCGGAGGCCATCAAGCAATATCAGCAGGTCCTTCGCGTGGCGCCCGACGACGCCAGCACATATGTCGAGCTGGCCACCGCCTACTCCGATCTCCACGATTTCCCGAATGCGCTGCACGCATATTCACAGGCTTTTCAGCTCGAACCAGAACTCCTGACAGCGGGCAATACGAACCGCGAATACGGCGCTGCTCTTGTGGATGCAGGCCAACCTCAAAAAGCGGAACAGGTTTTCTCAGCCCTTCTGGCAGAACCGGAATCGCGCGAAAATGGGCTGCGGTCGCTGGCTTTGCTTGATCTTTACTACGGGCGTTACGCGCGAGCGCAGCGCCAGTTCGAGGATGCCCTGGCCATCGATGATGGCAAGCGCCAGGCGTTCGGTGCTGCAAGGGTCCGCTACATGCTTGCGGAAATCGCCGGCGGCGAAGGAAACAGGAAAAAACAGATCGCGGAGCTCGACGCTGTCATGCCCTCGTTCAAGTATATCGGCCCTAAAGTCCTTTACGGAGCGCTCATCGGCCAGGCCTACGCACGCGCCGGCGCGACAAACCAGGCAGAAAAAATCCTAACCATCATCACTCCCTTGGCCGATGCGCAGAACAGTCAGCAAACGAAGTGTCTCCATCTCTTGCAAGCAGAAATCGCCTTGGCAAAGGGAAGTCCGCGGAAGGCCCTGGAACTTATTGATCCGCCGACGTCCTTCGATGGTGCTTCGGTAGTCGAGCTTTTGACCGAATTCATGGCCTATGCGAATCAGCGGGCTGGCAACACTGCAGCGGCCATTCAGTGGTACGAGAGACTTCTCGCGGCGTTTCCGGGGTGGTCCAGTTGGGAACCACAGCAACGCTGCATCGATGCGCGTTATTTCCTGGCTGAGGATTATCTGGCCGAGGGCGATCCCGACAAAGCAAACACGACGCTTGGCGCGCTACTGAAACTGTGGTCGGACGCCGACGTGAACCTGCCTCTTCGCAAACAGGCGCTCCAATTGAACGCGCGCATCGCCAAGTAAGCCCGCAGGAAAGTGGCACGATCACGATTCCCCTGCATCAAAAACTTGATCGGTTATCCGAGCCAACCAGGAGTTACGCCTTTGGCTACCGCGGCGGACAGATCGTGAGTTGTCGGCGAAAACGCGGCTGACGAGCCTATTGCTCGGAACTCTGCGGCAGGCCGAGATCTTCGCCAATACTCTGTGGAGAAGGATCGTCCGCATCTCCGGCCACCGCCGGCGAAGCTGGCTTCCTCAGTTGTTCAAGCTCCGCCTGAACTTTCGCCCACTCTTTTCGCTTGCGCTTGGTCGCGTAGGGAGCATCCGGATGCCCGTAGAATTCCAGGAGCTCGGCCCGAAGCTCCGGCGAAACACCAGTAAAGTTCCGCTTCGCGAGCGCGTCCAGCAGCTCGGCGTGGGCCTCATCGTTAAGCCGGTATTTTCCAGGATCCGTTGTTTCGCCTGTGTCAAAATTGTCGTTCGTCAAGTTCAGCTGTCCGGCGTCCGCCTGTCCCAGCAGCTTGCGGTAGCGATCCAGAGATGCGTTAAAGCTGGCTTCGAACATGCGTTCGATCTCCGGCGTAGACGTCCGCAGCTGCAGCACTTTTAGCGGACCGATCTTGGGGATAATCCTGGTAAGAAAGGCGAGAAATCGTTCACCAAAAGTGGGCGGCTGATAATTCTTTCCCAAATTCTTTTGATAACTCGCGCGCGAAAGGTTGTAGAGAAACTTCTTTTTTGTCACGCCGGGCTGGTCTTTCCTGATCTCGTCTTTCTTCAGGCTCCAGGCAATGCGTGGAGGATCACGAGGGCGGACATACCGCGCCGTCTACACCGTTCGGTTGGCTGGCCGCGTGTAAACTGCGTCTCAAGCGGGCAGAGGAAGAGCATATTGCATGCCCAGAAAGACAGGAAGGTAACAAGCGAGCATGACTAGGGCAATCCACTTAGAGGAAAGCAGCGGAAATGTTTTCGCTGACCTCGGGCTGCCGAACCCCGAAGAGCGTCTCGCCAAATCGGGCCTTGCTATTCGTATAGCTGCAGCGATCCGGGCACGCCGACTGACCCAGGCCGGTGCGGCCCGCATCTTGAAGATCGACCAGCCAAAGGTCGGGTCAGCACACGGGAGCAACTTGGGATCGACGCCCGCGAGTTGGTGCATCCAGAATGTCGGAGCCGGCGGTAGCTGCCCTTCCCATTTAATTCCAGGTTTGTAGATCAGATAAGCACCGAATGGCGCATGAGGCTGGAGAGCGTCTGCCCTTTGCGCAGAAGTTCAACTATGACTCCAAGTCTCCGATAGAGGACGCGTATTCGCCTTTCCTCTGGAGCGCTTTGCAGACCGACCGCAACACTGCTTCCCATATATCCGCCGCCAGGGCCTCGGATTCCCGAGTTGAGTCTTCCTGATGGAGTTCCCGGTCGGCATGAGCAACAACACGAGGCCAGGCCGCCCGAGCAGCGGTTATCAGTCCGGGCGGAAGCGGTTGGATTTCCGGGCGTTTCTTGCTGAATCTTGCGGAGTACCCGTTCGCCGTACGGGTCAGGTTTCCCCATTGGTTTCTCGTGTATATGGCTCGCCAGTTCGAATGGACATTGAAAGACTGCCATTCGGTTACCTTTGATTTCAATAGAACTTCACAGATCACCCCATCGTCCTTGCCAGAGATTTTTTCTCACTTTTCCCCTTGGTCAAAGCCTCTTTATAAGAGAGGGGAGTTCTCGCCGGATTCTTCCCGCGGACAAGGCGACGCCGAAAATCTTCGGTCACCCGCTCTGTCGCGCGTACGACCCGGAATTAGGGCGGACGCGAGAGTGGGTTAGCTGTACACGGAGCTCGTGCTCCAAGTGTCTCCTGACGAAAGTCGGGAATCCTCGCGCTATGACCATCTCCTCGTCCTATCTCGATGCTTTGAAGGCTTTCGGCTACACCGAGCAGGAGGCACAATTCCTCTATATCGTCGCCACTCATTCCGGCTACTTCATGGCCCGCCAGTTCCTCGGCTTCACCGCTTCTCACTGGGGCAAGAGGACCACGACTTTTTGGAACAAGCTGCAATCAAAGAACCATGTTCGGCGGGAGAGCTATCCCCTCAGCGGTGTCGTTTACCACCTGTTCTCGCGGAAGCTCTATTCCCGTATCGAAAGAGAGCACCTGCGAAATCGCCGTGCCCACGAGATCGACTTCATCCGCCGGCGTCTCGCCATGCTGGATTTCGTGCTGGCGAATCAGGACCATCGGTATCTCGAAACCGAACCGGAAAAGGTCCGCTTCTTCTCCGGTGCGCTGAACATCGAGACGCACTTCCTTCCCTCGAAAATCTATCTCGGCAAGTCGGGCTCGAAACCCACGATCCGCTTCTTCGTGGACAAGCTCCCGATGTTCTTTGCCGACTCCTCTCCTGTGGTGACATTCACCTACATCCACGAAGGCGAACCCACGTTCGCTGAATTCGTTCATCACCTCGGAGATTACATGCCGCTGTTTAAGCAACTTTCCGAGTTCCGCTTCCTCTACGTTTCGCGCGAGGACTCGCGCTTCGGGAAGGCTTCGGAAATCTTCCATTCGCTGGTTAAGACTCCGTTGGAATCCGACATCGGAGACGCAGTCCTCCGATATTTCCGCGTGGCAAGGCCTGGGATGAAAAGCAGTACGCCGCCGTAACCGAAGCCGATCTGATTTTCCGCAACCAGGCACGTTCCCGATTCAGCGGAGACAGGTTCGAAGGGTTCTATCGCGGCTGGAAGAACGGACGAATCACGGAAGAAGCGATCCGCCGCCAGTTTCCGGTGAACGACCGCAGGCGGTGCATCGCATTCAGCACGTTCCTGCTGAAAAAGATCGGGATTGCAGGTGACGAAAACCATGAAAACGAGTGACGACGGAAGGAATTACATACTGCACTTTTTCATCTGCCGCTGTCGTCACCGCCCGGTGATGTCGAGCGTTATGCGATGCAACTTACCGGAGACCAAGCCGCAAAACGTACCGTGGAAAAAACGCGAAATCGGGCGGGAGCGACCCATCATAAAAGGGTCGCTCCCGCCCTTCGGCACAGGTGACTTTGCCACATGTTTTTTCCACGGTGACAGGAAGCACAGCAAAGCGAACGGCTCTTAGGAGGAATGAAATGTCCACCATCAAGAAAGCGCCTGCAATCAAGACCCGCGAGGTTCATCTTGAAGAACCCGTCAACGAACTGCTTGAGGACTATGCCCGATTCATCGATAGCAGTCCCGACCACGTTCTCAATGCGGTCCTGAAGAAAGTCCTCTGGCGGGACCAGGATTACCGGAAGTGGAGAGATCAGCGCCGCAGCGGTCTTGAGAAGCCGCAATCCACGGACCCGAGGCCAAAGGCATGATCCAGCGCACACTCCACTCGCGCAGCTTCGTCTCCACTCTGCTGGCGATGAGCGCGGGAGCCTTCCTTTATTACACGCACCCGTTCCCCACAGACCAGATCTTCTTGCGCGTGATCACACTGCGCGCTCCCCGCGCCTTTCTCAGCTTCGAATGCCTCTACAACGTCGCCCTTTCCACAACGCCGTTTATGGCCTTTTCGACCGTTGCTCTCGGGCCTCTACATCTTCACGCTAAAAGTCCGTCGGAGCATCTCGCCTCGCCGTCTTCCTCGGTATCCCGACCCGTGCAAGAGGGACAACCTATCTCGTGGTTGGCGAGGTCCACAACCCTCGCAAACTGGGACCCTCCCAGACACCGCGATGGCTCACTATTCCCGAACGCGGATTGTTCACCGGGATCGCGATTTTCGGCGCGGTCGGAACCGGTAAGACGAGCTGCTGTATGTACCCGTTTGCCGAACAGATTCTCGCGTACAAAGCAGCCGACAAGGAGAGGCGGATTGGCGGGTTGATTCTCGAAGTCAAAGGCGACTTTTGCCGCAAGCTAAAGGGCATTCTCGAACAGCACGGACGGGACGAGGATTGCATTGAGATCAGCCTCGATTCCGAATACCGCTATAACCCGCTCCACAATGACCTTGACGCCTACGCGCTGGCGTTCAGCATCGCGTCGTTATTGAACAACCTCTTTGGCCGTGGCAAGGAACCCTTCGCCGACTTCCGCGCCGATGATAAAAATGATCCGCTCTATTACGCGCGGCACACCGTTGCGAAAGCGCAATCTGAATTGCAAGGCCGTTCCGGGATGCACTGTCCTGAACCAAGCGAAATCAGCCATGACGCAAGGGAAATACCATGAACCCCGACACAATCGTTGCCCCTGATTCCCAGACCTCGACGCCAAGAGACGAATTTCCACTGACGGTCCGGGAAGCGGCAAAATATCTTGGCGTCAGCCCCCAAACTGTATATCTTTGGGTCGAGCGAAAGCAGATTCCCCATCTCCGCGTAATGGGCCGTAACATCCGGTTCCTGAAATCGGAGTTGGCTTCGTTCCGCGCGTCGTTCAAACAGGAGATGGAGAATGAGTAGACCTGTAGAGCACGACGGCGTTGTCTATCGGCGTGAAGGGTCCAAATTCTGGTGGATCTGTTATCGGGATAGAACCGGTAAGCGCCAAAGGGAATCATCCTTCACGGAAGACTGGCAGCAAGCCCACAAGGTGTTACGTACGAGGCTTGAGGCGAGAGATGGCAACGTCTTGCAAGTTGTTCGCAAAGGAGAAAGCCTAAGTTTCGGCGAATGGACGGATTTCTTCCTTGAAAATTACTCCAAACCGCCCGTACGCCAACCAGGCACACACAACGCGAACTTGCGTTGCGTCCAACATTTGAAAAAAGCCTTCGCTACTCGCCGCTTAATAGACGTAGGCCCTGACGAGATCGAGCTGTACCTTCGTGAGCGACTTCGTCAGCGGGTCAAGGTCAGGCTCGGCAAAGGCTACCGAGAACAAGGCTTGCTAAAGGCTACAACGGTGCACCAAGAAATGCGGGTGCTTCGGAGAATGTTGAACGTAGCAGTTCGAAAGAGACTGCTGACATCGAATCCATGTGCGATGGTGGAATTCCCAGTTGCTTTGAAGGGGTTGTTCCGTCCGCATTACGTCACTTGGTCCGAACAGCAGCAGATCGAAAACAACGCGATGCCGCATCTGCGGAATGCCATCCGCATCATCGCGGAAACCGGGTTGCGAGTGAAGAAGGAACTGCTTCCGATGAAGAAAGATCACATCGACTTTCTCAACGCGGTCCTCTGGGTTCCAGATTCCAAAACACCGAATGGTGTCGCGGAAATCCCGTTGACGAAGCTCGCATTGGACGCGTTCCGAGATCAAGTAGCAATCTCTGGGAACAGAGAGTTCCTCTTTCCCTGCGGTCTAAACAAGAGCGGACACTTGAGGTCTCTACGAACAGCCTGGAGAAAGGCTCTGAAAAGAGCCGGAATTCCGTACTTCAGGCTCTATGACCTGCGATCCACCTATGCAACACGGCTTAGCGCCGGAGGAGTGGCGGATGAGTGGGTCATCCAAATGCTTCGTCAGGGCAATTCCCAGGTGTTCAAGAAGTATTCGCAAATGAAGCTGCAGATGAAGAGGGAAGCGCTGGACAAAATCAATCGCCGGGCCAACGAAATGTCAGGAGTTTTGACACAGCAGAGTCCTGGCGGCAGGGGTTTTGACACAGTTCTGACACAGTAGAGGGGTAAACAGTGGGTTTTCGGAGCTTTCGAACGGCTGCAAATACTTTAGAATCAATGCAAGTTCCCGCTGTGGGCGTGTAGCTCAGCTGGGAGAGCACCTGCTTTGCAAGCAGGGGGTCGCCGGTTCGATCCCGGCCACGTCCACCAAACATCCGCAGTCGCCCACACGTCGAACTCGACTGTGAGCCATACAGATTGCCCCCCATCTCTACGCCGGGCCGACGCGCTGCGAGGCCGAAAGGCTCCGGACGTAGACGTAGGATCGACTGGACGGGAGCGGGTGACCTAGAGAACGCGTGCCAGGAGCAACCGACTTCGGGGCGCGCTCCGCCCGGATTATCCGTTCGCTACTCGCAGCACGAGTCTGATTCGAATTATGCTTTTGAGACTGGGGCCCAGACTTCCATGGGGCTCGGTTCGCGATTCGCCCACACGTAGTAGGGGATGAACGTGAGTCGGACACCATGGCTATGCCGCGCGTCGGACTGGTCCCGATAAGGTCCATAGAGTGCGGCTGGACCACCTTGAGAATTAGACGAGCCTTGTGGCGACATCGACTCCGCGACTACGCCGTCTCGATGCAACACGATGACCCCCCCCAAGAAATCCTGTTTGAATTCACTCGTGAACTCAGCTCCAGGTTCCATGCTTACCGCGAGTGACCCATCGATGAGATCTACGCCAGTGGGCTGATCAAGTTGCTCAAGGCAATAAACGAGGGGGCCACGCTGCACGGCGACGCGGCCGGTATCTTCGGCAACGTGGGGACTGGCTGAGAGCGGCTGCGCCTTCATTGGGAAACGCGCTTGAATAACGTCTCCGGCAGACCAGTGGCGGTGAATTGGGAGATAACTGCCTCCCACGACCCCCGACACAGGCTTGCCATTGACTGCGACTTGCGTGCCGTCGCCGGCCCAAGCGGGAATGCGCAGATAAAACGTAAAGTCAGACGCTTGCGCCGGCGTGACGGTGATTTCGACGTCGCCATCCCATGGCATATTCGTTTTCTGGGTGACCTTGAGGGCCGTGCCATTTTCGAGATGCCAATTGAGCGTGGAATTGTCGTACAGATGAACATATATGCCATCGCTGCTGGTGCTATAGAAATATCCGGGCAGGGACGCCATGGTGCGCTCAAAATTGGGCGGGCAGCAGATCGTGTTGTACCACGGATTGCGAATCGTGATGCCGGCCGAAGGATCGAACGCGAGGGGATTGGTGTAGCAGTAGAGCGTGCCGCTAAGCGACATTCCGGAATTGACGCCGTTGTAAAGCGCGCGCTCGAGCACGTCAGTGAATTTGGCGTCGCCGGTGGCGGCGAGCAGACGCCAATTCCACATCATGTTGCCGATTGCGGCGCAGGTTTCGGCGTAGGCGCTCGCGTTCGGCAGATCGTACGCGGCTCCGAAGGACTCGCCCTGAGCGCGGGCGCCGACTCCTCCGGTGACGTACATTTTCGTGCCGGCCATGCTGTTCCACAAGACGTTCAGAGTTTTCCAATAATTTGGATCGCCGGTTTCGAGGTAGTAGTCCGTGGCGCCGCAGCAGGCGTACATCGCACGCACGGCGTGGCCTTCGATTTGGGTGCGCTCGATGAAGGGCGTGCCGGAAAAAAGATAGATGTTCGCTTGGCGCGGAACCTTGATGCGATCGTCGCCACCAAGAATATAGCCGGCGAGTTCGAGATGCCGTTTATCACCGGTGATCCGGTAGAGTTCAATGAGCGACATTTCGATTTCCGGATGTCCTGAAATGATGGGCTGAAGTGGCGCTGGGCCGAAACTCGGCAAAAGGAAATCGTTCACCATTCGGATTCCGGCGTCGAGCCACTTGCGGTCGCCAGTGGCGCGGTAATACGCGATTGCGCCTTGCAGCATGTGGCCCAAGCAGTAGAGCTCGTGGCCGGACTGCTGCGTCTCGGGCGTCATGCTGAGGGCCGCGCGATCGCCGACGAAATACGTGTTCAGGTAGCCGTTCGGTTTCTGCACGGACACGACAAGGTCGATAACGTCTTCGGCTGTCTTGCGAAGTTCCGGGCGGTCTCCGGATTGGAGCGTGAAGGCCACGGCTTCGGTCCATTTGTAAACGTCGGAATCGGAATAGACCGCGCCGATTTGCGGAGCGTTGCTCTTGCCGACCAAGCGGCGAAAATTGTCCATGCGGCCGTGCGATTCTTCCAGGTCGTGCATGGTTGGGATGCTTTGCGTGACGTTGGCATCGCGTCGCGCTGCCCAGAAACCGCTTTCAATCGTGACGGCGCGGACGGGTACGCTGTGCAGCTTCGCGTATGGGGAATTGGCGAGATTCAGGACGCCCTGATCTTGCCAAGGTCCGGACGGAAATTGACCAGCGCCGGACGCCGCTGATTGTTGTCCGGGCTTGACATTGCTAGCGTGCGCGGCGCCGGCGAGAGAAGAAATCGCGGCGCTCGAAAGCGCGGTGGTTACGAATTGGCGGCGAGTAAGATCTTTCAACATGGAAGGTATCCTCCTTGGCTAGCGAGCATCCGCGCAGACGTGGCGCGAACGTCGCAATTCTAGCACAACCACCTAAGTAAACGTTTGCCCACAATGTGGCGAATGAACTGCGGGCTCACGCGACCATACGCCAGGCCATCCCGTGCTTATGCGCGCGATGCATAGCTGTATCCCAGACCTTCGTGACAGAGCGAACTAGGGTTTGGGCGGGCCTAGCTGAATCTGAACGGAGAACAGCGCAAAATCTGAAAATGATTCTTTGCTGATGAAGCGTGTCCGCGCGACTTCTGTGAAGGTTTCGGCATTTAGCGGCAGCCAGAGTTGGACATTCTGGCCGTGGAAATCCACGGGACCATAACCAATCGATATGCTGTCGCCGTCAAGGGATTGACCCGATTGAAGGAGGACAGGCTCGGCCAAATTGGTGTCGATATGCAAAACCTGATAGGAGTCCTTGGCAATCCAGGCGCGGCCCTTGAGTTTTTCTGGAAACACCCTCTGCGACATAACGAATCCACGCGTGCGGGCGGGCTTGTTTTTGCGTTGTATGAAATGAACCACCCATGCGGGAGTGCCCGACCAATCGGACAATCCTTCACAGCGCATATCGTAGTCGCTTTGATAGTAAGGGTGAAAAATCAGGGCGAGAGAAGCGAGACCTTGATCCTGCTGGACCCCCGAGATAGGTTTTGCACCCGCGGATACGCGACGAGTTTCCTCGAACGCAAAGGCACCGGACAACTGCTTAAGGGTTACAACATAATCATAGACGGTGTTATCGCTGCGCTTCAGTTCGTAATCGTACGTCGTGTCCGCGGTCATATTGACCACTGAATAGGGATCGAGTTCGTCGTATTCAACTTGTTCGTGGGCCGAGAACCTCGCGAAATTGTCGACAAGTTCCTGCACGCGTTCTCCGGTTTGGGAAAGGACATCCGGGAGCGAGCAGGCCTGCGCTTTGGCCAGCAAGGGCAGACGCGCGTCGACGTCTGGCGGCGACCACATTGTCAGGCCAGCTTTGTTCTTATCGCGTTCGGTTTGATGCAAGAGTTGCTTGCAAGAGATTTGCAAGTTGCCCGAAATTTGAGCGCATTCCCCGAAAACGGCTGCTGCTTCATCGTAGCGCTTGAGCTGCTGCAGCGCGCTGCCCAACATCTGAAGGTCGGCGGGATCTGGGGACGCAACGCCCTGCGTGGCCTGCTGCAATTCCTGGATAGAAGTTGCATAGTCCCGCAGGTAGAAATCGACGAGACCCAGTCCGCGGTGCGCCAGCAATATCTCGGATTTGTTGTGAGCCGCGTACTGATCGTCCGTGAGCGCCGCGGGCTTCGGCAGAGCGGGGATGATCTGGATCGCGCGCTTCAGATAATTCTGAGCCTGAGTTAGCTTGGCAGCCGCCCCTGGATCATGCGGGTCATACAAGTGGGCAGTTACCCAGCCAGTTAAAACCATAACCTCTACGTCGTCGGGATATTTGGCAAGCGCGGAATTGGCCGACGCGTAAAAATCGCTCCAATCTTTTTTCGAGTAGTAGGCCGCCACCAGAAGGTTTGAGACGGGTTCCGCGAACTGGCTCGCCGAATAATTGCGAAGGAAGTCCTGGCTGAGTTGAATTTGCTGGTCCGTAGTCGTGGCACCCTGGATCGCCCTGAAACTTGCTCCGTCTGGCGTTGCGGATTGGATCGCAGCGCTTTCGGCGGGTTCGGCGCCGGGCGGCGTGGCAAAATAGCCGGGACGCGCCTGCACAGTCAAATTGGAATGCGCGGTCACAATTGTTTTTAATTTGTGAAATCGGCCGTCGAATTTCTGCAGGTCCGGCGTGAAGCCGATGACATAGGAAGCTTCCGCGACGCCACCGATGCGCTCGAATCCGCGTTTGTAGTCATTGGAGTCGTGGACGAAAACGCCGCCAGTGCCTTCGGCTGTCTCCTGCATCACTTGCGCGTCGTCTTCGTCGCCCTGGATCTCCATTTTGCTTATCGGCGGTTGTTGAGCTGTGTCGCCTTGCTGAGGTTGGTATCCCTGCGTCACGCTGGCGTCGCCATTGGGGGTCACCGCAACCAAACCATAATCGTCCATCGCGCTGATCGTAACGTCGGTGCGAATGGCGATATCTATGATTTGATTCAGCCGAGCCGGATTTTCTCGATCCAGGAATCCGTCCGACACGAGTCCGATCCTGCGCTCGCCAGGAAGCTTGCCGATATACCCGACGAGCTTTTGCAACGCTAAAAGAGTGGCTTCGGCGGACGCGTTGCTTTGGGCCAAATCATGCTGCGCGTCAGCCTTAGCGATTCGGGGAATCTCCGACAACAAAGGACATTGCAGCGCTTTGCCTTGATCGTTGCCGCAGACGCATTGTGTGGTCCTGTCCACGGCAATCGCGGTCGCGTCGGGATCATTGTCCATGACGCCTTGCGCAATGTAATCCTTAAGGGCCGGACATTGCGTCGCCGCCCCGCCCGACTCAGCCGCGATATCCGTTGCGATGCGAAGAGCGGAGAGCGCCTTCTGAAGTTTGTCGCCGTCGGTGGTGAAGTCGAGTGTGACCTGTCCAGAAGCCGTGAAGATGCCCACGCGGTCGCCCGCACTTAATGTTTTTGTAACGAATCCCTGCGCCGCCTTGCGAGTCTGATTCAAATCCTGGTACTGCAAGTGATAATCGTCGAAGAAAAGCGCGGTGTACCGCTGGCTGGACGGCGGCGAAGCCGGATTCGCAGATGGCGCCGCGGGTTGTTCCGTGGCGGACACAGGCGCGGGCTGCGGCGCACCGCCCTCAGCGGAAAAATAGGCAATCGTTTGCGGCTTGCCGTCATCGAAAAGTTGGAAATCGGACTGAGCGAGGTTCGGCACCGTGTTGCCGTGTCGATCTCGCACCACAACGCGCACGAGCACAAGATTTGTTTGAACGCTGATGACGCCCGGAGCCGTTTCCGTCTGCGGCCTCGCGGTAGAAGAGCTATTCGGCGCCTGCGCAGCCAGTAGTGCGAAACTGAACGCCGTGAGCGCGGCCACGGACAGCGAGGCCCTCAATGCGGGGCGTTTCCGCAGTGTGCCATGAGATCCTGAACATTCGCCGCTTTTCATAATGGACTACTCCGTGAAAACTCGGCCGACCTATTGCGCTGGCGAGACCTAGAGTAAAATAGTCTACACCCGGACTGCCCGCTGTTCCAGTGTTGAAGTAAACGTTTGCTCAGTGTATATCTATGGCACTTCAGGAGGACATTGATGATTCGTATTCTCTCGGGACATTTGCCCATACGCGCGTTGTTTCTGGCAGTTCTTCTGGTGTCTTCCTTCGCGGCAACAGCAAGGGCGCTCGACGGGCCGCGCGCCATCCCGGTGGAAGGCGATGTTCGGGGAACACACGATCCTTCGATCATAAAAGAGGGAAACACGTGGTACTTGTTTGCGACAACGCCGCCGAATTCAGAAGGACCCAACCAATTCCCGGTTCGCTGTTCGTCAGACTTGGCGCACTGGAAATTGTGCGGCTACGTTCTGCCGGATATCCCGGCATGGATTAAGCAGGAAAGCCCCAAAACAAGGGAGCTCTGGGCTCCCGACATTTCTTACTTCGATGGCGAATTTCATCTGTACTACGCATATTCCTCGTTCGGCTCAAATGTATCTGGAATCGCGCTTATGACGAACAAGACGCTGAACGCGCAAAGCCCCGATTATCGCTGGGTGGATCAAGGTCTGGTGCTGCGGTCAACCGTTGCGGACGACTTCAACGCGATCGATCCAAATCTGGTTCTAGACAAGAAGGGGCAAGCATGGTTGGCGTTCGGCAGTTTTTGGAGCGGAATCAAGATGAGGAAGCTCGATCGGAAGACAGGAAAGCTCTCCGCCGACGACACGAGGTTATACTCGCTGGCCACGCGAGCCAAACCAGAGCATTTCGATCCGCCTCCGCCCGGATTGCCCCCGAACTACGAAGCGATCGAGGCACCGTTCATTGTTCGCCACGATGACTATTACTATCTTTTTGTTTCTTGGGATTTATGCTGCCGCGGAACGAAGAGCACCTATCGAACCATGGTAGGACGCTCCCGGGAAGTCACCGGACCCTATCTGGACTCAGACAGGAAAAAGATGATGGATGGAGCCGCGACGCCATTGCTCAGCGCGAATCAGAAGTGGCTTGGCCCTGGCGGCGAATCGATTTTGCTTCAAAAGGATGGGGACATCATCGTGTATCACGCGTATGACGCCAAGACAGGAATGCCGTCGTTACAAATTTCAACTCTTACGTGGACCGGCGGTTGGCCACACGCCGCGTTGGATGGCGACGCGCCGCAAAACTAAAGATGAGCGAACCGTGGCGGAGCAAGTAGATTAGCCGGCCGAAGATTTTGTTTTCGCCTGCCTAAATTGCAAATCGCAATTGGCAAGCAGGAGGAGGCCGGCATGAGAGGACCGAGCGTGGATGATTAGAATGGGACGAGTGTATTCCTGGAGAAAGTCTTGCGCAACGATTCCAGGGAATTGCGCCGCATCTACTGCCTGGCGCTGCATCGCTGGGGCAGCACACTCAAGATTGAGGCTCCCCTGACCGCACGTTACATTCTGACATGATGTCTTGAATCCTCGCGGCATGAACGGTCGTGCCAACAATTTCGGCGGTTCTCGGGGAAGCTGAACAGAACAACCAACTGGCCCACGCCTCAACAAATGTGCGGAGAATTTTGGACGCAACCCGCCCGCGCGCTTCGACCGACGCACAATTACAATTTCAAACCGAGGACCTGAACTGGCTTAGCTGTGGCGAGGCCTGAAAAAAAAGGAGGCGGGAGCTGTTTCGCTCCCGCCTCTGTTTAATTCCAGGGAACGACCGCTCCGGGGGCGGGGCGGGAGTTCCCTGGGTTGATGTTCGATCGCGGACTAGAAGGTGAACTTCCCTCCGATTGTCCACCATCGGGGCAGATTCTGACCGGTTGCCTCGCCAAAGTTTGAGGCGTTCACGTTATTCGAAATGTTGGTAAAGTTTGTGTTGTTGAATACGTTGAAGATGTCAAAGCGGAACTGAAAGTCGAGCCTCTCCGTTATGTAATTGTTTTTGTAAATGCTCACGTCCGTCTGCGTGACGGATGGCTCGCGGAATTGATTCCACTTCTCGTTACCCTCAGTGCCCAGCGTAGGAACAGTGAACTGCGACAGAGTGAAGACGCCAGGGTTTGCACCTGCATTAGGGCACGCCTTAGGAGGAGTAATAACGGTGTTAGGGAGACAGCCCGGTGCGAAATAATCAGATTTTGTTCCCATCGTGTAATTCGTTACGTTCGGATAATCGTTGTTGTTTCCATCCGCATTGTAGTCTCCGGTTGCATTTAGGAACGCATTGGAACCGGCGACGTAGGCGGCGCCGTCGAACGAATTCCCACCGAAGACCGTAAAGGGATAACCGGTCTGGTAGTAGCTCACTCCGCTGAGACCCCATCCCCCGGTTAGCTTGCCTACGGCTCCCTGGCCATGTTTCAACCCAGTGAGTGTGTAAGTAAAGCTCACGGAGAGACGGTTGGGAACATCCCAAGGTGAAGGTCCATAATACTGCGAGGGATCTTCCGGATTGCCCGGATAGACACCGGCATCGTCCTTAGAGGAAGAGCGCGTGTACGACACGTCAAAGAAACCGTTTTTCGCTCTGCCACGGAGGTCAAAACTTACACCTTCGTAATTGCTGTAACGGTTGTCCTGAGTGTAAGAGATCCCGCCAAAGCTCGTATTGTAGACTCCGGGGAACGCGCCGATCGACTTGCCTTCTTCGCTCCCAGGAACAAAGTTAATGTTGGTGCCGTAGGAGACTCCACCTGCTGCGTCTCCACCTGCGGCGATGTTGGTGTTATGTGAACCGCTCCAAAGCACGCTGGCAACAAAGTGATTGCTGATCTTGTGCTCAAGAGTGCCGGACCATTGATATGAGGTGGGGGAATTGATGTTCGGGTCGATTCCGCCAATCCCCAAATTCGCTCCCACAAGCCCTCCCTGAGAATCCAGGCAGGGCGCTGCGGGACACAAGGGCCCCCCGACAATCGAAGGGGTTACGAATCCGAAGGGCGGCGTGCTGCCCGTGCCCAAGGAGAAAATGGGCGGAGTCGAGGATCCCGCTTCGAAAGTTGGTTGAAGGGTTCCCGGCGTATCGCCGCGGAATTCTTCCTGAATATTGGCTGCCGTGAGCGCATTCGAGAACATTCCGAATCCGCCCCGCAGGAGCCAGTTACCCGATCCGGTGACGTCCCACGCGAGACCGATACGCGGATTATAGGATTTAGGCGCGTGATTGAGGGCGTAGTGCGATGCTTGCGTTGATCCGTTGGCAATTTGCTGGTCGAAGCTTGATCCCTGACCAAGGATGAAATTGCCAAAAACGGTGAACGAATTCAATGAGTATGGGTTGCCTTCGTTGTCAAAGCGGAAGCCCAAGGTAAGGGTCAAATTCTTGCGAGCTTTCCAGGTGTCGTTGGCAAAGAAGCCGTAGGTTGAAGAAGCAGCGTCCCAGTCCCAAAGCTGAACGTTGCCGGTCTGGGGGCTGTAATAAAGATGGTTTTCAGACTGGGGTGCGTCTTGAACCAGGTCCAGCAAGCTATTGAAATTGATTGCCGGGGTCGACCACGGTCCCTGAAACGGCTCCTCGTCATCACCATACCAGCCCTCGTAACCAACGGTAAACACATGGGCGCCTGTGACCTTCGTCAAGACGTCTCGCCAGTGATAGTCGTGTTGAATGAAATTGCCCTGGGCAAAGCCGCTACCGTACCCGCCGACTTCCGGAGTGCTGATAATGGGCACGGTAAATGTTCCGGTCTGATCTTCAATACCCTGCACTCGATTCGACCCGAAGGATGCTTCGTTCAGCATCGTCGGACTGAAGGTGTGCGTCCAGCCGATCTGCAAGGCGCGCTGAAAGTAATTGTCATTGGCCGGGAACGCCGGGATGGCGGCGGGCCCGCCGGTGGCCAGGAGGGTACGGAAGAAGCTTCCGTAAATGCGATCCTTGTCGAAATATTTGTCAAAGCGCAAGAAATACTGGGTGCCGTTACGGAAGTTCGTCGAATTGAAAATCCCGGTGTCGACCAGATTCGTGGAACACGGGATGTCAGCGTCGAGCGTGGCAGTCGGTCCGCACCCATCGGCCAAATGAGTATCATTCGCCGCGGTGAGAAAAACACTGCTGAAGGCAACGGCTGGAGATACCGGAAAATTCTCCAGGACCTGGGTTCCGAGATTATTCGGAAAGTTGGCCTTGGCAAAAGCGATGAACGCCGGGTCTACAAAGTTGAAGTTCTCACCGCCCGTCGAGGTGGATTCACGCAAAGGTTCCACACCGAAGAAGAAGAAAAACCGCTTGTGCGGAATGACGGGGCCGCCGACGGAAAAAGACATGTTGTTGCCGTGAAATGGACTGTAGGCATGATCGTCGCCAGGCAGGGAAAACCGCGCCCACATGTCCTGGTTGTTGAAATAATCGCTGACCAAAAAGTGGAACTGATCGGAGCCGGACTTCGTGGTCATGGCGAACTGGATGCCGCTGGCGTTGCCATACGCGGCGGAATATATGTTGACCTGGTTGGAGGCTTCCTCAACGAAGTCAGGATTGGGCGTGAGGTTCAGGACGCCTTGGCGGATGCCGCTGGTGACGTCCAAGCCGTCAATGACCCACAGATTCGAAACCGTGCCCTGGCCTTTGGCACTGACGTCAACGCCTTCTTCCGTACTGAAATTGTCCGCGCTGCTTCCCGGAGTGCCTCCGTTTGTGCCCGGTCCAGACGCGACACCAAGCCCAGACACGCCAGGAGCCTCGGTTGACAGTGAAAGCATGTTCCGGCCTTCGAGAGGAACCGATGAGAGCTCCTGTGTTGCGACCGTCTGCTGGTCACGCGTATCGGTCGTGCTCAAAATCGGACTTTCGGACGTGACGACAACAGATTGAGAAGCTGCGCCCACCGTGAGAGAAAAGGTGACGTTCAGGTCCTGGTCCGTCGTAACCGTTACAGTTCTTTGGGCCGTTTCAAAACCTGCCGCTGCAACCGATACCTGGTACGGACCCGGCGCAACGCTTACAAACCGATAAAGGCCCGAGGCGTCGGTGGTCGTGTCCTGCGAAACCTGCGTTGCCGTATTGAGAAGCGTAACCTTGGCTTGCGCGACCGTCGCGCCGCTAGGATCGGCGACTGTTCCCTGAATATTTGCGGTGAACTGAGCCCGTGCGGAGCCAGCGATAAACAGAACGCCGACCATCAGCCAGAGGAACCGCCCAACAAAAAATCTCGCTCGCATTGCTTTCCACCCCCCAGTTATTAAGAGCAAACAAGCGTACACGTTTTACTGTAAACGTTTGCTCACTTGGGGAAGGATATATGCTACCTAAATTCTGGTGTCAAGCTTTTTCTAGTGCTTTTCTATTAGGACGTAATGTAAGCGTATCCCGGCGCTCCGGCCCGTCTGTCTCAGGGCTTCGACCAGCCCCGGTTCCCCACTTGCCCGATTCCCTCTCGCAGCGTGATTAGTTGGTTGATCGGGAGACTTTTAAACGATTCTACAAGTCCGCCAGGCCAGCGCACCTCTACGCCCACCGAAGTGTAATTCCCGAGGCCAAAGTGCAGGCGGGGATCGTTCGAGGAATAAAAACTGGATTGACTGACAACGCACTGAGCCTGCGTTTTGCCGCCATAACGGGCCAGAACTCGGGCTCCGATGGCGCTTCGATTGGACTTCACTCCCTCGAGTTTCACCTTAATCCAGTTTTGCTTTCCGCGAATATCGTTGCGCAAAAGCGACGGATTTTCGTTCAAATTTATGACCAGGATGTCGAGGTCGCCGTCATTGTCGAAATCTCCGAAGGCGCAGCCGCGACTGCAGTGCGCCTCCGCAACACCAGGGCCGGCGGCGCCAATGAGCTCCTCGAACGTGCCATTGCCCAGATTGCGGAACACCACGCGAGGCCCCTTCTTTGGATATTGCGGGAGGGTGCGTTCCACTTCCGGGTAAACGTTACCTGTGACCATGAATAAATCCGGGTGGCCATCGTTGTCAAGATCGACGATTCCAGCACCCCAGCAGACGTAGCGCGTCTCTACGCCGACGCGAGACGTGCTGGTGACGTCGTCGAAATTCCCCTTGCCGTCATTGTGGTACAGGGCGTTGGCATCGTCCGCGAAGTGCGTCTTAAAAAGATCCAAGTGTCCTTCGAGTGCATAATCGCCAATCCCAACACCCATCCCCGCTTGCTCTTCTCCGTCGTCGCTAAGGGCTACGCCGCGCAGTACGCCCTCTTCGCGAAATGTTCCGTCATGATTGTTCATGAAAAGCAAACTGGGAGTGGAATCGCACGCGACGTAAATATCGGTCCAACCGTCTTCGTCCAGGTCGGCCGCAACCACGGTCATGCCATAGCACTTTGTCGCCTGCGCGATGCCCGATTGTCGGCTCACGTCGGTGAACGTCCCGTCGCCGTTGTTTCTGTAGAGCGAATGGCGCCCCGTGGGGAGCCCGAGAGGGCCGCACTCCACGGGAATTCCTTTCCAGTTGCAACTCCCTCCGGGAAGTAGCGCATGTTCGAGGTTGAAATGGACATAGTTCGAGACAAACAAATCCAGGTGTCCATCGCGGTTGTAATCTAAGAAACTGCATCCCGCGCCCCAACGCGTTGGATCGTTCAAGAGGCCGGCGGGCTCCGTCACATCCGTGAAAGTGCCATCGCCATTGTTGCGGTAGAGTCTATTTTGTCCGAAATAGGTGCAAAAAATATCTTCAAAGCCGTCGTTATTGTAGTCCCCAACGCAGACACCTGAAGCCCAACCGGTAGCGTGTAGGCCCGCTTTTTCGGTGACATCGGTGAAAGTGCCGTCACGATTGTTCTTGTACAGGCGGTTGGTTGCGCCCGCCGGAGCGCCATCAAGACGAGTGCCGCAGAGCAAAAAGATATCCATCCAGCCGTCATTGTCGTAGTCAATGAACGCACAGCCGCAGCCGACAGATTCCAGAATATATTTGTTGGTTTCCAGACCACCGTAAATTGTAGGCGCGTTCAACCCGGCAGCAGCCGCGACGTCTACAAAGTGCGCGTTGAATGGGCGACCGGAAGGGGGTAGCCGCGGAACAGGGGTTGCTTGGTGGGTCGCTACCGTTTGGCCAATGAGTCGTGGCGCAGTGAAGGCGATCGCCGACCCCAGCGAAAGCCCCATAAATGAACGACGCGAATAGATCATTCCGACTGACATCCTTTTCTTGGCAATGTGGCGCCGTCTGCCAACTGCCGCGTATGCGCGGTATGAGCGAGCGATTTCCCGAAGGTCATGCGATCGCCCCGCGACTAAAGTTCACTCTGCGCCTAACTAAGGTTGGTTCGCCGGCGTTGGCGCTGGCGTTGTTGAATCGCCGCCGGTAGGCGTGTCATCGCCTTCAGATAGATGATAGCGGGAGCGCTCCCGTTGGTCCTGGGTAGCCTGTTCGCGCAGCTTCGCGAGGCGCTGCAGCAAATCTGGAATCTCTTTAGTTTGTCCGGTTTTCCGCAACGCCTGAATCAGGCGGTACACCGCGGTCTGATCATTGGGATTGCCGATCAGCGCCTTTCGGCACTGCTCGATCGCTTCCGGGTACTGTCCGGTTTGCATGTAAAGCTTGGCCAGCACGACGCGAGCGTCGCTCAGCGTGGGCTCCAGGCTGACGGCTCTTTGCGCCGAAGTCATGGCCAGCCGAAACTCAGGCGTGCCCGGGCCAACACCTTTCTGCGACAGGAGATCTGCCTGTAAATAGAGTAGAAGCGGGTCGTTCGGTTTCCGCCGCAACTTAGTTTGTATCGAGATCAATGCCTGAGCGGGATCATTGGCTTGAACAGCCACCAATCCTTGGGCGGCGGTACTCAACGAGTTATTCGGATTCAACTCGTAAGCCTTCTCAAAATCAGCTTCCGCTTTGTCGTATTGCGCCAGTTGCACGTATAAAACGCCCCGCGCCACGTAAAGGTCATCCGAGTTTGGTTGCAGCGACAGCCCGTCCGTGATGACGTCAATGCCAACCTGAAACGACGCGTGGTTAAAACAGATATTTGCAAAATCCAGATAAAGACTCGTGTTCCTCGGATCAAGCAAAATTGCCTGCCGCAGTAAAGTCACAGCTTGGGGCGTGTCACCCGTGTCTTCATAGGCTTTTGAAGCAAGCTGAAGGGTACTGGACTCCACATCCGGTAACTGCAACAAGGGCTGTAGAGTCGCGAGCGCGTCCTGGGGCTTCTTGTCCGTCAGCTGAATGGACGCCAAGACGCGGCGTTCGCGCGGGTCGTCTGGGCGGAGGGCCAGCGCTTTTTGAAGAACCGTAGCGGCGTCATCGAACCGCTTGAGCCTCATGAGGCACGTGGCGTACGCATGCAAGCCGTCGATTTGCGTGTCGAGAAGCTCGCCGGCTTTCTCGAAGTTTGGCGCCGCTTCAGCACAATTTCCCTGCCGATACTCGAGCACAGCCAACATCGCGTGAGCGGTGGGATCCCCCGGACGCAGTTGAACCAAACGGTTCAGAAGCGGCACTGCGTCCTGGTTACCGGCCTGATAGTCAATCTGAGCCGCCCCTGCCAGGGCCGCAAGCGTATTGGGGGCCAATTTCAGCGCCCGTTGAAATGCGACTAATGCATTTTTATTGTCGCCTTCGCTGACCAGAGCGATGCCTTCCAAGGTCCACAATTCTGGATTGTTGGGCGATTTTTGCAGCGCAGTTCGGCTCAGTTCCACAGCCTTGTCGTAGTCTCTGGCGCTGAGGGCTGAGGTAATAGGTTGGATCTGGCTGTTGTCTATCTGTGAAAAGGCCAGCGAATGGCATGCCAGTAGAATAAATGCGAGGCCCAGATTCCTGGATAGAACGCTCATCGATGCCGGCAGAGATTATTTCTCTGCGAAAACAGGATACTTCATCCGGGTAAGCGATTACAGCTAAAGTTTGACGGCGAGCCGCTCTCGCGCTATACATAGGCAGTTCGAGAAAACGCTTGCTGGCTTTTGGGCGCCGGCAACCTCTTCCCGATACAATCCGCGCATTTTGAGCCATGGCGCTCCGTACGTAACTCAGGGGGTGTGACTATGAAAACCAACAACAGGCGGCAATTCCTAAAGTCGGCGGCGATGTCGACCGCCGGCCTATTAGCCGTGCGTTCTCTCCCAGCGTGGGCGCGCTCCGAGGGGACGACTGCCCTGCCTGCCATCACACCTCCGCTCTCGGTATTCGGATACTCCGAAGTACAATTGTTGGACGGACCTTTCCGCGTTCAGTTCGACCAGAACCATGCGCGATTTCTCGCTCTCGACGAGGATGGATTACTGAAGCCATTTCGCCAGCGCGAAGGTATGCCCGCGCCCGGCCCCGATATGGGCGGCTGGTATGACAATTCCGATGATTTTTCGTCTGGCTTTGGTGGTAAGCCCCGAAATTTTCATGGGTTCATTCCTGGACATTCCTTCGGTCAATATCTTTCCGGACTGGCTCGAGCCTATGCGGTGACCGGATCGAAGCCCACGCAGGAAAAGGTGCATCGCCTGGTCCGCGCTTTTGGCGAGACCGTCGAGCCAAGCGGAAAGTTCTATATCGACTACCGCCTGCCGGCATACACCTTCGACAAAACGAATTGTGGTCTGATCGATGCTCACGAATTTGCGGCGTGTCCCGACGCTATGGATGTGCTCAAGCGGGCGACGGATGCCGTTCTGCCGTATTTGCCGCCGAGAGCCCTAACTCGGGATGAACAGGAAGCTCGGGCAGCTCAGAACCATCGGGACATCGCATACGGATGGGATGAGCCCTACACGCTGCCGGAAAATTTCTTTCTTGCATATCAGCGAAGCGGAGATAAACGCTATCGGGATTTGGCGGAACGTTTTATTTATCACGAGTACTACGATCCTCTCGCGGCGAATCAGAACGATCTTCCGGGCATGCACGCCTACAGCCACGTGAATACGCTGAGTTCCGCAATGCAGGCATATTTGGTTTTAGGCGACGAACAATACCTTCACGCCGCGGCGAACGGACTGCGCATGGTTCAAGAACAGAGCTATGCCACGGGGGGATGGGGACCGAACGAAGCGTTTGTCGAACCCGGGAAGGGGCTGCTTGCGAAGAGCCTGGGCTATACCCACGCCAGTTTCGAGACACCATGCGGCGCCTATGGACATTTCAAAATCACGCGGTATTTGCTGCGCGTCACGCGCGACTCCCGTTACGGGGACAGCATGGAACAAGTGCTTTACAACACCATTGCTGGCGCCAAACCGATTCTTGCCGACGGAACCAGTTTCTACTATTCGGATTACAACAATGACGCTGCGAAAAAAGTCTATTACGAACAAAAATGGCCATGCTGTTCAGGCACCTTCCCGCAATTGAGCGCAGATTACGGCATCAGCTCCTACTACCCGTCCAAAGAAGGCATCTACGTCAATCTCTTCCTTCCTTCTCGCGTCAGTTGGATGCAAGGCGGAACGCAATGCACACTGACGCAACAGACAAGCTACCCCGCGTCGAATACAACTACGCTCCAACTTCAGATGGCGCGCCCTGAAAAGTTTACGGTCTATCTGCGAGTTCCGGCATGGTCAGGCGCGAACACGCGCGTTTCCATCAACGGCAAACAAGCGGAAGGCAATCCTGTCGCGGGACAATTCTTTGAGATGACCCGGACTTGGAAAAATGGCGATCGCGTCGAGTACGAGATTGGAATGCCGCTGAGCCTGCAAGCCGTGGATGCGCAGAACCCCCAGATCGTGGCACTTCGCCGGGGGCCGCTGGCACTGTTCGGCGTCGGGAATTTGCCGCCAACTTTTTCGCGGGCGCAATTGCTCGCCGCCTCTCAATCTTCCGGGGATTGGCAAGTACAAGGCAGGGCCGGAAATGTAACGTTCCGCTCATTTGCGGCGATCGGCGACGAACCCTACCGCCTTTACCACACTGTCGACGCCTAGCGGCTGCCAGCTAAGCGCGGCGCAGGCGCATACGAAGTTCCACGATGGAAGCGTTCGGAAAGATGAATACGATCGGTTTCCCCGGCGCCTGAATTTGCCGGGACACGCACGAAACTACTCATGAAATGGAGTGGTAGGCGTTCCCAGCTACGTTGATTAGCGTAGGCAAAACGTCGCCAAACTTTGGGTCGTTCGGCTGTCCAAACGCGAAATAGAGCTTTTGATAGAGCGCATATAGAGCCGCGTAGACTTTCTGCGCCGCCGGCTCAGGCGTAAATACCGCGTGTTTGGGACAAATCTTATCCTGAGCTTCTTCCACGGTTTTGAATGTGCCCGCCGCGAGAAAAGCGAAAATCGCGGAACCTAAACTAATGACGCTCTTGCTCGGCACAAGAACCGGCCGTCCTAGAACGTTGGCATAGATTTGATTCAGCACATTGTTTCGCTGCGGAATACCACCCGCATTGATCACGCGTTTGATGTTCACGTCGTATTCCGCCATACGATCCAGAATAATTCGCGTGTGGAAAGCAGTGCCTTCGATGGCGGCGAAGAGTTCGTCTTGAGGAGTGCTCTGCAAATTCCAGCCGAATGTAATTCCGCGCAAGTTCGGATTCACCAAGATCGTCCGGTCTCCGTTGTCCCAAGTCATGCGCAGAAGACCGGTCTGTCCAGCCTGATACTTCTCGAGCCCCTGGCTCAGAGTCGCGGCATCGGTTCCCGCTCGGCTGGCGATGGCGTTAAAAATGTCGCCCACTGCCGAAAGGCCTGCTTCAATTCCAGTGCGATGCGGATGCACGCTTCCCTGAACAACCCCACAGACGCCTGGTACGAGGTTCACTGCCGGCGTAATGCCAATGATGCACGTCGATGTGCCGATGACGTTCACCATGTCGTCCGTGCGGCAGCCGGCGCCGATGGCATCCCAATGCGCGTCGAATGCTCCGACTGGAATCGGAATGCCTGCTTTCAGGCCGAGTTTTTCCGCCCAGAAGGCCGAAAGCCTCCCGGCAATTTTGTCTGAAGTGGCATATTCTCCCTGAAGCTTTTGCCTCACTCCCGCGAACAACGGGTCCACCTTGACGAGAAATTCCTCCGACGGCAAACCGCCCAGCTCCGGATTCCAGAGCCACTTGTGTCCCATGGCGCAAACACTGCGCTTGGCTTTCAGCGGGTCGGTAATTCCACAGAGCGTGGCCGCCGCCATGTCGCAATGCTCAAATGCAGAAGCGAACTCGGCGCGCTTCTCGGGATTGTGCCGCAACCAATGCAACAGCTTCGAGAAGCCCCACTCGGATGAATACACTCCCCCGCACCAATCAATGGCCTTGAGTCCTTCGCGATGGGCCGCTTCGGTAATCTCGGCAGCTTCCGCCTTGGCTCGATGATCGCACCAAAGATAATATTCATCGAGCGGTTGGAGATTCTTTCCGACGGGAATTACGGACGAGCCCGTAGTATCGACCGCGAGCGCTTCCACCCGATCTCCGGCGATGTGCGCTTGTTGCACGGCCGCACGCGTGGCGATCGCCAACGCGCGCATCTGGTCGTCGTGCGACTGCGTGGCGTATTCCGGGTCTTCGCGTTTGCGGTGAAGCGGATACTCACCGAGTGCTGTCGCAAGCAAGCCTCGTTCGCTATCCACAATGGAAACGCGAACACTCAGCGTTCCGAAATCGACTCCAGCCACGATCGCCATAAGGTTTAGACTCGCCGCAGAAGAAGAACCTTTACCCGACGTGCGCGTACATTTCCCAGCCTAGATAACGCGCGGCGGCTTCGTGCACCGCGGCGGCCACTGAGGAAAAATTGGCGGCCACGTGGTGCTCGAATCCGTTTTCACAAATATAACGCAGCAGCCTCTGCATTCCTGGAATTTCAACCACGCCCGCGCCGCCAAATGTTTCCAGCGGATCATCCGTAAACTTTCCTTCGCCGGTATAGCCGCGAATCTTGCCCGCGGTGTCGTCCGTCGAGAATCGGGCGAAACTCATGGCTCCAGCTTTGACCTTTCCCACGCACGTTCCAAATGTATTCTCCATCCCCACGGTGCCGGCGATAATCGCTTGGTAATCCATTCTGACTTCGTTGAAGAAGTGCTTGGGCAAATTACTACAGTGAAAGCAAACGGCCTTGTTGGGGTCGCTTCCATAATTATTATTCCAATCGAGTAGCGCACTAGGGGTTTCGGAAGCCAGTTGCAATGCGTGCATACCCAGCACGCCACACACGTCCACCTCGCATGCGCTTGAGAGCAGCGATTCGCTCATCATACTCATCACAGTGCAGGGCACCACACCGAGGTTTTCTTCAAGCGAAGTCCAGCACTGCACTGCGCTGATCTGTACGTCCGTGGCTCTCATCCACTGATCGACCACGGCGCCAAGCTTGGCCATCTTCAGCAACGCGGCATGGGGAATGTCCTTGGTCGTTACATACCGCTGAATGGATTGCAATTTCTGCACGGCGGCTTCATCGGTATCCTTCATCCGGCTGATGCGGCCGAGAACCTCCGAAAGATCAAGGGTTTCGACGGAAATCCCGCTAGCCTCGAGCAATTTCTCGCTATACCGCACGGTGTTGAAGGCCGCTGGGCGCGCGCCCAGAGTGCCGATGCGCAGGTTCCTCAGGCCCTTCACAACCCGGCAGACGGCGGCAAACCACTCGATGTCCTTACCGAACTCTGGCGAATCCGGAGCCTCGGTATGGAGCTTGGTGAGGGAATAAGGAATGCCATACTGCTTTAAATTGTTACAAGCCGACATTTTGCCGCAAAAACTGTCGCGACGGTGCGTGATCGTCATCTTTGACTGCGTATCCGGCGTGGCTTGCACCAGAACGGGTATATCCAAACGCGCCAGACGCAGCGTATCCGCAATGGCGCGCTCATCTCCAAAATTCGGTAAAGTGACAACTACGCCGTCTAGGGCATCTGCTTTCGACCTGAACAACGCAGCACACCGTTTTGCCTCTTCGTAGGTCTCCACCGCTCCATGCTTGCTCTGTTCGGGCCCGAGCACGATGGCCTCGATACCCGCGGCCTGCAATGCGCGGATAATTTCTTCCCGCCCGGTCTTCGCCAGATGATCGGGAAAGAAACCGCGGTTCCCCACGATCACTCCCATCGTCATTTTTCTATTGTTAGACATGGCACGCCAAGAAGGCTAGAAGAGCGGCGGAAGGTCGGGTCATGAATCGTCCCCTTGAAGTTTTGCATATACGCCAAAATCCGGGAGCAACTTGGGTAAACGTTTACCATGCTCTTCTTGGGTTTGCAAGTGTGGCGAATGGCAGTCTTGGCCCCTGTATTCCAAACCTCCTCTCTTTATCCGCGGCCCTATTCAATAGAGAACTGTGCCTTGTCAATAGAGAACCGAGTACGGCCGTAAGGCTGGGACTGAACCTCTGGCAGCCGGTGCAGCGGTTGTCAGGCCTTTGGGATAGCGTATACTGTCGGCGGGCGTTTTCCGGGGCTAAGAGGACTAGTGGACATTCGCGACGTCGCCAGACGAGCCAGAGTATCGACGGCTACAGTATCGCGCACGGTCAACCAGGTTGCGACAGTTGATCCGCAGATGGCCAAGCGTGTTTGGAAAGCGATTGCCGAACTCGGCTATTACCCTAATCGCCAAGCCCGTGCCCTGGTCTCCGGGCGAAGCCGCGTCTTTGGATTGATCGTCTCTGAAATCACAAACCCTTTCTTTCCTGAAATTGTCCAGACTTTCGAGACACTCGCTGTCGAACAAAATTACGAAATTCTTCTGACCTCTACGATTCACGACCCAAAACGTATGGAACTCGCTGTTCGCAGGATGATTGAGGGGCGTGTGGACGGGGTCGCGATCCTTACGTTCGGAATGGAAGATGAACTCCTGGAGCATCTCCGGTTTCGGAATTTGCCGTTGGTATTCGTTGACGTGGGGCCCAAGGCGCCGCGTGTCAGTAACATCCGCGTCGACTATGCGCACGGAATTCGCCAGGCCGTCCAACACCTGGCGGCGATGCGTCACGAACGCATCGGTTTTGTGAGTGGGCCGCTCAAGCTGCGCTCCGCCGTCGCCCGAAGAGATGCGTTTGACGAGTCGATGCGTGAGATCGGCCTGAAAGTAAGGCCCGAATACATTGTCCAGGGAGACCACAGGCTGGAAGGGGGAAAAAGCGCGCTGCAGAGCCTTTCCAAACTTCGGGAGCGTCCCACGGCTCTGCTCTGCTCAAACGATATGACCGCTATCGGCGTGATGAGAGAGGCTTTCGAACTGGGGATCGCGCTGCCTCAGGAATTGTCTGTGGTCGGATTTGACGATACGCGATTGGCAGACTTCATGATTCCTCCGCTAACCACGATTCAAATGTCGCAGGTGGAATTGGCGACTCTTGCGTTTAACGCCCTTCTCAAAGAAGTGAAAAGGGAAGCCCCCACAGCAACCGGAACGGAATATGTTCTCAAGACGCAGTTAATTCTTCGCAATTCGACAACGTTTCCGCCAAGCAACAATCAGGTGAAATCGGGTTCCAACTTAAAGCTCGATTCGCAGACCGCAGCCGAAGGCAAAGAATGAAGCGCGGCCTTATCCCGTTCTCTCAATAAGTTTCGCCGAATGGTTCGGCGATCTCATCGCGTACCCGCAGTACAAATCCTCTGTCTATGTGTGGCAACCAGCCTGATCTGCCTCAGTACCGCCAGTTCCGGACGCGGCCAATCTGCCGCCAGCGCCCTGCCGAAGAACGACGCCCAACTGCTTGCGTTGTCTCTGCCGACCGAGCCCACCGGCGCCAGTAGATGTTTCTCCTGCCATCCTGCCGAAGTTGAAGGCTATGCCCGCACAGCTATGGCGCACTCCTTGCGACGCGCCGGCCAGGAACCGGAAGGCACGGTCAGCGCTCAGGGCTCAACAATCACCATGCGTTCGATGCCGACAGGTTATTGGCAGCATTGGCAGAATGCGGGGGACAGTAGCGACTATCGCATTGACTGGGTAATTGGCTCAGGCGCTCACGCAAGCGGTTATCTCGTCGATATCGGCGGACACTTGTTTCAATCTCCCGTCGCTTTCTACACCAGGCGCCAATCGTACGATCTCGCGCCAGGGTACGAAAATCTGCCCGATC
>JBAQYV010000044.1:0-11969 GCA_049790315.1 Candidatus Acidiferrales bacterium | reverse complement strand
CGATTCGCACGCGCGCGCGGTACGCAGGCGGTGCGCTGATTCCGGTGATGCCACTCGAACTCGGTGAGGGCGACGAAGTGATTGTGACGGTCGAGCCGATCCGAAGACCGATTCCGGGCTAAGTTTTCAAAGAGCTGGGACTTCAACTCGAATTGAAACTTCAAGCAAGCCTGAGATTTCAATCCGCGCTAAGACTTCAAACTATAAGAGCGGTATAGCGTGTCGCGCTGCGCGGGAGTGTAGCCTGCATCAAAAATGATGCGTCGGAGCTCGGCTTCATTGGTGCGGTTGCGCACCCCGGCTGCAAAGACGACGTTCTCCTCAATCAGAATGCTGCCGACATCATCGGCGCCGAACTGCAAACCCAATTGGCAGATTTTGATTCCGGGTGTGAGCCAACTGGATTGAATGTGGTCAATGTTGTCGAGATAAAGACGGCTGATGGCCAGGGTTTTCAAATAATCGAACGCGGTGGCTTCGGGCACTTTTTTGCCGAGCGGCGTATTTTCCGGCGCGAACATCCAGGGAATGAAGGCGGTGAAGCCGCCGGTTTCATCCTGAATTTGACGGATGCGTTCGAGGTGATTCACGCGGTGGCGGTACTCTTCGCCGCAACCGAACATCATGGTGGCGGTGGTGCGCAGGCCGAGCGAGTGAGCGATGCGATGCATTTCGATCCATTCGTCGACGGTGCACTTCAGACGCGAGATGCGGGCGCGAATTTCGTCGTCGAGAATTTCGGCGCCGCCACCGGGAATGGAATCGAGACCCGCGGCCATCAAGCGCGCGATGGTGTCGCGCACGGAAAGGCCCGAAACTTCAGCGATGCACAGAATTTCAGGCGCGGAAAAACAGTGCAAGTGGACGCTCGGGAAACGCGCTTTCAGCGAGCGCAGCAAATTTTCGTAATACTCGATGCGCAGATCGGGGTGCAGCCCGCCCTGCAACAGGATTCCGGTGCCGCCGAGCGCGATCATCTCCTCGATTTTTTCGTAGATCGACTCGAACGAAAGCAGGTATCCCTCTTTGGAGCCGAGCGGGCGATAGAACGCGCAAAACGAGCAATATTCGGTGCAGAAATTGGTGTAATTGATGTTGCGATCGATCTGGTAGGTGGCCACGCGCGGATCGGTTTTTTTGCGGCGCACTTCCATGGCCGCCATCCCGATGCCGATCAGGTCGTCGGAGCGAAATAGATCGAGCGCTTCCTGTGAAGAAATCCCCATCTGCTGTTTTTTCTCTTTCTGCTAGCGCGCGGCGCGCGCAACCGACATTTTTACCGCGAAAGCTCCCCTTGCCGGGGACTTTCGCTCGGCCAGCATCTATCGCGCTGCCCGCGCAATAGATGCTGGCGCGACGGCGAATTCGATCGGGCGCTCGTCGGGAATCAATTTTGCGGAGGCGGCCAGGCGATAGAACAAGTCGAGGCCCGCGAGATTTTCGTCGTCGAGCGAGTAATCGATATTTTCACGCAGATAAGTTTCGAGCGCGCGAGGCGGCAAATCGAGTTTGAGCGCCGCGCCCTCGGCGATGTCTCCAATGTGCGACAGGCCATATTCCTTGGAGGCCTCGAAATCGGCCATCACCTGGCGCGTGACAACGCCGCGCCGCGCGGCCCAAACCGCGAGGACGCAGGAGCGTCCCGTCATCTCATGCCATTGCTGCGCAACGTCGTAAACAAATAGCGTGTCGACACCGAACACCGGTTGCTCGTCGTCAGTGCCTCCGCAGCAGCCGCCTTCGCCGGGCGTTTTATCCGCCAGGGCATCCACTTTCAACCGCACGCGCAGCGCCGGATCGCCGATCAAAAGAGCGGCATCGGCATCGGCTAACATGGCGGCCGGATCGGGCGCGGTTTCCACAAATTCCGGATCGATGCCCCATAGACCGCGGCACAGCAATCGCACCAGCGCAATCGAACTGCGCGAATTTCGATCGAGAGCGAAGCGTTTCACGCGATCGATCGGCCTCCGCGCGACCACCAGGATGCTACGCACTTCGCTGCGCGCGGCCACGGCCATGCCGGGCAGGATCACGAGGTCTTCGATGCGTTGATACTCGATGGCCGGAATCACTCCGATGTCCACGCGGCCGGCGCGCAGATCGTCAGCGCAACGAGAGGGTACAGCGAAGGAAAGATCGTAGCGGCCCTCGAGAGGGCCGTCAGTGAAACCCCAAACCAGCGGTGCGGTGTTCAGAAACTCGACGACGGAGACGCGTAGTTTGCTCATGGCAATGTCCCGTTTCAGCAGGCGAACTATATCATATCCACGACGGGCGTTAAGTTCCGGCGATCTGGAAGTAGAGACCGCTCCGGGCAGTGCCCGCATCCCTCTAAGGTTGGATGCGCTCGACGCGATAGAGCGAAGCTTGCGCGATGGCTGCACGAAGATCGAAATCCGATCGGAGTTTCGACCGGAGAGTCGCGCGGCAGCCGCAGGGCCCCCCCTCCCCTGTTTTTTGGAAGTGTTGATTCTAAACCACTTTAAGTCCTTTGAGCCGGTAGTGTTGAAATAATTAGACTTTAAGTCCTTATTCCCAGAAGTGTTGATTCTAGTGGAGTTCAAATTATTTGTAATGAGAGGGATGCAGGAAATTGGCAAAATCCTGGAACTGTTGATTCTGGAAGGGTTGAGTGGTGCGAGTTGCACGAATGGCTGGATTTGAGAAGGTATTTTGGCCCACGTCCGGGAATGCTTCGGCGGGCAGGCGCGCAAGATACGCAGAAAGTTCTTGGGCGCGATGGTGATCGGGGAAGGATGTATCAGACGCATACAACAGTTTAGCACGGATGGTTACTTCACGTCAATAAGTATCTATCAGTTAGTATTCGAATACTCTTGATCGCGGATGACTTAATGGTCGGGATCGTCGTTCCGGTGGCTATTCGGACTGTGACGGCGACCGCGAGTGGGTCGAGGTGATCGCAGAGAACACGTCAAAGGCCCCCACCCTTTGTTGCGCAAAGGATGCGCCACCCGCGGCTGCACAGAGCGCAGCCCGACGGACGCGCCGCGTTGCTTCGCGGCGATGGCCAAAGGTGAAATTGTCCGCGCGAGGCAGGCAAAAAACCAAAACCCGCAGAATGGGCCGTCCGCACTTGACATAGATCTATACTTCTGCAAATATCGAAATACTATGGTCGCTGCGAATAAGAAAAATACTGAGCAAGTGGCCCGATACGCCGACATGTTCTCGGCGATGGGGACGGAGCCGCGGCTGCGGATTATGCAATTGCTGCTTTCAGCTCATCCGGAAGGTCTCGTAGTGGGAGAGATTCAGGCTGAACTAGAGATTCCGAGTTCGACGCTGTCTCACCATCTGGACAAACTTAGGAACGAAGACTTGGTGCTGGTGCGCCGCGAAAGTACGTTTCTTCATTACACGGCTAACACGGAGGCGCTGCAGGAGGTGCTGCAATTTTTGTATGCGGAGTGCTGCACTCGAAATAAGGCGGTGAGGCCGCGAGACGTGGTTCAGATATGCAAATAGGAGCAAGGCTATGAGTGGCGAAGATGTGAAAGATGCCGTGAAGGAAAAATATGGGCAGGCAGCGCTGCGAGTGAATCGCGGCGGAAGCGCATGCTGCGGAGCCACTCCAGCAACAGGCTCAGGTACGGACCCCATTACTTCCAATCTTTATGACGCTTCGCAGGCGGGTCAAATTCCCGCGGAGGCAATGCTGGCCTCGCTCGGGTGCGGGAATCCGACGGCACTGGCGAAATTGATACCCGGTGAGGTAGTCCTCGATCTGGGCTCGGGCGGCGGCATTGACGTTCTGCTTTCAGCGAAGCGAGTGGGACCAACCGGCAAGGCCTACGGTCTCGATATGACGGACGAAATGTTGGCGCTGGCAAATGAAAACAAGAGGAAAGCTGGGGTCGGAAACGCCGAGTTCTTGAAAGGGGAAATCGAGCGCGTTCCCCTGCCGGATGATTCCGTGGACGTAGTGATTTCAAACTGCGTGATCAACCTTTCGGCGGACAAAGACGGTGTGCTCCGGGAAGCTTTTCGAGTCCTGAAGCCGGGAGGGCGCTTCGCGGTGTCCGACGTTGTGACCCGCGGCGAAATTCTGCCTGAAATTCGCAAGAGCGTGCTGCTGTGGGTCGGCTGCATTGCGGGGGCGCTTGACGAGAATGAATATCGCCGCAAATTGGCGGGCGCCGGATTTGAGCACGTCGAAATCGAGCCGACGCGCATTTATCGTGCGGAAGACGCGCGAGAATTCCTGGCTGGCGAGGGCTTGGACGTGGATGCGCTGGCGGCGCAGATGGAGGGCAAGTTCATGAGCGCGTTCATCCGCGCCGTCAAACCCGCCAGCTTGAAAGACGCAGCCTGCTGCGGCCCTACCTGCTGCAACTAGTTTGACGGAGAACTTCGGGATGCAAGGACACTACAACGTTTTATTTCTGTGCACGGGAAATTCAGCCCGGTCGATCATGGCGGAAGCCATTATGAATCGGAAAGGCAAACCAAACTTCACCGCCTATAGCGCGGGGAGCCATGCAACGGGGCGAGTTCACCCGCAAGCGCTGCGACAACTTGAGATTGCAGGTCTGCCCACGGATGGCGCGCGTAGCAAGAACTGGGATGAGTTCGCCAAGCCCGGCGCCCCGCAACTCCATTTTGTTTTCACTGTGTGCGACAACGCGGCCAAGGAAGTTTGCCCGATTTGGCCGGGCCAGCCGATCTCCGCGCATTGGGGCGTACCTGACCCTGTGGCGGCGACCGGCACGCCCGAGCACATTGAAAAGGCGTTCCGCGACGCCTTCATGATTCTCGATCGGCGAATCAGCCTGTTCTTGTGTCTGCCGCTTGCCAGTCTCGACGCGCTTGCCATCAAAAAAGAAATCGATCGCATCGGACACGAATGAAAGCATCGCTCGCGCGTCGCGTCGTTGCCGAATTTATTGGCACCGCATTCCTTGTGGCGGCGGTCGTGGGTTCCGGGATTATGGGAGAGCGCCTGGCCGGCGGGAATGTGGCCGTGGCACTGCTCGCAAATACGATTGCGACGGGCGCGGCACTGGTGGCTTTGATTTTCGCGTTCGGTGGAATTTCCGGCGCACATCTCAATCCGGTCGTCACGATCATGGACGCTTTGGAGGGCGGATTGCGTTGGAGGGAAACTCCGCACTACATAGCTGCCCAAGTGTTCGGTGGAATCTCCGGGGCGGTGGTGGCGCACATGATGTTTGGATTGCGACCATTTTCTCTTTCGCGTCATGTCCGGAGCGGACCGAGTCAAGTGTTCAGTGAATTCGTGGCGACCTTCGGCTTAATGTCGGTGATTTGGGGATGTTCGCGATTGCGGTCGAGCGCCGTGCCTTTCGCCGTGGGCGCTTACATCACGGCGGCCTACTGGTTCACCGCGTCCACATCGTTTGCGAATCCAGCGGTTACGATTGCGCGATGCCTAAGTGACACATTTGCGGGAATACGGCCGACAGACGTTGCCTGGTTCACGGTGGCGCAATTTCTCGGCGGATTTGCGGCTACGTTGCTGTTTCGCTGGCTGGTTCCCAATCTCGCGGCGCGGGCGGAAGAAGTCCTGTTCGCCCATGGTTCCGGGCCGAATGGTTAGTTTTGATCTCGCTGGTTTCGTCGCCGCCGGACCGGCACTCCTGTTCCGATCCCATTCCGAGCGCGCTTCCTGGTGACGAGCGCTCGCCGAACCGAAAACTTGCGTGGCTTTGGTGGCGGAGTTAGGATTCCGTTGGTTTAGGGGTTAAGGCAGGAATCGAACAATTATTTTGCGGGCGAGGTCGCGTGCCATGACGCTTCGCTGGTTTTGTTGGGTCGCGGCGGCGCTATTGTTTTCGAGCGCATTGTGGGCCCAGGAGCCGGTTCCCGCGACAGGCGTACCGTTCCCTGTGCCGCCTTATGGGCGAATTTCACCCGAGTCGATTGGCGCGCCGGCGGTGCCGAACGATCCATTGGAACTAGTGACGGGCGAGGCGCAGGCGGCCGACGATGGCGCGCAGCGCGCGGGCGCACTGAGCTTGCTTGAGAAAGCGCGGAATCTTTCGAATGTGCGCGCGCAGCCCTACGACCTGAACACAATTTTTACGTCGATCGATCCCGCCACAGGGTCGAGCGCGGAATGGGCCATCGAAGATATTTCCCCCGGTCGAGATATTTATCGCTGGACGGCCGATGGACCTTCGTTTTCGGGGATTTTTCTGACGAAGGACAGCCTGTTATCGAGCAACCGGCCGACGAACGCCATTCCTTTGCGGCTGGCGGAAGTTCGAGACGCGATTTTTTTTCAGTACACGTGGATTCATGAGCACGCGTCGGTGCGCACGGCGAGCGGCACATTGAATGGCGCGGAGCTTCAGTGCGTTCTAATTGCTCATCGTGTGGGCAAGCGAACGCCTACGGGCGCGCGCAATTGGAATGAGTACGAGTATTGCATCGACTCGAACACGGGATTGCTGGCGACTTACTCTCCCGTGCCCGGAATTTATTACCACTACGCTTATTCGGATAGCATTCATTTTCACGACAAGATCATTCCCAGCGAATTCACAATTGCGGAAGCGGGACGAACGGTGGTGGAAGCGCGAACGTTGAGCGTGACAGATCCCATTGGGCCGAGCAGCGCGATGTTCAGCGGCGAGGGGCTTACGGCGCTGGGGGCGGGGCCGTCTACGCAGGGCCCCGAAATTTATGCGATTGGCGGTCTGCCCTCAAATTTCAGTACGCAAGCGATGAACTCGCCGCGCGGATCGCAGATCGTGGTGGTGACGGGGATCACCGGGAAGGGCGGCCAACTGGCTGAATCTGAAATTCTTGCGAGCACGGCGGAGGAATTGAATCAGGCCGCGCTCGATAGCGCGAACAAGGCCGCGGCGGCACAGTGTTCGTGCGGACCGGGAACGGCGCCGGGCGCAGTGCGGCCGTCGCGCGAAGTGATCTACGTAATTCGTTTCTTCACCAACGCAACGTAGTACGGGCATGGGATCCGCGCGACAGACCGGCCGCTCAGGCGCCAACCAGCGCGGGCCGCACAGACGACGTGCAATCGGAAATGTGAATCGCCGAAAGTTCGGCGGCGTACGCTGGAGTCACGAAGAATTCCGCGCCGCCATCCGGGAAGACATTCCCGGCAACATCAATGATGGGGCATGTGCGGCGGTGGCGCAGCGCGGTGAACGATGACGCGGGTGTGTTCGCGCGTCATGCGGATGTGGCAGCGGAGAGGGTCGGCGTCCGCGCGGCAGGTGTCGTCGCGGATTTGTATCCATGAGACCTGTTCGTCACCGGTGATCGTCCGCTCGGTGGAATTTGGAATGTGATTGGTTTGCTCGAGATAGTAGGCCGCGGTCATGTCGGTGTCGGCGGCATCGGCGTTCATTTGTTCGCAAGTGTCCTCGTCGGGATCGGGGTATCCAGGCGCAGCGACGCAATAATCCTCATCGTGCGCGAGAAGAATTTTTTCGTCGGAACCGGTGATGAAATAGCGCGTCTCCACGGGCGGGATGTGGGCTGGACCGGACCACTGAGCCAGGTCGGCCACGAAGGCAGGCGGAAGCTGGCTCATCTCGAGGGATTTTTCTTTCACTTGCCGGGAAAAAATTGTAAGCGTCGGCGTGGGTTCGCCATTGTACGGGCGAAAATAAATTCCGCCGAGGGCGATGCCGGTCTGCATATCGATCCACAGGAATCCACGAGCCTTGACGGACATATCGACCAGGCTGGACACCATTACGTATCGCCCGTCGCGGATTTGAGCCGGCACGGGCTTGCCGCCCAGGGCAAATTCGAGAGCGCCGGAGACCGGCATGTCGGTGCCGAGGTGAAACAGGCAGTCGGGCACCACGCTACGCAGCAATTTGGCGTAGGCCTTGTTTCGGATGACGACGTTTGTTTGCTGGCCGTCGATGCTGCTCAGAAATGTGAGCTGATCGCCTGGTACCGTTTTCTGAAAAATGGCGGGATCGAACGGCTCGGGCGCGGGCTCGGGCGCGGACTCGGCCGCTGGGGACTGCGCAGCCGCCGGTTGAGGCGCTGAGGATTCGGGAGATTGCGAAGGCGGCGTCGCGGGAGGCTGCGCATCCTGGTGCTGAGGTCCGGGCGCCATTTCCTGCGCGTTTGCGAATTCGCGTCGCGCTGCGGGGAACAAGAAAATGATGCCGGCCAGTGAGAGTCGCGCCGCAAGGGCCAGAAGGCGCCTAAGTTTGGTGTTGCGGAGAAACGCGTGGCCAACCTGCGCGGGGCGCAATGCTTCAATGGACCGCATGTTGTGCCTCTCTGATCGTGGCTAAGTCGGAATTCCCTCGGGTTGGCGCATCATACGCTTCTCTTGCTGGCGTCTCAACGGCTTTCCGGATTCCCGCCCGCAGCGCGCCTGCGTTCGATAGAATTATTTCCATGATGACCAATCGCTCTGTAGCGGTGTTCGATCTCGGGGGAGTGCTGATTGATTGGGACCCGCGGCATTTATATCGCAAGCTGTTTGGCGGAGATGACGCGGCGATGGAGGATTTTCTGGCGAACGTTTGCACGGCGGAGTGGAATGAGCGGCAAGACGCCGGGCGCACGTTTGCCGAGGCTAGCGCTTTATTGAAATCGGAGCATCCGAGCAAGGCGAAATTGATCGACGCGTGGGTGGATCGCTACGAGGAGATGCTGGGCGGGGCGATCGCCGGCAGCGTAGAGATTTTGGCGGAGCTACGAGACGGCGGAGTTCCGTTGTATGCGCTGACGAATTGGTCGTCGGAAACGTACCCCGTGGCGCAGCGGCGATTCAAGTTTCTGGAATGGTTTCGCGAGACGCTGGTTTCCGGCGACGAGGGAATGGTGAAGCCCGATACGCGAATCTTTCAGTTGTTCCTGGAGAGGTTCGCGATCGATCCGGCGCACGCCGTGTATATTGACGACCGTAGACTGAATGTGGAGGCCGCGAGGGCGCTGGGCATGCACGGGATCGTGTTCACGGATCCGCCGGGGCTTCGCGCGGAACTGGTGAAGGTTGGGCTGATTCGGGGTTAATGGACGGCCGGCCAGCGCGGGAACGCGGCGACAGCATTCAGCCTATCTGCTTGAGTAATCGAGCGCAGACTTGACAGTTCGGCCAACACGCGGTTAGTGTCGCGGCCGTGGAACTCGACGCTTCCCTGTATTGGCTGGCACTTGGGCTGACGCCCGGACTGGGCGCGCGGCTGATCGGGCGGCTGCTCGGAAAATTCGGCGCACCAGAAAACATTTTTCGCGCAAGTTTGACGGAGCTTGAAGCGTGCCGGATTCCCGCGCCGGTAGCGCAAGCGATTCACGGCCAGCGCGCTCTCTCGGCGGCGGAAAAAGAACTGGCCGAACTGCGGAAAATTGGCGCACAACTTTTGAACTGGGATGAACCGGCGTATTCGAAGTTGCTGCGCTCGATTTACGATCCGCCGCCGCTGCTTTATTTGCGCGGCGATGCGAGTGTGCTTAACCGGCATGTGATTGCGATTGTCGGGACGCGCCGGCCGACGCCGTACGGCAATCAGGTGGCTGAACGGCTGGGACGCGATTTGGCGGCGCGGGGTCTGGTGATCGCGAGCGGTTTGGCGCGCGGGATCGATGCTTCGGCGCAACGCGGGGCTTGCGCGGCGTCGCGAGGCGGCGTGATTGGGGTTTTGGGGACGGGAATCGACGTTCAATATCCGAAAGAGAATAAAAAGTTGTACGCAGAAGTCGAGAAGCGCGGCGTGATCATTTCGGAGTTTCCGCTCGGCACGCATCCCGCGCCGGAAAATTTTCCGATTCGCAATCGAATCGTCGCCGGCCTGGCGCTAGGCGCTGTGGTTGTGCAGGGCGAGCAATATTCCGGCTCGATAATCACGGCGCGGCTGGGCATGGAATTCGGCCGGGAAATTTACGCTGTGCCGGGCAATGTGACCGAGCCGATGAGCTTCGCACCGCACCAATTGATTCGCCAAGGCGCGAAACTTGTGGCCGGATGGGAAGACGTGATCGAAGAATTGCCGACGCCGGTGCGCACGGAATTGTTTCCCGTCGAGGAAGCGCCGGCGAAGGAGCGCGAATTGCTGGTTGAGCAAGCCATGGGCGAGATCGAGCGCAAAATCTATTCGCTGCTCAAAGCCGACGCCAGTGTGCACGTGGATGAGCTAGTTGAAAATGCGGGCCTAAATTCGTCGGAGGTGTTGGCGGCGCTGTGCGAAATGGAAATGCGCGGCGTGGTACGGCAATTGCCGGGGAAACAATTTCTGCGCGCGCTGGTGTGAGTGGAGCGCGCACTTGCATCGAGCGCTTACATCGAACGGACGGGCATACGCACGACATCGTCCACCTGGAAAACTTCCTTCACCACGAAGCCTTCGGCGTATCGCACACCGATCATTGCGCCGTAGTGGCGCGCGACCAGGCTCATGCGCTGCTCAAGTTGATCGAGCGGGAGGGCGACCCTCTTCTCAAGCGCCGCTTGCGCGCGCTTTTCGCGTGCGGGTGGATCGAACTGCGAGGCGTAGGAGAGGATTGCGCGGCGGCGGCGATCGTAATACTTCGTGATGTCCACGGCGAAGGTGGGTTTCACGTCGGAATATGCGGCTGCGTAGATAATTTTCGATGGTCGGAAGGCCTCACCCTCGATGGCGTAATTTTTCAGGCCGGCTATGAAGCACGCCTCATAGCCCAGCGTCGCGGCGGTGTAGTGATCGGGATGGCGGCCTTCCCAGTACGGAAGAATCACGGTGTGCGGCTCGAATTCGCGGATGATTTTGGCGATGGCTTCCTTGTACTCGTCGCAAACTCGGAGATGCGCATCGGGCAACGAGAGATTGCGGCGGACGGCGACGCCCAGGAGTTTCGCGGCGCGCGCGGCTTCGCGCAGGCGGGCCGCGGGTGTGCCACGCGTGCCGGTTTCGCCCTCGGTGAGATCGAGTATGCCGGTGCGATAGCCGGCGCCGGCCATTTTGAGCAGCGTGCCGCCGCAGGTCAGTTCGACATCGTCGGGATGCGGAGCAATTGCCAGCAGATCGAGTTTCATTTTTGTCTTCATTCGGTTGCCGCCCGAATTCGCGCACCGATTCTACATTAATGTGGCGGGCTCGAAGTAGGGCCCGCAGTCGATTATGGCGCACGGTGAGCGCTGCTCGCGATCGAATGACGAGTCTTGCGTGAGAACGCTCGATTCGATTGTGATGGCCCGCGGCGACGCGCGCGCTTGACAAACCATGTAGACTGAATGTGTCCCTTCCCGTTGGTCTTGAACCCTTTTTGAATCGCGCATCATCCAACGCCACTGTCGTTCGCGGCGTCAAAGGTAGTAAGCGGAAACGCGCGGGGCGCGGTGCTTAGAAGGACACAGAGCTATCTTCGAACCGCATTTAGGTTTACAACAGGCCAATGGGAAAATCGCTCGTTATCGTCGAATCACCGGCCAAGGCCAAGACGATCAATAAATATCTGGGGCGCAATTTCAGCGTCAAGGCCTCCATTGGCCACGTGATGGATCTGCCGAAGAAGGACATCGGCATCGTTCTGCCGCCGGATGCCGATAAGCCCGCGAAGAAAAAAACCAAGAGACGCGCGAGCGCCAAGAAAAAGCCGGAAGTGAAAGTGCGTCCATACAATCCGGCGAAAATATTTGAGCCGACTTACGTGGTGATTCCCGGCAAAGATAAAGTCGTGAACGATTTAAGGAAAGCGGCGTCGACTGCGGACGCGGTTTATCTGGCTGCCGATCCCGATCGCGAAGGCGAAGCGATCTGCGCGCATTTGACGGAAGTTCTGACGATGTCGAAGGGCGACCTCTTCGATGGATATGTGCCCGCGGTGAATCGATGGGGTCGAAGAGGAAGGCGCACAGCGGCGGAACAAGCGGAAGATAAGGCGATCGCGCCACCGGTGGCGGCCGACGTGCCGAAAGACATGCGGAAGAAAATATTTCGCGTGATGTTCAATGAAATTACGCCCAAAGCGATTCGCGCGGCGTTCGATTCCGCGGGGCAAGTGGACGAGCA
>JBAQYV010000043.1:0-1905 GCA_049790315.1 Candidatus Acidiferrales bacterium | reverse complement strand
GTGGAGGCCTAAAGGCCTCCGCTACATAACCGAAAACACATCGCGCGATCGCGCGGAAAGGGAATCGGAATGCTGGACAATAATCCACAGAACTCCGCCGCGCTGCCGTCGCCGGCCACGATCGCAGCCTCCGGCGATAGCGAAGTGATCGCCGGCGAAATCGTACTGCCGTCGATTCCGGTCGACGATCTCCTCGACGATCACGCCACGGAGCTCGAGGAAATCCGCCGCTGGGCATCGAGCGAGACCGGCCAAGCCGCGCGCATGGAAAATCCGCTCGGCTTCGCAAATGTCCGCGCCCACGCCGCCGCGCACGAACGCGCATTGATCGCGCAGCAACAATCCGCCGCGTCGATCGCGATGGCCAGTCATGTGAAGAAATAAACGATCTTATGGTCAATTCGCATTTGAATCGCGGAAGGAGCGCTTCCGCTATGACGCACAACGCGCAGTTAATCGCTTTCCAGTAAATTGAGAATCTCTTCGGCAAAGTAGGCGCGGTTGTATCGCTCGGTCGCTGGCGGTCGAGTCAAAATGTTAGCGGCTAGCAGCCTCGTGACGGCGGCCTTCGCTGTGGGATACGTCACACCGAGATATTCCTCGGCGTTTCGTATGGTGAGCCCCGGGTACACCTCGAAAAGCGCGTCTACGAGCAGCAGAGCTTGAACGGATCCCTTCATCTTTCCGATCCGGGTCCGGTACGTTTCGCGCAAGCGCAGAAGCCCTTGTGATAACTCGACGGATTTTGTTGCTTGGTCCGCGACGCCGCTTAAGAAAAACTTTACCCAGTCCAGCCACGCGCCGCGCTGGCTCACCGCGAGCAAGAGATCCGCATATTCATCGCGCCGTTTCTCAAAATGCGCGCTCAATTGCAAAAGTGGTTCTGGAAGCATTCCGTTCGCGCACAGCATGATGGGCAACATCAGGCGGCCAACGCGCCCGTTGCCATCTTCAAATGGATGAATGGCCTCGAACTGGTAATGAACTAGGGCGAGCCGGATTAGGAACGGAATTTCGCTGGGTTCGTGCAGGGCCTTTTCAAAATCGTCTAAACATGCGTTCAGTTCTGTCGTCGGCGGTGGAACAAACCGAGCGTTAGCCAGCGTTTGTCCTCGCCGCCCGATGAAGTTTTGGAGCCGGCGAAATTCCCCTGGCCTTCGATCCCGACCGCGAACGCCGTGCATCAGCGTCTTGTGGAGTTCGCGGATGAACCGCAGACTGATTGGCAGTTTCTTGAGAAGTTTCAGTCCGCGCCCAAGAGCTTGTACGTAGTTGTCCACTTCGCGGACGTCGGATTTGTCCGCGATAGCTTCTGGCTTCAGTTTCAGCAATATCAAGTCTCGCTGGTTGGCGTGCGTGCCCTCGATTCGGCTGGATACCTCGGCCTCGCGACGGACAAATGGCTCAACCAGCAGTCGCGGATTCGGCAATGCTTGAGTAACGCCTTTTAAGACGCCGAGAGCTAGGCCCGCCTTTTCGAGAAGTTGGGCCGTGGCGGTGTCACAGGAAAACGCCCTCGGCACGGGATTCGGTATGAAGCCCCAAGCTCCGTCCTGGATCTTGACGAGACGCCCGGGACTATCCCTTGTGAATTCATCAGGATTCATCGGCTTTTACCAATTGTAAGGATTCTATCATAGACGGGCCTACAATTAAAGTATTTGTGCCTGTGCTTTAAGTTGCCTTTGGTTGATACAAGAGTTCTTTAATTCAGGAGTTCAGTAATGTCTCAAACAGCGACGGTCACGACGCCGGCGGATACGATCTCGATCACGTCCCTTTCCGACGAAGCGATTCTCGGGATTGAGCCGGAATCGTCATCGGCATCGAACGGCGTCGATTCGCAAAACGCCTCGCGCGCGATCGAAGCCGAATTCGCGTCCAGCGGCGCAAACGATATCCGCG
>JBAQYV010000042.1:0-13519 GCA_049790315.1 Candidatus Acidiferrales bacterium | reverse complement strand
TATCGTCTGAAGGTGACGCCGAGGCAAATTGCCGAGATCCGGTATGCCCAGGGCCGAGCCGAACTTTTTCTCAATGGAAAACTGATCTGCCGCACCGGCGGTACCGTCCGCCTGCTCAGCGACCTCGACGGAAACATTCATACCGCCACCGGCATCGCGTCGGAGAAAACGAAAGTCGTCCTCAACGAGAGTCGGCATGACATGCGACCGCTTTCAATCGAGCCAAACGAATGGCGGGGGTTCGTGTTTCTGGACAAGAGTTAATTGTTTTGCGTTCTTGCCGCTGACGCACGGTAACACACGATGGTTCCCCACGCGCCGGACGAGCGTGTGTGGTGTGTGCTAAAACTACTGCGCGCTATCGCCTTCCGCCAGCCCGCGATCCTTCAGCATCGGCTGAATACTCGGTTTCGCGCCCAGCCACTTCTCGTAAATCTCGTCCAGGTCCCCGGTGTTGCCCCGCGATAGCACCATGCTCCGGAAGCGATCGCCGTTCGCGCGCGTCGCGCCGCCATGATCTTCAAACCATTGGTACGCGTTATCGTCCAGCATCTCGCTCCACAAATAAGCGTAGTAGCCGGCGTCATACCCCTCAGCCCAAATGTGCAGGAAATAACTCGAGCGGTAGCGCGGCGGCACGCTCGCAATCGCCAGGTGAGTTTTTTCCAGCGCCTGTTTTTCAAATGCGTCGGGATCTTCCAGCGGCGCGCTCGCGGGCAGCATGTGCCACTGCATATCGAGTTCCGCGGCGGCCAATATCTCCGTAAGCGCGTAGCCCTGATTGAAAGTTTTCGCCTTCTTGATTTTCGCCACCAGCTCCGCCGGCATTGGCGCGCCCGTCTGATAATGCGTCGCATAGTGGTTGAAAATCGCCGGATCGCTCGCCCAGTGCTCGTTGAATTGCGAAGGGAACTCCACAAAATCGCGCGGCACGTTGGTTCCCGACAAGCTCGGATACTGCGTATCCCCGAACATGCCGTGTAGCGCGTGCCCGAATTCGTGGAACATCGTGGTCACGTCGTCAAAGCTGATCAGCGCGGGCTGCCCCGCCACGGGCTTGCTGAAATTCGCCACGTTGTAAATCACCGGCAGCATGCCCAGCAATTTCGATGGGCTGACAAAAAAATCCATCCACGCGCCGCCGTTCTTGTTGTCGCGCCGGAAATAATCGCAGTACCACAGCGCCAGCGGCCTGCCATTCGCGTCGATCACCTCGAACACGCGCACGTCCGGGTCATACACCGGAATATCGTGCCGCTCCTTGAATGTCAGCCCATACAGTTGATTCGCCGCGTAGAACACGCCATTCTGCAGCACGTTGTTCAACTCGAAATACGGTTTCACCTGCGCGTCGTCCAGATCGTATTTCGCCTTGCGCACTTGCTCGGAATAAAAATTCCAATCCCACGGTTGCAATTGGAACCCGCCGCCCTGCGCGGCGATCAAGGCCTGAATGTCCTTCGCTTCGCTCGCCGCGTTGGCCGTCGAAGCGGGCGCCAGCGCGTCCATGAATTTCAATACCGCGTCCGGCGTCTTCGCCATTTGATCCTGCAGGTCCCATGCCGCGAAGTTCGGATAACCCAGCAGTTGCGCCTTCGCGGCGCGAAGCTGCGCCAGCCGCGCAATCGTCGCGCGCGTGTCGTTATCGTCGCCGTGCTCGGTGCGATTCCAGGAAGCCTCGAAGAGTTTCTGCCGCGTGTCGCGATTACTTAGAAAAGTCAGGTCCGGCTGTTGCGTCGTGTTCTGCGGCGAAATCAGGTAGCCCGTCTGCTTGTGGGCCGTGGCCGCCTGTGCTGCGGCCGCAATCTGCGCGTCGCTCAACCCCGCAAGCGCGTTCTTGTCCGGCGTCACAAAAGCCGCCGCGCCTGTGGCCGCCAGCAATTTATTCATGAACGTGTTTGAAAGCGTCGATTCCTCTTCGTCCATCTTTTCGAGTTTTGCCCGATCGTCCGCTGAAAGCTTCGCGCCGGCCTTCACGAATTCCAGATAGTCGTATTCCACCAGCCGCAGCGATTCCGGATCGAGCTTTAGCGATGCGCGCTTCTCGTAAATCGTCTGCACACGCGCGAAAAGCTTTTCATTCAGGAAAATCGCATCTTGCAGCGCGGCCAGCTTCGGAGCTTCCACTTCTTGCACCTTCTGCAGCGCCGGGTCCGTATTCGCCCCGGTGATGCCTTGAAACACCAATTGCACGCGGGCCAGCAATTGCCCTGTTTTATCGAGCGCCACAATCGTGTTCTCAAATGTCGGCGCAGACGCGTCGTCCGCGATCTTCTGCGTTTCCGCTAGCTGCTGCGCGATTCCGGCTTCCATCGCCGGTTGATAGTCCGCATCCTTGATCTTGTCGAATGGTGGCGCGTGAAACGGAAGCGTGCTCGGCGCGTAGAACGGATTCGCCGGACCAAACGCGTCTTGCGCGTTCGCAGCCGAAATCGCGCCTATAGCCAGCGCGATGGCCCCAGCGGCAAATACTGTCCGGACACGCAAAATTGTGATTTTCATCCTCTAAATCGTTTCGGTCGTTTGGGATTATCCCTCAAACGGTTTCCTCGCCGGCGATTCCGCCGGAGCCGCCCGCAAGTATTGCACGGGCCAGCTCATCGTTTGTTTCAACTCGCGCGCCGTCCGCAGCAACCAATATGGATCGCGCAGATATTCCCGCGCCATGAAAACCACGTCGGCCTCGTCCTTGGCTAGTATGTCCTCGACTTGTTCTTTCGTCTCGATTAATCCCACCGCGCTGGTCATGATCTTCGCGTCGCGCCGTATCCGCGCCGCAAACGGCGCCTGAAATCCCGGCCCCGCCACAACCTCCTGATCATGCACTAATCCCGCAGACGAGCAATCGATCAAATCCACACCCAGCGGCGCCAGTTGCTTAGCCAGTTCCACCGCTTGTTCCACGTCCCATCCGCCCTTTTTCCAATCTGTCGCGGAAATGCGAATGAACAGCGGCAAGTTCTCCGGCATCACTTCGCGAATCGCCGTCGCCACTTCGCGCGCGATGCGCGTACGATTTTCGAATGAGCCGCCATACTCATCCTTCCGGAAATTGCTGAGCGGCGAAAAAAATTCGTGCAGCAGATATCCATGCGCTGCATGAATCTCAATCACGCGAAAACCGGCTTCAATCGCCCGCCGCGCCGCCTGCCGGAACGCCTCAACGATTCCGCGAATCCCTTCCACCGAAAGCGCCGCGGGTTTCGGGTAATCGTCTGAGTACGCCACGTCGCTCGGAGCCACCGGCACCCATCCGCCATCCTTCACCGGAATCGCGCCATAGCCCGACCAGGGTCGCCACGTGCTCCCTTTGCGTCCCGCATGCGCCAACTGCATTCCCGGTGCCGCTCCCTGACTCTTCACAAATTTCACGATCCGCGTAAGAAACTCGATGTGCGCATCTTTCCAAATCCCCAGATCCTCCGGACTGATTCGCCCCTCCGGCGTCACAGCCGTAGCTTCTGTAAATACCAGGCCCGCCCCTCCCACGGCCCGGCTCCCCAAATGCACCAGGTGCCAATCGTTCGCAAATCCATCCACGCTCGAGTATTCGCACATCGGCGAAACCGCAACTCGGTTTGCCAGCGTGATCCCACGAATTGCGAGTGAATCAAATAGGTGCGCCATGTTTTCCTTTTAGATTTTTGCCAAAATAACGATCAGTTGCAGGTCGGTGGGCATGCCCTGGGACTTTGTCTTCTAACACCAACTCACTTCGGCGGCGTCGCGTCGTCGATCTCGCGCACAATTTCTTTCGCCCGTGCTTCGTCGTCCGGCACAACAAAAACTTTTCCGGCGCCGTTTCCCGCGATCTCCGTCCGCGCGCGAATATTGTTCTCGCGCAGAGACGCCTCAATCATCGAAGCCCGTTCCTCGCCCTTCCCACTCCAGATTTCTGCCGATGCGTCTTCCGGAAACCACGCCTTCGATTCCCATTCCTCAGTCGATTCCGTCGGCTCCGGTTCATCGTCCTCGGCCGGCAACTCTATGGCGGACGCGTTGCCTGTTCCGTCGCCGCCCACAATCTCCTTGGCTTGCTCGTAGCGATTGGCCGGCACGCCGATCTCAAAATATTGCCCCAAACCCGTTACCCATTCCCGGGCGCGCTGATTCACCCGGAAGGGAATTTCAGCTCCCTTCAATTGCGCGCAAACGGAAGCGAACTCCTCCTGATCTTCGCCGCCCCACACGCTCCGCAAATCCGCATCGGAAAGCGTCTCCGCCGGACCGCCGCCCGGCGCCGGCAAGTTTTCCACTAAGTCCACGTCACAATCGGAGCAGTGCTTAACGCCGGGCAAATACTCAGCTTTGCAGTTTGGGCAGAACATAAGGCCTCCTCTTCTTCATTACCATTCCACAGTGTCCATCGCAATCCCATAGAAACCTGAGAGCGCGCAAATTTCAGCCGCCCAACGCCGCCGTTTTCGAATGAATTTCCACAGCCAGTATTCGAATAACCATACAATTAACATTGACATACAGGTTAGAAACGTGCTAAGCTTCCGCATGAGTTCGGAACAGCCACAACTCGCCCGCCTTTTATTCTCACCCATTCTCGCTTCACGTCCTGTCACTTCCCGGACGTTTGGCCGGCACATTCCCCCGAATTCAGCGAATCTCTTGGATCTGTTGATTCCGCAAGATTTAAAGTCTATTGGAATCAACACTTCCAGGATCTCTCAAAATCCCTCTATTCTCTTCATTACACAAGACTTCAAGCCGACTAGAATCAACACTTCTGGCGCAAAGGACTTAAAGCCTCCTGGAATCAACACTTCCGGGAATAAGGACTTAAACTCCTTTATAATCAACACTTCCAAAAAACACGGTAGGGGGCGGGGGAGTGTCATTCAAGTTATCCCCCCGAAGGCCCTCCGTTTCCGTACTTGGTCAGTCCAAAAAACCGGCCCGCCGGGTTCATGCACTTGGTCTATCCAGAACCCTGTCCCGCCCGGTGTATGTAGAGGAGGCCTTCAGGCCTCCAGCTTTTTCTTGGTCTATCCAGAACCCCGTCCCGCCCGGTGTATGTGGAGGAGGCCTTCAGGCCTCCAGCTTTTTCCTTTGCCGTTCGCGCTGTTGCTCGCAGCCCGGCGATCCACCCACTTCCCGGGCCGCGCACAGCCGAATTGCCCCGGATCGCCTCTCCGGAAAACATTGCTTGACTTGCATGCCCGCGTTTCTATAGAAGGAGGTACCATTAGGTCCTAATTCTTAGCCATTTCTCAATCAACACGCGCTGCGGGTAAAGTGCGGAACGTCCAAACGTATTTCGATTTTGATTTGAGGCCGAAAGGGCGGTGATTTCTCAGTGGCCGAAGTCAGCATTCAGGAAGGCGAATCCTTGGAAAACGCGCTGCGCCGTTTCAAGCGCCGCGTTCAACAAGAGGACGTCATCAAGGAAATCAAGAAGCACAGCTATTACATGAAGCCCGGTGAAAAGCGTCGGGCTAAGCAGGCGCTGTCGCGCAAGCGGCTTCGCAAAAAGCAGCGTCGCGAACAAGATTAAAGCGGCCGAACCCTTGGGTTGTTTCAGTGCAGCTCCCCCATCTCACGGCGAGAGCTGGAATCGCAGGTAATCCCGGCGAATCCCAGCGTTCCCGGGCTGGCGGTGGGGAAGCTGCGGGTTCTCTAAGTCTCGGGAGCCTGGGGGCAACGCATGGAATATAACGATAAGGTCCTGAAGTGCGGCGAGTGCGGTGCCGAGTTTGTTTTCACCGCCGGCGAACAGATGTTTTTCGCCGACAAGGGTTTCAAAAACGAGCCCAAGCGGTGCAAGAACTGCAAGGCCAAGCGCGCTCAAAGCATGGGCCAGGCAAGCAGTCAACAGCGGTCGGAAACCAAGACGACCTGTTCGCAGTGCGGTAAGGAAACTACCGTTCCTTTCCGCCCAACGCAGGGACGTCCCGTCTATTGCCGCGAATGCTTCCAACAGCGGCGATCGATGGGCGCCCCCGCCTAATCGTCTCTCCGGGTTTCGCATTTCGGCCAATGCTGCGGACCGCGCGTCGCGGTCTGCTGCAACGTGTAAGTAGCTCGTCCGCCGAGTCTCTCCGCGTCCACATCACGTCGCCCTGCGCGCCCTGCCCCGGCACCTGCTACCATTGCTCACTTGATTTCGTTCTTCGTCGGGTTTTACTTGATTTTACTTTTCCTGAGAGTTTGCTTGATCTAGTTTTTCCTTAGAATTGTCGCTGCGCTCGCGCACGAGATTTGTGCACACGACTCGCGGAGATATGTTTCCGGAGCAATCATGAAGACGTCCCTCGCCCAATCCGCCACGCAACAGATCGAGTCGCGCCTGGAAGAAGCCAGCGCCTCGTTCGCGCGCCGCTATCCAGGCGAAAGCGGCCGCCGTCAGCCCGTCCACGTGGTCTACGGTGGCGCCCATATCTTCCGCGCCGACACCGCCCCGAAGCTCGGCGAGGTGGCCCGCCGCACCCTCGATGAGTACGGCGCCGAACCCATCGCCTTCGCCCGCGCTATCGGTCTCGCGGGCGCTGCCACGCTCCCCGCGTCCGCGGCGCAGGCTAGGGGGCTGGCCCGCCGCTTCGCCGCCGATCCTGAAAGTTTGCGCCGCGATAGCGCCGCCGCGTGGCTGGCGCTGATGGTGTACAGCCGTGTGCGCGACAAACTTCAGCGCGAACCCGTTGAAGATTTCCGCATCGATTTTGAGGATGGCTACGGCAATCGTCCCGATGAAGAAGAAGATTTGCACGCGCAAGGCGCGGCGGAAGAAGTGGCGCGCGGTATGTCCATGGGATCGTTGCCGCCGTTCATCGGAATTCGCATCAAGCCGTTTACGCCGGAGTTGCGGCAGCGCAGCATTCGCACTCTCGATATTTTTCTCAGCAGTTTGCTCGAAGCCACGCGCGGACGGCTGCCACAGAATTTCGTCGTGACACTTCCGAAAATTGTTGTGCCGGAGCAAGCCGCGGCGCTGGCGTCGCTGCTGGAAGCGATCGAGGGCGCGACGGGCCTTGAACGCGGCGCGCTGCGCTTTGAGCTGATGATCGAAACGCCGCAATCGATTATGAATGAGCGCGGTGAATCGAACTTGCCGCGATTTCTTGACGCTTCCGCCGGACGCTGCGTCGCGGCGCATTTCGGCACGTACGATTACACCGCCAGTTGCAGCATTACTGCCGCGTACCAAACGATGACGAATCCGGTTTGCGATTTCGCCAAGCACATGATGCAGGTGGCGTTCGCCGGAACCGGGGTGTGGATTTCAGATGGTGCGACGAACATTTTGCCCGCGCCGCCGCACCGCGCCCAGTCGGGGAAAAAACTCACGCCGCGCCAGCGCGCGGAAAATCGCGCCGTGGTTCATCGGGCGTGGCACTTGCATGTCGAACATATTCGCCACTCGCTCGAAGGCGGTTTCTATCAGGGATGGGATTTGCATCCGGCGCAATTGCCGACGCGCTTCGCCGCCGTGTATGCATTTTTTCTGGAGGGGCTCGACGCCGCTGCCGAGCGGCTGAAACATTTTGTCGAGAAAGCCGCGAAGGCGAGTCTAGTCGGCGACGTTTTCGACGATGCAGCCACAGGGCAGGGACTTTTGAATTTCTTTCTGCGCGCGATCAATTGCGGCGCCATCGGCGAAGACGAAGCCGAACGCCGCACCGGCGTGACGGCGGAAGAGCTACGCGGCGCGTCTTTCTTGAAGATTCTGAAGAACCGAACGCACTGAACGGCACGCTGATTTTTGGGTTTGGGCTACCGGCGAAACGTCGCTTCTATCAAACCGTACGGCTCGACCGTCGGCAGAAAAATCTCATTGTTGTTGCGCAATCCGAACGGTCCAAGATCGACAGGAATGTGATGTTTATTGGGCAGCGAGAAATGGATTTCGGAGACGTCGTCGAAGGAAGCAAGCACCGCGTCGCCCATCGCGTACATCGTGTGCTGCACTGAGCGGCTATCGTGTTGCGCGAACGTCTCGAGTATCGTCCGGCGAATGCCTTCCCAGACTGCGCCGTAAGATATGCCCGCCCGCGCGTACAGCCAATTCGCCTGGATGGCGGTGGCGAAAATGCGATCGCTGGTTTCTTTCAGCGTGGTGAAAATGTCGTTGCGATATCCCTCAAACCCGGAGTGACTGCTTTTCAGCACGACCATATCCTCAATGCCCGCGCGCACGGTGCTCGCTTCGCGCGTGCCGGAAACTTCTGTGGTTCGCTTGTCGCTCGCGGCGCGCACGAATGCCGAGCCGTGCGGCTTGCCGCCGACAGGGATGCGTTCCCACCCGCTTTCCCAAACATCCACCGTCGCTTTCGTCACCGCTGGATTGATGCGCAGGAAATGAGAAACGAGGCGCGCGGCGAATTCTTCGATCTCGCCGATACCGGCGCTAGCGAGCGCGTACACGGTGTTCTTCATCGTGTCGGTCGCGGTGATGTGGCTGTTGTCGCCGGCGGAGTGGGCGGCGGCGAAATCGCCTTCGAGCTGAATGCAAATCGAGAGGTCGGCGATCTCGTGTAGTTCGCCGCGCCGCTCGACGCGCACGAGCTTGACGAGCGATTTTCCGTAAGAGTTCCACGCCATTTTCATCGGCGCGTCAACTCCCTCGATACGTCGAGTAACCGTAAGGACTCAATAGCAGCGGAACGTGGTGATGCTCGGCCGGATCGCGCACTTCAAACACGATGACGACATGCGGATAAAATCCAGCGACGCCGAGAGCTTGAAAATATGCGCCGGTATCGAACACGAGGCGATACGTCCCCGCAGCGAGCGCCGCGCCGGCCGGCGCCAGATTCGCCGCGCGGCCATCGGCAGCAGTCTTGCCGCTTCCCACGCGCTGCCATTCTCCCGCGGACGCGCGATCGAGCGTGACGCCGAGGCCGGCGGCCGGTTTGCCTTGCGATGTGTCGAGCACGTGTGTGGTGATGCCGCTCACGAGATTTTCAAGTTTCCTTTTGGCTTTCTACTTTTTGCCATTCCATTTTTGCAGGCCACGCAGACTGGCGAATTCATGCTCCGCCGGCTGCGAAAAGTTTTTCGAGCCGGCGCCGCGCGATGCGCCGTTGCTGCTCGGCGGCTTCGCGCAACTCCGTCCGCGGATTATTCTGGATGCGCTGTTTGAGAATCGCAAGTATCTCCGCGCGGGATTTCCCGGAAGCGTCCACGATGAAGATAAAACCGAATCTCAACTGGTAAGCGCGGTTGGTTGTGGCCAGACGTTTGGCTAAAGACGATTCAGCATCGTCGATTGCGCTATCGGCATCGGCATCGGCATCGGCGGCGGCTTGTTCCTGTGCGGACCAGCGGCGGGCGGTCTCCGGTCCAATCGCAGCGTGTTCGCCGATTTTAGGATGTGCGGCGAAGGCGACGAGCCAATCGGCGCGATCCAGCGCCCACCAGATTTCGTCGGCGGTATCGCAAAGTTGTGCGAAATTCGCGAACGGGCGGCGCGCGGCCAATTCACTTGCCCAGCGTTGCGAACCGCAGCAGGCGATGATTTCCGCTTCGGCATCGCCGCGCGGGAGAGAGTTCCATCTTTCGAGGGTTGACGTCATCGCACGGCCTTCGCGCGCTGGCCGAAAACGCGCAGTCTCGCGACGCCGCCATCGGGATAAACGTTCAGGCGAACATGAGTGAATTCGCCGGCGGCACGCAATTCTTTCTCGAAGACGTGACTGGCATCGGCCGCGAGTGGCGAGCGCGCCAGAATTTCTGTCCATGCGAGATTCGCGTGCGCCGAATCTTCGCCCGTGGCGCGGGACGCGTCGAGAGAGCAACTTTCCGGGAAATTTCCTTTGAAGAACGAGGTTTCGACGGCAACGCGAAGAATTGTTCCCGGCGCGCCGAGACGCACGATGGCCCAATCGTGGCCGGAGCCGCGGCGGCGTCGCGTTTCCCAACCGTCAAACATTCCGAGTGATGGGCCGGGCAAAATGAGATTCGCGGGCGCGCCGAAAAACTTGTCGCTCGAGGAAAGGACGAGCCCGCTGTGTTCCATTGCGGCGAGATCCACTTCGCCGCCGGCGCGCGCAACTGCGTCCCAGTCCGGCAGAACTTCGCCGTGCACACGCAGGCGAGCCACGCCTCCGTCGGGAAAAATCTTGAAGCGAAGATGCGTAAAGCGTCCTGGAGACGTGATGTGGAATCGATTTTGCGAATCGCCGATGAGGACGGTCTCAGGCAGAATCTCGGTCCACACGTTGGCGGTATCCAAAAGCGATTCGGCCGAAGATGAGTCGGAAGCGGCGCATGCTTCCAGGGAAGCGCGCGCCGGAAAATTTCCCTTGAAGAAACTCGTATCGACGATCGCGCCGCGAATCCGGCCGGGCAAACCGAGCTTGATAACGCACCAATCGTAACCGGGCGTGCGGCGGCGGCGCGTTTCCCAACCGTCCATCCACTTGCCGCGATCGGTGTATTTGTCGGCGACATAAACCGGCGCAGCGAGTTTTAGAAGATTTTCTTTCGGCGCGAAGAAATCATCATTGGCAGCGAGCACGCGTCCGCCCAGCCGCTCCGACGCCAAATCGAATAGTTCCGCGAATTCCATCAGCGCGTTTCCCGTTCGAGCAACGAGCCTGCCGGGCGCTCGAAAAACTTTCCATCCGCGAAAATGCGGCGGCCCTTCAAGAATGTCGCTTGTACCACGCCAGTCAAGGCTTGGCCAGCGTAGGGAGTTATCTTGTGCCGTTGGTGAAGTTGGGCGGGTTTCAAACGGAACATTTTCTCGGGATTCCAGACGACCAAGTCCGCGTCCGCGCCAGCCACGAGAGTTCCTTTGCGATCTTGGAGGCCCAGCAAGCGCGCGGGGCCTTCCGAGAGCCAGCGCGCGACCTGATCGAGAGAGTGACCGCGGCGGCGGGCTTCGGTCCAGACGATCGGCAGACGGAGTTCGAGCGAGGCGATGCCTCCCCAGGCGCGAAAGAAATTGCCGCGCGAGCCAGTTTTCATTTCCGGCGGGCACGGAGAATGGTCGGACACGATGAAATCGATTTCATTTCGCGCGAGTGCGCGCCACAGGCGATCGCGATTGGTAGCGTCGCGAATCGGCGGGGCGCATTTAAAAGACACGGCGCTGTCGCGAATCGTTTCGCTCGCAAAGAAAAGATAATGGGGGCAAGTTTCGACGCTCACTGGATATCGCACGCGGCGCGCGCGCCGCAAAGATGGGAGGGCGGCGGACGCGGAGAGATGCACGATGTGAACGCGCGAGTGGAACTCGCGGCTCAGGCGAATCAGCAGAGCGATGGCTTCGCATTCGGCTTCGGGCGGGCGCGCAGCGAGCCAGGTTTGGTAGCGTTTTGGATTTTGTCTATCGACACTCGCCATCGCAGCTTCGATAGGGCCGGGCAACTCCGCGTGCGCGAGTAACGGAGAATCGAGATGCGCGAGCACGGGCAACGCGGCGCGGAGATCGCGCTCCTCGACGTGCGCAAATTCCGGAACGCCCGATGGCACGAGAAAGCATTTGAATCCGAATACTCCAGCTTCATGCAGCGAGCGAAGCGCGGCGACGTTGCCGGGCACGACGCCGCCCCAGAATCCGACATCGACCCAGCAGCGACCGCGTGCCGCACGGCGTTTTGCTTTTAGCGCGGCCAAAGTGGTTGTCGCGGGAATGCTGTTCAGCGGCATATCGATCAGCGTGGTCACGCCGCCGGCTGCCGCGGCGCGCGTGGCGGAAGAAAAGCCTTCCCAGGAAGTGCGGCCGGGCTCATTGATGTGAACGTGCGAATCGATCAAGCCCGCCATGACGACAGATTGGCCGGCATCGAACAGCGGGCAACCTTCGGGCGCGGATTCCCAACCGGTGACGGCGGCGATGCTGCCGCGGCGAATGTGCAGGGCGGCGCGACGCACGCCTTGCGGCGTCACCACGCGCTCGCCGCGGATTATTAAATCCAATTTCATATGTTCGAGGAAAATGATAACGCAGAGGCGCTGAGACGCGCAGAGATTCGCGGAGAATTACGGACAAGGAAATTCGCGTTGAACTTGGGGCTCAATTCTGGCCGCGGTCGCGAGCGCGTGTGCGACAACTTGATTTCTACGGACTCAGCGGCTTCCTGACGTAAGGCGCCGGGAAGCAAAATGTGCGGAAATAAAGGTGTTTGACGGCGCTTGCGCAATGGCTGAAGGCGGGTCATGGCGGAAGGCGGCTATGAGACGACTTCCAGAGACTTTAGAAATTCAGCCAAGAGATTTTGCGCGACGCGCAGCCGATAACGCGCGGTCGAACGAATGTCGTCGATCGGCGCGATGTCGCTTTTGAGGGCTGCGCGCGCGGCGTCGATCGCGCTCGGAGAAAGGCGCTGACCGCGCAGGGCGGCTTCCGCTGCCGTGGCGCGCACGACCGTCGGAGCCACGCTGCCGAAGGCGATGCGCACATCGCGAATCGCTTTTTCATCAATGAGCGCCGCCGCGGCGAGACACACTTTCGAGATCGCTTGCGCTTTGCGCGTGCCGACTTTCGCGTACTGCTGAATCCAGTTTTTCTTGCCGCGTGGCAGGCGAATTCGCGCGATCAGTTCGTCGGGACGCAGCAGCATTTGCTTGTAGCCAGTGTGAAATCCTTCATAGGGCAGCCAGCGCGAACCCGCGGCGGAGACGAGTTCGAGCGAAGCGTCGTAAACGATGAGAGCGGGCGGGGAATCGGCGGCGGGTGAGGCGTTAGCGATGTTGCCGCCGAGTGTGCCGCGATTTTGCGTGGCGACGCTGCCGGTTTCCGCGGCAGCGCGGCAGAGCAACGGGAATTCGGCGGCGAGGACCGGGTGACTCTGTATGTCCGTGTATGTGGCAAGCCCTCCGATCGTGACACTCTCTTCGGCGGCGACGATGCGCCGAAGTTCCTGCAGCTTCCAAATATTCAAAAAACGGCGATGAGAGAGTTTGCCGGCTTCGAGCAGCACCATCAGATCGGTGCCGCCCGCGAAGGGGCGCCAGACGCCGGGCTCACGCGCGAGAGTGTTCAAAGTTTCGGCCAGTGTGGCCGGCGTGCGCATTTCGTAGGCGGGAATGAAGGACCTCACTGTCTCCCTATTATCAAACGGCGCTCGTAGACTGGCAGGCGTGGACGACGGCCTCGAAAATTTTGGTGTAGCCGGTGCAGCGGCACAAATTCCCGGAAAGGCCGGCGCGAATTTCGGTTTCGCTGGGTCGCGGATGTTTTTCAAGCAACGCGTGCGCGGCCAAAATCATTCCCGGCGTGCAAATGCCGCATTGCGCGCCGCCGCACGAGAGAAACGCTTCCTGGACGGCGGCGAGTTGTTCGCCATTGGCTAAGCCTTCGATCGTGCGAATGTTGCTGCCAGCGGCTTGCGCGACGGGAACGAGACAACTATTTACGAGCGCGCCGTCGAGAAGAACCGAGCAAGCGCCGCATTCACCTTCGCCGCAACCTTCTTTTGTGCCGGTAAGGGCGAGTTCGCGGCGCAACACATCGAGCAGACGCTCCATGGGCCACGCGTGAAATCGGCGCGGAGCGCCGTTCACCGTACACGCGATTTCGATTTTGGCGGCGTCAGGCACGCGTGCTCGCAGGTTCGGGCATTTG
>JBAQYV010000041.1:0-2172 GCA_049790315.1 Candidatus Acidiferrales bacterium | reverse complement strand
AGCGTTTCAAAACCGCCGCCAAGATCGCGGCGCTACCAAAACCATGCAGCCGCATCGTGTTGCCTTATGTAGCGGAGGCCTTCAGGCCTCCAGCCTTTGGTTTTTCCGTAGCGCCGGCTTCCAGCCGGCAGCGTTTCAAAACCGCCGCCAAGATCGCGGCGCTACCAAAACCATGCAGCCGCATCGTGTTGCCTTATGTAGCGGAGGCCTTCAGGCCTCCAGCCTTTGCCTGCGCAGTCCAGGTGGAAACGTACAAATTTCTCCACATACGCCAAAAACGAATCGCCGCCGTCCGTGACGCGAAAGGAAAAACAAAGCCGGGCACCGCAACCAACGAGCAGCGATGAATCGCGCGTATCGCAGAGCGATGCCGCTCTCGATTCCGAAAACGAATTGGCGCAGGCCGATGCCGCCGGCGACGAATCGCAGGCGGACGGCAGAATGCAAATCTCCAAGCACTATCATCCGTTTCCGCGCCAGGAAGAGTTTCATCGCTCGAATGCGAAATATCGCCTCTTCGGCGGCGCCGCGGGCCCCGGCAAGACGAAAGCGCTTTTGTGGGACGCGATTCGCCAGGCGAATAAGAATCCCGGCGTGGATACGCTGCTTTTGCGGCGCACGTTTCCGGAACTTGAGGCCTCGCTGCTCGGATATTTCCGGCGCGACGTTCCGCGCGATTTATATCTGCGTTACAACGACTCGAAACATATCGTCACCTGGAAAAACGGTTCGACGACGCGCTTCGGATATTCGGCCAGCGAAAATGACGTTTATCAATATCAAGGCGCGGAGTTCCTTTTCATCGGCATCGATGAGCTGACGCACTTCACTCTGCGCCAGTGGCAATTTCTGACTTCGCGCAATCGCTGCCCGGTTCCGAAAACGAAGCCGAACATGGCCGGCGCCACGAACCCCGGCAACACGGGACACGCATGGGTGAAAGCGTTGTGGGTCGATAAACGCCCCGCGCCTGGCATGGAGAATGCCGGCGGGTACGATCCGCGCGACTACGCTTTTATTCGCGCCACCGTCGCCGACAACCCGATCTACGCGAACGACGAAGCGTATCTGAAAACTTTGCGCGCCTTGCCGCGCGCGTTGCGCCAGGCATTCCTGGACGGTGATTGGAATGTTTTCGCCGGACAATATTTCGATTCATTCGATCGCACGCGTCACGTGGTGCCGTCGTACGCGCTCGAGATTGAAGCTTGGTGGCCGCGCTGGATTTCAGTCGACTGGGGATTCGAGCATCCCAGCGCGGTGTATTGGCACACGGCCCGGCCTGACGGCTCCACGCTGACGTATCGCGAGCTGGTGCAAAATCACTTGTCGCCGCGAATGTTGTCGGCCGCGATCGCCGAACGCAGCGTGGCGCGCGATGGCCAGCCGGAACGCATTGCCGAAGTTTTTCTCTCGCCCGACGCGTTCGCCGAGCGCACCGCCGAGGCTTCGATCGCCGAACAATTGGGCGATGGCTTGGCCGCGGCCGGATTGCCGCGTCCCGCGCCGGCCGATAACGATCGCATCGGCGGCTGGATGCTGATGTATCAATTGTTGGAATCGAGCCAGTGGGTAATTTCCAGCGCGTGCGATCAGTTGATCGAATGCCTGCCAACGCTCACGCGCGACGCGATAAATGTTGAGGACGTGCGCAAAGCCGAAGGCGACGATCCCGCCGACTCCGCACGTTACGGTTTGAAATCGCGCTTAGAGCCGGTGCGCGTGCCCGCTGAGCTGGCGCTCGCCGGCCGCATTCCCGCGCAGGATCCAACATCGCGCGCAATCTGGCTGCGGAAATTCGGCGATGAAGTCCGCGCGAGCCGCGCTCCGTCGCCGTTGCCGCGACGCTGGTGATCGCAGCGTGCTGCCGGCGACCGCGAGCAGCGTGGCGTGGACGCGAGTTCTTGGTTTATGTAGCGGCGGCCTTCGGTGTACGGTGCCACGACATCCTTTACAGTGGTTGCCAGGACATCCTTTACACCTTGGAGTTAGAGTTTCCGGCCGGGAAGGGGGCCGGGGACGATGCCATGGAGAAGGGTGGACGCGGACGAGCAACGCATGCAGTTTGTGATTCGGGTGACCGGCGGGGTCGAGCGCATCACGGCCTTGTGCCGGGAGTTTGGGATTTCGCGGCCGACGGGATATTTGTGGCGGCGACGCTACCAGCAGACA
>JBAQYV010000040.1:0-6215 GCA_049790315.1 Candidatus Acidiferrales bacterium | reverse complement strand
GCGCGGGCCTATGGCGACGGGAGGCGGCGCGCGAACGGGCGGCGCGCAGGTCTTGCTGCGCGGCGGGCGAAAATATCTGGTGGGCACCCTGGTGCTGCGCAGCGGAATCGACTTTCATCTGGCGGATGACGCGGAGCTGAGGATTAGCACGAATAGGAGGGACTACGCGAGTGGCGCGGTGCTCACGGCGCAGGACACGAAGGGGCTGCGCATCTCCGGAACGGGAACGATCAATGGGCGCGGGCTGGAGTTCATGAGCGGGTACGACAAAGAGCACGAATGGTATTTGCCGAAGGGATGGCGGCCGAGAATATTCGAGTTGATCGCGTGCGACGATCTTGAAGTGCGCGACATCACTGTGTCCGCGGCGCCGGCGTGGGGCTTGCACCTGATTGGGTGCGACGGAGTGATGGTGGACAGCATCAAGGTGCGCAATGAGATGACCATTCCCAATTGCGACGGCATCGACCCCGATCATTGCCGCAACCTCGAGATCAAGAACTGCGACATTGTTTGCGGCGACGACGCGATCGCGATCAAGACGAGCAAGCAATACGTCTCATACGGCGCGTCGCAAAACATTCACGTCGCCGATTGCAAGATGACGACGCAGGACGCGGGCGTGAAAATCGGAACCGAAACCTTCTCCGATATTTCGGGCATCCGCGTGGAGCGATGCCAAATCGTGCAAGCCAGCCGCGGCCTCGGGATTCAGTTGCGCGATTCCGCCAGCGTCAGCGACATCGAATTCAGCGACATTCAATTCACTTCGCGCTACTTTTCGGACCCGTGGTGGGGTCGCGGCGAAGGCATCTCGCTCACCGCGATTCCGCGAACGCCGCAATCGACCATCGGCACATTGCACGGCGTGCGGATTCGCAACATCACGGGACGCGCGGAAAATAGCGTGCGCGTCGAAGGCAGCGCCGCCAGCCGCGTTTCGGACGTCACGCTCGAAAATGTCGCGATCACGCTCGATCGCTGGACGTCTTACCCCGGCGGCGTCTTCGACAACCGGCCAACTTCTTCGGAACCTGACATCGAAAAGCACTCAACACCGGGATACAGCGTTCGCCACGCCGATCGGGTACGGCTTACTCAGTGCAGCGTCGCGTGGGGCGCAAATTGTCCGGATTATTTCTCCCACGCGCTCGAAGCCGAGGACGCAAAAGGCCTAGAGCTTTCCGGCTTCTCGGGGCGCGCCGCGCATCCCGAACGCGATTCCGATATTTCAATCCTCTAATTCCAAATCTCAACTCTCAATTCACGTTCGCGTTGCATACGCCCCGACGCTGAATTCCCTTTCGCTCGACATTTTTTCTCGCTTGAGTTCCCTTTCACATCACGGCGACTAGTGCGGAATTATGCCCATCAGCGGCGCCGGCGGCACGGGCAGAAATCTTACGGCGAATGGATACGGCACATAAACCGGCGGCTGATGCAGCGTGAGCCGGCCGGTGGTGGGATCGATCGCGAAGACAACCAGGTTTTCGCTATCGTGATTGGCGACGATCAGAAAGCGGCCGCTAGGATCGAAATCGAAATTGCGCGGAAATTTACCTTCGGTGGACACTTGCTCGACGGGCGTGAGTTGGCCGGTGGCTGCGTCGACCGAGAAAACGGCTAGCGTGTTTGCTCCGCGATTTGACGCGTAGAGAAAATGTCCGGTGGGGTCGAGGCGAAGCTCGGCCGCCGTGCTAAGGGCTTTGAAATCGTCGGGAAGCGTGGAGACGCGCTGCAACTCGGTGAGAACGCCACGCGTCGAGTCCCAGGAAAAAAGCGTGACCGTGCTGGCCATCTCGCTTAACAGGTAGGCGTAGTGACCGTTGCCGGAAAATATCAAGTGGCGCGGCCCGGTGGCCGGCGGCAATTGCGCGAATGGCGGATCGTTGGGCGTGAGCGTGCCGAGGACCGCATTGAAGCGATAGATGTGCACTTCGTCGAGACCAAGATCGGGCACGAGAACGAATTGATTGGTGGGATCGACGCGCAGCGAGTGGGGATGCGGCTGCGGCTGGCGAACGGGATCGGCGCCGTGGCCCGTGTACTGAACGAATGCGGTGCGCTCGCCGATGCTGCCGTCGGGATTGATCGCGAATGCCGCGATGGTCGCGCCGGTGTAATTGGCGACAAAGAGAGTATGGCCGGTGGCGTCAAGACTGACATACGCGGGATTCGCGCTGCTGCTCGGCACGGTGTTGAGAAGCGTGAGACGCGCCGATTCCGGATCGACGGAGTATGCCGTGACTGCGCCGGTCGGCTGGCCTCGATAGGAATTCTCGGAGACCGTCGCGTACAAATGGCGGCCCGAGGAATCGAGAACGAAATATCCGGGCGAATCGGCCTCAAGCAGAAATTGCGGCATGCTCAGATGACCGGTCTCCGAATCGAATCGCGCGACGGAGAAGCCGCGGCCCGGCATTCCAACATGCGTGCCGATGAAAACCCAGGAGTCTTGCGCGCGCGCGCCGGCGCAAGCCAAACACGAAACCAGCAGGAATAGCACGACGCGCGACGCAGCGCGTCTCGTGATGATTTTCGCCGGCTCGCTCATCGTCACCTGCACGCTGGCCTCCTGAGGAACGCTGGCAACGTAGAGGAGGCGCTTGGGATTGTCAAGGCGGCGAGAAGGCCGACCGGAACTGCGACGGAATTGATTGGAATGGAGCGGAAATGAGGGCCACCCCACCCCCCTCCCGTTTTTTTTGGAAGTGTTGATTCTAAACGACTTTAAGTCCTTTGAGCCGGAAGTGTTGAAATGATTAGACTTTAAGTCCTTATTCCCAGAAGTATTGATTCTAGTAGAGTTCAAATCATTGCGAATCAGCGAGATGCAGAAAATCGAAAAATTCTTGGAAGTGCTGATTCTGGAAGGGTTGCCGCACGCGGTATGCACAAATGGCTGGATTTGAGCGGGTGAAATGGCGGGCGACGGACGCGGAAAAGACAGATAATTCTTGGAGGCGCTGGTGATCGGGGAGGGTTGTGCCAGACTCATGCACGAGCTTAACATGAATGATTACTCTACGTCAATAGGTATGTATGAGGTAGCATTCGAATACGCTTGCTCGAGAACCGTGTATTTCTTACTTTATTTTGCGGGTTATGTAGTCGGCGATTCTATCTTTCGGTTTCACTTTTATGCGCTTTGCATCTACGAAGTAGCCGTTGCTTTCCGTTAGCGCGCGGAAGTACCGCGGCAACATCCTGAGAACAAGAACTTCAATGTCATGCATCGTTCTCTGGTCCTTCAACGCGTACCAACTAAAGCGGTCCCAAAATTGCTTCCTTCTACCGCGTCTTGCGGACGACACCCTCTGCTTAATGTTGCCTTTGCCGACGTAAACAGGCATAGATCCATCGAACAGAATATAGACACCCTTCCCGCCGTCCTGCTTGCTCGTAGGAAGGCGCGCTATGTTCTTCGAGTTCCGCCGCCACATAGTTCCGTACTTGGTCACTACTTGGATGGAAGATTGTGAGACTTTCTTGGTTCGTTTTTTCATTTCAGTCTCCCGCTCTATTCTCTGACATGGGTCGACCCAGGACGAGCGGTCCGCGTCAGTCCATACTTTTTACGAGATAATAACGTTTTGTACATAATAGCCCGTTCGTACCATTCGTCCTCGCGCTTCCAAACTCAATAACTGAATCAGGCGCTTGGTGTCTACTCGGGCAGCCGGAGGTAATGATGCTGAGGAATTTATATCTCGTTCTGATTGCGGCGTGCTTGCTCGCGGCTGCCCCTGCCTACGCGGACGACATGGGATACATAGATTGTCAAAGCCACTCGACGGACACCGTGATCCTCGCAGAAGCCGCCAAAACATCCGACGTTGTCGCTTCTCTGCACTGTGGAGAGCAATTCACGATTTTGTTGAGCGGCGACTATTTCACTCGGATTCAGACGCAAGGCGGCAGAGTCGGCTACGTATATTCCTACCTGATTTCACGCATCGACTCCGTCCCGACCGCCGCCCAACCCAGCGAGCAAACGACTGCCGCACCTCAGCCCGCGGTGGCGCCATCTTCCACTTCGACCCCAGCGCAGGCGGCAATCCCAGCCCCGGCCACACAGCCTCAAACGGCGCCTGTTGAGGTTGTACCCAACTCAGTTTTCATCGCGCCGATGGGCGGATTTGAGACCTACTTGGCGGCTGCGTTTGAAACGAAGAAGGTTCCCCTGACCGTCGTGGCCGACAAAACGCGCGCGATGTACGTAATCTCAGGGACCTCCGAAGACAAGAAGGCAGGATGGGCCAAGATAGCATTCTTGGGGGATATCCATTCAGATGCCGACGCGAGCGTTCAGATGGTTGACCAGAGAACTGGCGCAGTCGTCTTCGCGTACGCAGTGAACAAGAAGAACACGATGCATGGCGACCAAACAACGGCCGAGGCGTGCGCGAAACATCTAAAAGACCAATTGGATAGCAAGTCACACTAGCCAGTCAATGACGAGGTCATTTGGCATTTAACAGAATGGAGAGTGAACCATGTTTTGCCCAAAGTGCAAGAGCGAGCTGCCGGAGGGTTCGAAGTTTTGTCTAAAGTGTGGTCACGGACTCGCTTCAAATGTCCCAAATGAGGTTTCGCCGGCGAAGCCGCTCGGCTGGATTGCCCTAGGGTTGGGCATTGCGGTCGCCTTATTCCTTGGCTGGCATACCTTCGCGGCAAGATCAACGGCCGCAGAATCTCAGCCCACAGCCTCGGCCAGTTCCCCGGCGTCGGTTCAACCCACTCCGGTCAGTGTCGCAGCAGTTCCGCAGCCGGTGGTTCTTTCAACGCAAACCATTTTTCAAGAGGCGAGCGGGGGGATGATTTTGATACAGACTTTCGATGACGAAGGGCACATGCACGAGCAGGGCAGTGGGTTTGTGGTCGCAGCCGATGGAACTGCGCTGACCAATTATCACGTTATTAGAGGAGCAGTAAGAGCAACAGCAAAATTCGGTGACGGTACTTGGAGCGAAGTGAATGGCATAGTCGCTTTCGACGTGTCTCACGATGTCGCAGTAATTCGACTGGCATCACCCCCGAAGACTGTGCTTCGCCTTGGCGACTCTGACGACGTGAAAGTGGGACAGAACTTGGTGGCAATCGGTTCGCCGCTAGGATTCCAGAACACGGTTTCGGAAGGAATTGTCAGCGGACTAAGAAATGGAATCATTCAGATGAGCGATCCTGTTAGCCCAGGATCAAGCGGTGGAGCAGTGTTTGACTCGTATGGAAATGTCGTTGGGATGTCAGTTGCGACCGCCGTCGCGGGTCAGAACTTGAATTTTGCCGTGCCAATTAACTGGGCCAAGCCCTATTTGAACTCAGGGACCGCCCGGACATTTGCAGATGTCACCGCCGAAAATACCGTTACTAACGACGTTCTAGATGGCTCCGTCACAGTCCCCGCACAACAACTCAAACAATGGAATTTCATGGTAAATCCAAACGCGATGAGCAATGCCAAAGTTCAGGGGCAGGTATCTTCAACCGGCGGAATGGATGGCAAAATTACACTGGCTCTCTTCTTTGGAAACCAACAGCAACCAATCTACTCGTGCAATGCCGCGAACTGCGTTATTGACCAGAAACTTGTAGCGGGTGGAAATTACATACTGGTGCTCGACAACCGCAATTCTCCGATGTTTGCCCGCACCGTGTCGGGAAAACTGTCGACGACGTTCGTGAAATGATTAGATTTGACCTCACGGTTCCCGCAAGGCATGGGTATGTTGCCATGCCTGCTGTAGGCCTCCTCTAAAACGGCGCGCAGCCATTCCTAGCCGTACTACCAAGACGACGACAGGTGAGCCAACTGGCCCACACTTTGCTAAGGCAAATAATGGGCCAATCCGCCTTCGGCAGAGCGGTGTGGTGGTGGTTGCGTTTTGTTACCCAGGGCTTCCGAGTCTGTGGCGCAACTGGGGGCTTTCGCGGAGTGGGAGTGACAACGCCAATCGGGAGATTGGCGTTCCCGGGGGGGCGAGGACAAAACCACAGCAGGTGCCTCGTCGTCCGCCGCGGCGGACTCGCTCGGGATGACCAGCGTTGGAAGCAAAGGCAAAAGCGACGGAGAGGGCGAAGATGGCGACCTTCAGTGTACGGTGCCACGACATCCTTTACAGTGGTTGCCAGGACATCCTTTACACCTTGGAGTTAGAGTTTCCGGCCGGGAAGGGGGCCGGGGACGATGCCATGGAGAAGGGTGGACGTGGACG
>JBAQYV010000039.1:0-37873 GCA_049790315.1 Candidatus Acidiferrales bacterium | reverse complement strand
TGCGCGCCATCGAGATAGACTGCGGGGCGGTCGCCGATGCGCTCAAGGCGGCCGGGCCACCGAACTTGCGCAATGCCGCGCACGATGGCTGTGTCGTCGATTGCAGAAGAGCGGGCGGAGGCAAGCTCCGCCCCTACAAAACCTTTTACTGTCGAAGCTCTGCGCGCGGCGAGCAGGCGCGCGGCGGCGACCGCGGTGACGGCGTTGCGTTGCTGAAAGCGTCCTGCGAGTGGCACCACGAGTTCGACGGTGAGGCCCGACGATTTCTCGATGGCCGCAAATCGCGTGGCGTGGCGTAGATCGTGAAAATCCCCGGTGAAGTCGCTGGCGCCCAATTGTTTCACGTGAAACGCTTCATCGATTTCAATCAGGCGCGCGTTCTGCGCCTCCGCGCGGGCGCGAATCACGGCACGCGCCGCCGGATTTTCCGCCGCGCTGACTACCCATGCGCCGGGCTTGATGATGCCGGCTTTTTCCCCGGCGATTTCCTCGATGGAATGGCCAAGAAAAGTCTCGTGATCGAATGCGATTTGCGTGATGACGGCGACTTCAGGCTCGATCACATTTGTCGCATCCAGGCGTCCGCCCATGCCGACTTCGAAAACCGCGAACTCCACACCGGCGCGAGCAAATTCATCGAACGCGATCGCCGTTACGCACTCGAAAAATGTGGGATGGGCCGCGAGCGCGCCCGAGGCAAGCAGCTCTTCGATCGCGCGGCGAATGCGAGCGACGGCGGCGGCGAAATCATCATCCGAGATTTCGCGTCCCGCCACGCGAATACGCTCATTGATTCGCGCAAGGTGTGGCGAAGTGTAAAGGCCCGTGCGCATTCCGGCGGATTCGAGAATGGAAGCCAACATCGCTGCGGTTGAGCCTTTGCCGTTCGTGCCGGCGATGTGCGCGGAAGGGTAGCGGCGCTCGGGGTGGCCCAGGTGCTCCGTAAGCGCGCGAATGTTTTCAAGGCCGAACTTGGTAGCGCGCGCTTGCTGTGGCGACGCGAGCTCGCGCCCGAGTGAGACTAAGTATCGGACAGCCTCATCGTAATTGATGGACGCAGCCATGAAGAAATGCGCCAGGCGCTCTAGGTGAGGAAGAAATCCAGCGCCGAGGAAATGTAAGTTTTCAAATCCTTGCGATGAACCACGGCATCGAGAAATCCGTGCTGCAATAGGAATTCCGAGCGCTGAAAGCCTTCGGGCAATTTTTGTCGAATCGTCTGTTCGATCACGCGCGGTCCGGCGAATCCGATTAGCGCACCGGGCTCGGCGATGTTCAGATCTCCCAGCATCGCGTAGCTCGCGGTGACGCCGCCGGTAGTCGGATCGGTTAGCACGGAAATATACGGAAGGCGCGCTTCGTCCAGTCGTCCGAGCGCCGCCGAAACTTTCGCGAGTTGCAACAGGCTGACCGTGCCCTCCATCATGCGCGCGCCGCCGGAGCACGAAACGATCACCAGCGGCAGCCGGCGCTCGATACACATCTCGATCGCGCGCGTCACCTTTTCTCCCACTACCGCGCCCATTGAGCCGCCGATGAAACCGAACTCCATTGAGCAACACATCACGGCGCGGCCGTTCAGCAGGCCTTCGGCCGTGACGATGGCGTCGGCCATGCCAAGATCGCGCTGCGCCTTGCGCAGCCGTGTCGCGTAAGGGCGCGTGTCGGTGAAGTGCAAGGGATCGTTCGAGGCGAGCTCCGCATCGTGCTCGACCCAATGGCCGTCGAGCAGCAACTCAAGCCGTTTCTTGGAGCCCACGCGGAAATGATGCTGGCACTTCGGGCAGACATAAAAATTGGCCTCGAGATCCTTTTTCCAAACGATTGCGCGGCAGCTCGCGCACTTGGTCCACAGGCCTTCGGTTTTCACCGTGCGCTCATCGGGTGGCACGGGCTGGTCGATCGATTTTTTTTCGCGTTTGAACCAGGCCATTTGCCAATCCCCGCCCTAGTAGTCGATCCCGCGCTGAGCCAGCACGCCTTTGGTGTACGGGTGCTTGATCTCGCGCATCTCCGTTACGAGGTCTGCCTGCCCCACAAGCTTTGGATGCGCGTTGCGCCCCGTGCAGATCACGTGCACTCGCGCCGGCCGCGACGCAAGCGCGGCAACCACTTTTTCCGGATCGAGCATCTTGTAGCTGATCACGTAGTTGATCTCATCCAGTACCACCAAATCGTAACGCCCACTTTCAATTTGCTCACGGCCAAATTCCCAGGCCTGCTCGCAAAGCCGCACGTCTTCAGGGTCGGTTTGCTCCTGGCCCAGTTTGACGAATCCGCGTCCCATCGGCCGAATTTCGAACCGGCCTTCGCCCAGCATCTCTGCCGCGTCGAGTTCGCCGTAATGCCACGAACCTTTGATGAATTGCACCATCATCACGCGCAGGCCCTGTCCCACAGCCCGAAACGCCGTACCCAACGCGCACGTGGTTTTGCCCTTGCCCGGGCCGGTGTAAACGATCAGGAGTCCTTTGTCGTCGGGCATGGAGGATTTTCAACCAACGGCCACGCCACGAGGCGCGGAAACGGAAGCTTGAAGCATAGCACGGGCCGGATGCGGACCACATCAGTGGGGGCGATCGGACCCGCCACCTCGGGATTCAAGGATTGCAAATATGGAAAGCGCACGGGTACCAATAGGCGGTGCGTCCCGCCGAGACAATTGCGCGTACGCAAATGCTTTTCTAGACTAAAGAATATGCGACTGCACAGCGGTGCGACGAATCAAACTTCGTTGAACCGCGTTTGGCGGTCGCTTTCCACGACGCATCTCGCGATCATTCTTTTCTGCGTGAGCGCCCCGATTTACGCCGTGTCACCTCAGGGCAGGCCCGCGTTCTACGATCTTTTGCACGGCGGAGAAATGACGCGGGTAGCGCTAACTCTCTCCGAAACCGGAACCTTTGCCAATCCATATCAGCCGCTGCCCACTGGCCCAACGGCTCATACGGCGCCGACCTATGTGTTTCTCTATGCGCTGATCGCGAAATTGTGCGGAATAGGCGCGGCCGGCGCAATCACTCTGTGGCTTCTAAACATCGGCTTCCTCGCTCTGCAGTTGGCGTTACTCCCGGTGCTGTCGGAGCGCCTTGGACTCGGCGCGTTACCCGGCGTTCTCGCCGCCATATTGGGGATTGTTGTTCAGCCCTATCGCGTGCTTCCCGAGTGGGAATCGCTGTTCACCGGCGCCCTGATGATTTCGCTCGCAGTGCTCACGCTGGCGCACTTCGATTCACCTACCGATTGGCAGCGCTCCGCGCTTTTCGGTTTTCTTTGGGGCATCGCGATTTTGGCAAATCCGGAGTTTGTCCTGCTGTTGTTTGCATGGCCTATCGTCGCCGTATGGAAAAGGTCGCCGCAGCAATTGATGCGAGCGCGCCGAACCATGGCGATTGTCGTGGCGGGATCGGCCCTGGCGTGCCTGCCGTGGTTCATCCGGAATTACCGGCAGTTCCATGCCGTATTTTTTGTGCGTGACAATTTCGGCCTCGAGCTTTCCGTATCGAACAATTCGTGCGCCCAACCGAGTCTGCTCGACAACATTAACTCGGGCTGTCATCAGAGGATGCATCCGAATGCCAGTGCGATTGTCGCCGGGAAAGTATTCGATATGGGAGAAGTCCCGTTCAATCACGAACGGTTGCACCAGGCCCTGGCATGGATTTCGTCAAATCCTCGTGCGTTCGCGTCGCTTACGCGCCGGCGTTTTCTGAAATTCTGGTTCCCCTACCTCAATGGCCTCCGTTACGCGATCCCCACGGGCATTCTGACTGTTCTTTCGTTTGTGGGGCTCGCCCTGATGTTCCGGAAAAATCGACGCGCCGCTTGGATGTTGGCTTCAACGTTGTTGCTCTATCCATTCGTTCATTACTTCGTGCAATTCGAGGCGCGTTATCGGTATCCAATCTTCTGGGCGACGTTGCTTCCCGCGGCTTATGCCATTCTCGAATTCATTTATTGGTGGCGGAGAACGTATAAACCCAACGCGAGTGTCGCGTAGCAGGCAGTAAGTGTGACAACGATGGGGACTTAAGGCGGCTCGCGAACAGCCGTGCAAGGACAGATACTGGACTCAGCGCTATACCGGGCGCTACACTGAAGCTACGCAAAGTAAATATTTTTCGCATCGTCACAGATTCTCACTAGGAGAGTTCTCAATGCCGGAGACGAGTTTTTGGAATGAGCTTGACCAGCGCATCGCGAAATACGACTTGCTGTGCCACCCGTTTTACAGGGCGTGGACCGCGGGAGAATTGACGCGTCAGGACCTGCGCGATTACGCGCGCGATTACTATCATCACGTCGTCGCGTTCCCTGAATATCTTGGCGCGCTCGCCGCGCGTTTGCCCGAAGGCGAGTTGCGCTTAGCCGTGCTCGAAAACCGGGCTGACGAAATGGGAATGGACACGGCTGGCGGCCGCCCGCACGACGCCATCTGGCTCGAGTTCGCGCGTGCCATGGGCGCAGAACCCGCGGAAGTCGCCGCAAGCCATCCGCTTGCTGAGGTGTGCGAGTTGATTGAAAACTTTAAGATCGTGGCGAGCGAGGGCCGGCCGGCCGAAGCGCTGGCCGCGTTCTACGCGTACGAATCGCAAGTGCCGCGTGTCGCGGCGGAAAAGGCTAGTGGCCTGCGTGCTCGCTATGGGGCTACTGAAGCGGGCTGCGAATATTTCACGCTGCACTCGACCGCCGATGTGTATCACAGCCGCGTATGGCGCGATCAACTCAACCGCTTGATCGCGGAAAACCCAGAACAAACCGGGCACGCTCTTGACGCTGGAGAAAACGCCGCGCACGCGCTATGGCGCGCACTCGACGGTATCGAGGCGCGCCGCCAAGCCACAATTGCCAGCTAAATATTTCCCGGCGATTCCGCAGAAGTGTCTGAACTAATTCGGCTATTTAGGATACGGGTGTCCCGACAGGATCGTGAACGCGCGATAAAGTTGCTCCGCGAGCATCGCGCGGGCCAGTTCGTGCGAAAACGTCAGCGCCGAGAGTGAAAGCTTTGTTCCCGCGCGGCGCCGCCATTCTTCCGGAAAACCTTCAGCCGCGCCGCAAAGAAACACGAGATCGCGCACTCCGCCATCCCGCGCCGATTTCAGCCAGTCGGCAAATCGTTCGGATGTGAGCGTCCGCCCGGCCGCGTCTAGCAGCACAACAGTTGACCCCGCGTCGGGCTCGGCTCTGCGCATCGCCTTGGCCGAACTCTCGCGCAGCTCGATCCAATCCACCTCGGCATATCGGCGAATGCGCGCGACGTAATCTTCAACGAGCGCGCGGATTTCGGGCCGGCGCGTTTTGCCGAGCATTACAAGGCGAATACGCATCGCAGTTTTGCTTTCCGCCTTTCGCTCTAGTGCAGGCCGTATTTTTTTCGTTTGTCGAGCAGAGTCTTGCGGCTGATGCCAAGAATTTCGGCTGAGCGCGTGATTTTATATCGCGTGGCCTCAAGCGTCGCGCGGATCGCATCTCTCTCAAGGTCTTCCAGGGAGCGCAGACCGGCGCCCAATTGCGTATCCGCGGTGCGAATACTTTCAGGAAAGTCGCGTGGCTCAAGCGTGTCTGCCGTGGCGAAAACCAGAGCGTGCTCCAATGCATTCTTCAGTTCGCGAACATTCCCCGGCCAGGAATACGCATACAGCATGCGTCTCGCAGGTTCCGTCAGCTTCGCGCCCGGCCTTCCATGCACAGCGGCCAAACGCCCGAGCAAGTGATCGGTCAGCGGAGCGATGTCGCCGGGCCGGTCGCGCAGCGGAGGCACGCGAATCGTCAAGACGCTCAAGCGAAAGAATAAGTCTTCGCGGAATCGCCCGGCCGTCACCAGGCGGCCGAGGTCCGAATTCGTGAGCGCCAGGAGGCGCGCGTCGATCGTGAGCGTTTCGGTGCCGCCCAATCGCTCGAAGGAACGTTCTTCGAGCACACGCAACAATTTCGATTGCGTGGCCATCGAAAGCGCGGCTACTTCGTCGAGCGCGATCGTGCCGCCGACTGCCATTTCCAGGCGTCCGCGTTTACGCTCCACCGCGCCCGTGAATGCGCCGCGCTCGTGACCGAAAAGTTCGGATTCCACAAGCTCCTGCGGCACACTGGCGCAGTCGATTTTGAGCAGCGGCGCATCGCGGCGCGGGCTCATGTGATGAATGGCGCGCGCGAGTTGGTCTTTACCCGTGCCGCTTTCGCCCACGATCAACGCCGTCGTCGCCGTCTGCGCCACGCGACGCGCAAGCTCGAACACCGCCGCGGAGGCGGGATCGGCCGTCACCCAGACGCTTGCGGCGTCAATCACAGGGCCTCCCGATTGGCATCAGGATCGTGCGTCGCGCGTTGTCCCATATCGCCAATGTCGGGAATATCGGTGCGGCGTGCGGCGCGCCACAGGCGCTCGAGATCGTAAAATTTGCGCGCGCGCTCAGTGAAGACGTGCGCGATCACGTGGCCGAAATCGAGCAATACCCATTCGGCGCCGGTTTTACCTTCGCGATGGGCCAAACGAATGCCGCGGCGCACGCCCGCTTCGGCAATTGCATCGCTGATGGCTTCCACTTGGCGCGTGCTGAGTCCGCTACACAACAAAAACGATCCGGTAAATGCGCTTAGATTGGCTAAGTCGAGCAACGTCATGTCCACGGCTTTCTTGCTTTGCGCCGCGTCGATCGCCCACTTTAATTCGTGCCGAAGCCCGTCCGTGGTCACCGTTGATATAAGCCCTGTCGCGTAATGTATTCCTCGACGCTGGCCGGCACAAGCCCGCGAATCGATCGGCCGTGCTTGACGCGGTTGCGGACATCGGTTGCGGACACAGGGCTCAACACGCTATCGAGTAGAAAAACCGTTGATCGGCGCAGGGAGAGAATCCCCGCGCCGCGTGGCGCAAGATCTTCTCGCGCGGGCGGAAGAACCGACGGCGGGACCGCGCGCCTGAGCGTACTGCTCGCAAATCCGGGTCTGCTGGCGACAATGAAATCGCACAGGCCGAGCAGAATCTCCGGCGTGTGCCATGTCTTGATTTGCAAAAACGAATCCGCTCCCATCATAAAATAAAGGTGATCGCTGGGTTCTCGCGTTTTCCGGAGAAAACGCCGCACGGTGTCCGCTGAATAGAACACTTCGCGCCCAGCCAAGTCCTTGCCCGCTTCAGCCAGCGAGGCCACCAGACGATCCTCGCCTGCGCAAGCCAACGCAACCATGGCGTAGCGATGGGGGAACGGCGCAAGTTCTCTGCCGCGCTTGTGCGGCGGGCGTCCGCACGGAATGAAGTAAATACGATCGAGATGAAAGCGCCGCAACGCGGCGCGTGCCACGGCGATGTGCCCGGAATGCACGGGATCAAACGTGCCGCCGAATAACGCGATGCGCTGACGGCGAAGCCCGCGCGACGCAATCAATGGTCCTCCGCCCGCGCGGCAGGTTCGGATTCCTCGGGCTCGGAATCCGCCGGGCGCTCGGCGGCGGGCAAACGCCCCACAGCATCCGCCATGGCGTGGACCAGCGCCGGAATGCCTTCGCCGGTGACGGCTGAAATCGCGTGGAATTCAAGCGAGCGCTCAGCGCAGAAGTCGCGCAGGCGATTGAGTCGCGTGCGATCCGTTGTAACGTCGAGCTTGGTGGCTACCACCAACTTGGTTTTTTCGGCGAGGCCGGCGCTCGTGGAGGCAAGTTCGCCTTCGATGATCTCGAAATCGCGAACAGGATCGCTGATCGATGCGTCGCTCGTGTCAATCAAGTGCGCCACCAGGCGGGTACGTTCGATATGTCGCAGAAAACGCACGCCGAGCCCTACACCCGTATGCGCGCCTTCGATCAGCCCCGGCAGATCGGCGACAACGAAAGTGCGCGCATCGCCGCGCGCCGGGTCGCCTTCGGAGACGACGCCCAAATGTGGTTCGAGCGTCGTAAACGGATAATTCGCGATTTTCGGGCGCGCCGCTGAAATCCGCGAGATCAATGTAGATTTTCCGGAATTTGGGAATCCCACCAAGCCCACATCGGCAAGAAGTTTCAGTTCAAGTCGAAGATGGCGTTCTTCGCCCGGTTGGCCGGGTTCAAATTCGCGCGGAGCCTGATGCCAGGGTTTCGCGAAATGCTGATTGCCGCGCCCGCCATGCCCGCCGTGAACCACGGTGAAGCGTTGACCGGCAGCGGTCAGATCGGCGAGCTGCTCGCCGGATTGCTCGTCGAACACAAGCGTGCCAATCGGCACCGTCAGGATCATGTCCTGGCCCGAGTGGCCTGTGCAGTTTGAGCCTTCACCGTGACGCCCGCGGTCGGCGCGGAATTCGCGATTGTAGCGATAGCGCAAAAGCGTGTTGTCGTGCGGCGTGGCTTCGAGCACGATGCTGCCACCCGAGCCTCCGTCGCCCCCCGAAGGGCCGCCGCGCGGAACGAACTTTTCTCGCCGGAAAGCCATGCAGCCGTTCCCGCCGCCGCCGGCTTTCACGTATATTTTGGCTTCGTCTACAAACATTTAAGCAGAATACTCCACGCCGTTCGGCATTCAGTTTTCCCATCCGACTTGGCGAAATGCCGCATCGAATAGGATACGATACCGGGCGCCGATTCGCGATCCATCGTGGCGGACGGTAGATTGAACATTGGCGCTAGATTTGGCCCAGGAAGAGTATAATGCCCTTGGCGTCCCCGCCTGCTATGAAGCTCTTTTCTACATGGGCGGGTGTTTGTGTTCTCGCGCTGGCCGCATTGCCGGCTTTCGCGCAGCACGGCGGCAGTTCGGTCGGCGGGTCACACGGCGGCGGATCGCATGGAAGCAGTGGTGGCGGCCACTCGTACGGCGGCTCCTCGGCAGGCCACTTCTCCGCCGGTTCCACCCATTCGAGCGGTTCGGCCGGTGGCTCCGTAGGGTACAGCGGTGCGCGCGGCTCCTCTCAGTCTTACACTTACCTTGGCACGGGCATCCACGCAACACGCGCTGGCAGCGCCACCGGCGAATTCACCAATCACGGTGGCATTCGTTTCAGCGATTTCGGACTCGAAGAGACTCCTCGCTTCTCCGCGAGCATGCTCCCGTCGAGGCCGGCCGCGACGACTGGCCGCCAGTCCTATCAGGTCGCCCTTTCCAACAATCGATCTGAACACGAAAGATGGGATCGCAAGGACCATGGTTCCTTCGATGGTAGAGGTCACGATTTCCATCGCTTCCCCCATTTTGGCTTCTTCTTTTTCGGGGCACTCGGCGCGCCCTACTGCGAACCATTCGGCAATGTCGGGTACGACCAATCCTTCATCGCCGCGAATCTCTCTGAAAATTTCCCCGGATGTTTCGGCGGCGAATGGTTAGGTGAGTATGATGGCGTCCCCGATGCGGACAGCGATCAGGTGGCGGCCGACGAATATCCTTCTTCCGACGAAGCTTCCGATGGCGCCACCGTCCTCCGCACCGACGATACGGAATCCAAAGTCACGCTGCTTCAATTGAAGGACGGCTCGATGTACGGTCTTACCGCGTATTGGGTCGAAGGCGGCGAATTGCATTACGTCACGAACTACGGTGGCACGAATGCGGTTCCTCTGGATCGAATCGATTTCGCAAAAACCGTTCAGTTGAACGCTTCGCACGGCCAGGCATTTGTCCTCGCACAAAAACCCGCTCCCAGCAAAGCCACGCACTGAGAGTAGAGTTTTCCGGCGGTTTGCTGAACACGAAGAAAAGAGAAGTGAGGTTGCGGTTGGTTCAGGCTTGCGCCGCGGGCGCAGGCTCGGTCTGCGGCAGCACGCTGATGTAGCGGCCGTCGCGTCCCTTGTCCTCGAATAGCACGATGCCGTTGATCGTGGCGAACAGAGTGTCGTCTTTGCCGCGGCGGACGTTCCGGCCGGGCTTGTGGCGCGTGCCGCGCTGGCGAATCAAGATGGTGCCCGCGTGCACGACTTCTCCGCCGAAGCGCTTTACGCCAAGCCGCTGGCCGTGTGAATCGCGTCCGTTGACGGAAGAGCCACCGCCTTTTTTGTGTGCCATGAGGAATCCTCTTTTTGAGCGGGAAGTTTAAGGCAGCTTGATTTCGCCGACTTCAACGGCTGTGTAGTTCTGCCTGTGCCCGGTCCGAATCTTGTACTGCTTGGTCCTGCGAAATTTCAGCACGATCACTTTTTTCGCGCGGCCCTGCTCCACGATCTTGCCGGTGACGGTAACTTTGCCCAGCGCGTCGCCGGTCACAAGCTTCGGTTCGTCCGTGCGAACCGCGAGAATGTCGTCGAACGTGACCTTGCCGCCGACCTTGCCCGGCAAAGTTTCAACGCGCACGGTTTCACCCGGCGCGACGCGGTACTGTTTACTGCCACTACGAATGACGGCGTACATCTGTCCTCCTGCAAGCTAGTGGGAAGAAACACTATACGGTCCCGCTTCGCATGGCGTCAACCCTATTCGCCACTCTTGGGCACGCCTAACGAAAATGTGTATATTGGCACAGAAGAAGAGACCATGCGAGAAACACTGGCAATCGCTTGTGCGCCGGTTTCATCTGAGCCCGGCTGCTGGCAGGCAGTCCAAGAGGCGGTCGCTCAAACCCTGGGGAGTTATGCGGAAAATTAGTGACTCGGCCGGAAAGATCGTGTTCTGGGCGTCTCCGTTGATTCAGCGCCTGAAGAAAGTACCGTTATTCCGCCGACTTTTCCATTTCGCCGGCGGCCTGGTTCTTCCAGTTGACCACCGGGTGTGGGTAGAGGTGCAATCCGGAGTTGCAGAAAACCTTCGGATGAAGCTGAATCCCCGCACCCAAACGAGCTTCTACACGTCGCCGCACGACTTGGCTCTCAGAGACTTGCTTGTGGAGTATCTCCGGCCAGGAATGACGTTTTGGGACTTGGGAGCCAATCAAGGCATCTATTCGCTCGTCGCCGCCAAGCTGGTCGGTCCGACCGGAAAGGTTCTGGCATTTGAACCTGACCCGGAACTCGTGGAACGCCTGACCGAGCACGCGGTCGCCAACCGATGTTCTAACATTCGGGTCATTCAGGCGGCCGTCGGATCAGTGGATGGTTCGGTGTCCTTTGATCGCGGCGGGGATTCTGGAGACTTCGGGCAGGGCAAGATGGTTCCCCACGAGGAATCCAGCCCAAGATCCAGCGTCGTCGCGGTCCGATGCATGACGCTGGACGCACTGTCGCAACACGAGCCCCCTCCGAATTTTATCAAGTGCGACGTAGAAGGCGCGGAGATAGAGGTTTTTCACTCAGCCCGAGAGTTACTGAGGATTCAGAGTCCCTATATCGAGTGCGAGGTACACTCCGATGTCATTGGAGAAACGTTGTCTCAATTTCTCCGGGCATCCGGCTACTCGCTCAAGTGGTACGCGGAGAGTCATTTTCTGGCGGTGCCAGTTTCTCCCCGTTGTCCATGAATAAATCATCACGAACAACCGGCGCGAGATTTCGTGCTGTGGGCAGGTGGCCGCGCCTTTGACTTGAGGTTGGCCAGTCCTCTGTCCACCACCGCAGACATAGGGAACAGGCGCGCTACCCGTGACATCAACCGATGCTTCTGGCAGGAAGTTGATTGGTATCGGTTGGTAGATGGCAATGAGGCGAATCGAGTCTAGCGGAGAATTTCGATCAGCAGCACCCAGGCGCTGATCGTGGATGCCAGGAACGAAAACACGCAACCCGGGATCAGCCAGTACATTCCATCGGGATTCGAGAGAATCAGCAAAATCCCGGCGATGCAAAAAGGAATCGTAGCGCATTGAGACAAGAAAGATCGAGACGCGAGCCACCACCAGGGTCGCCGCCGCCTGGCCCCAAGCCGACCGACCAGAAGAATTGTTGCCATGAGCCACAGCGAGACTCCGACGGCCAGGATTTCGATCCCCAGCACTTTCCCCGATTGGTTTGGCGCCAAACCAAACGTGGATATCAGAAGGACGCCGATCAACAATGCGAGCGCTTCCGCCGCGCGTCCGGCAACCCCCTCACTTTGATATTCGATGATCTTTTTGACGTTGAGCGAGACAGATACAAAAATCAGGCCGGCAAGCGCGGCGGCAGCGCCTGCTTCGGCGACGAGAAAGTCAGTCCACGCAGCGGCAATGTTCAACTCAGTCGCCCTCTACGCCGATACTCCACTCTTGAAAATTCGCGCCAGAACGCTTTGGGGACTGCCGAACGGTGTGCCGCGGTCATCGGAGCAAAAGTGTGCGCCGTTAGCGCGTGGCGGGTTCGGCGGCGGGATGCATTCCATGCTGTGGCACTTCGTGGATGCCGCGCGCGGGCGGCTCGTGGTGAGCGCGATAGAAATGGTCGAGCGAGCCTGGGCCCTTGCCGATTGCGAATCCATTTTCCATCGCTTTGGTGACGTAAGCTTTCGCCAGCGTCGCCGATTCCGCAAGCGAGCGCCCACAGGCAAGTTGCGCGGCGACGGCCGCGGCAAATGTGCAGCCCGAGCCGTGCGTGTTCTGCGTGCGAACGTGTTCACCGCCCAGCGCGAGTACTTCCGTGCCATCGAAAAGTAAGTCCACAGGCTTTTCCATGTGGCCGCCCTTGACGATCACGGCGTGCGCGCCGCGTTCCACAATTTTGCGCGCCGCCGCTTCCATCGCGGCCACGTCTCGAATTTCGATTCCCGCCAGCAACTCGGCCTCGGGAACGTTCGGCGTCACAACTGTCGCGCGCCGCAGCAACTCCTCGCTCAGATACTTGATGCCGGACGCGTCGAGCAGATCCGCGCCACCGAGCGACGGTTTCACAACAGGATCAAGCACGACGTTCGCGCACTTAACACGATCCAGAAATTCGGCTACCACTGCGGCGTTCGCGCGATTGCCGAGCATCCCTATCTTGATGCCGGCCAGCCGCACATCGTCAGCCAGTGCATCCAGCTGCGCGCGAAGCGTCGCCGCCGGAGTGATGTGCGTGGCCGCAACGCCTTGCGTCGATTGCACCGTGAGCGCGGCAATCACGGCGACGCCGTAGCAATTGTGCGCCGCGAAAGTTTTCAGATCGGCCGCGACGCCCGCGCCGCACGATGGATCAAAGCCGGCGATGGTCAGCACGATCGGCGGAGCCGGATGGACGTGATTGGACAACGGCGCGTATCCTCCAACAAAAAATCATCCGCAGAAAACGCAACCGGCATCGCCCAAGCTGCGGAGCGAGCCGGCAAGACGAAATGTACGCGCAGCTATCCGCTAAGCGCAAGAAGATTCTTTGAATTTGTATGGGCGCAAAAGCGCGCGTGAGTGCGCGCACCGGCGCAGCGCGCGTCTCAGGGGAATAATCCGCGAATCAGTGTGGCTTCGGCCACGCGGCCTACCGCCAGAATGTAAGCGGCAGCGCGCGAGTGCACATGGTACTTGCGCATCGTCTCTTGCACGCTCGTGAACGCGCGCTTCATCAGGGCTTCGAGTTTTTGATTCATTTCACTTTCTTGCCAGAAGAAGCCCTGCAAATCCTGTGCGCACTCGAAGTAACTCATCGTCACGCCGCCCGCGTTCGCCAAAATGTCCGGCAACACCATGACGCCCTTGCGCGCGAGCACTTCGTCGGCGTGTGGCGTGGTGGGACCATTCGCGGCTTCTGCCACGATGCGCGCCTTGATCTGATCGGCGTTGTGCAGCGTAATCACGTTTTCCAGCGCCGCCGGTACCAGGATGTCGCACTTCAGCGTGAGCAAATCGTCGTTGCTGATACGCGACGCCCCCGGCATGCCCACCACGGTGCCCGAGCGTTCCTTGTAACGCAGAGCCTTAAGCGGATCGATTCCTCGCGAGTTGAAAACGCCGCCGCGCGAATCGCTCATCGCAACCACTCGCGCCTTCTTTTCCGCAAACAAACGCGCCGCCACCGATCCGGTGTTGCCAAATCCCTGAATCGCCACGGTTGCGCCGCGCAAGGAGATCTTTTTTACCTTGCACGCATCCTCGACCACCATCAAGCAGCCGCGCGCCGCTGCCTCGCTGCGCCCCACCGATCCGCCGAGCGAAACCGGTTTGCCGGTCACAGAGCCCAGCGCGGAATATCCTACCGTCATCGAATAGGTGTCCATGATCCAGGCCATGGTTTGCGCGTCGGTGTACACGTCAGGCGCGGGAATGTCCTGGTCGGGCCCGATCAACGGCAAAATCTCCGCCGTGTACCGTCGCGTCATGCGTTCAAGTTCTGCGCGCGACATTCGCTTCGGATCGCAAATCACGCCGCCATTGCTTCCGCCGAACGGGATGTTCACCGTTGCCGATTTCCACGTCATCCAGGCGGCAAGCGCCTTCACTTCGTCGAGCGTCACGTTAGGATGAAAACGGATGCCGCCCTTCGCCGGCCCTCGCGCGATGTTGTGCTGCACGCGGTAGCCTGTGAACACTTTCAGCTGCCCGTTGTCCATCTTCACCGGGATCGACACTTCCAGCACCCGCTTCGGCGTGCGCAGAATTTGCCGTAGCCCCGGATCGAGCTTCAAATATTCCGCAGCCATGTCGAACTGGATCTGCGAAATACGAAAAGTATTCAAATCCTCGCGCGGCGCCATTCGCGGCAGCACCGGTTGGGGCGGGGCTTTTGCCAAAGTGCCCATCAGCGTTTTTCTCCTTCGCTCCCGGACTGCGCGGAGCGCATTGCCTAAATCAACTGCGCGGAGCCGTCGCTTAAATCCGTTGCGCGGAGCGCAGTGCTCGAACGATTGCTCGGAATACTTTTACTTATTCTGAACTAATCCGCCGCCCGCCGTTCCAATCGCAGTTCGGATTGCGGTTCTACGTGAAGCCCGCCAAGGAAGTGCGCGCGACATTCAGCCGAGCAGAAGTGCATCACTTGTGCTTCGCTTTCCTGCTGGTTCATTTGTTCCAGCGGAAAAGAAATCTCCGGTGAAACGTACGTGCCGCACCACGGATCGCGTTCCAAGCGAACTGGCGGCCGCGGAGCAACTGCGGTTCCACTGCGCGAACCGCTGCGCGGCCCGTTGCCGGCCGCGCGCGCCTCGAAAGCCTTCTTGAGTAGCCACGCGATCCAGCCGAACGCCACAGCCCATGCGACGAACCGAACCAAGCGGCCCAGCATTTTCAAATGGAACCGACGCTTTCAGGCGGCGCTTGATGGGTCGTCGTCCGGCGCGCGCCGCGCTTCGGCCTGGCGAGCACACTGCATGCCGCGCGGCCGATGCCAGCCCGTATGCCAACGTCGCTACAGTGCGAGTTGCGCAATGCGCGCAGTTTAGACACCGCCCCCATGAGTGTCAACAACAGGTCGTCAGTTCTGGCGGGACTCATGGCATGAATATCGGTACAACTGGCCCGAAGAAGGGCGCGCCAAATCACTGTAAGTATCAGATATAAATATACTTATAGCAGAATTGGCCGATGCTCCGCCCGTCATTGCTTTTTCGGCCATATGGGAGCATCATTTTGCCAGAAGGCGCACATCATCCAGCTCATGCCGCCTTTCGTACTGACGTTGGGGGATGGACCGATCGGTTGACTTTTCGAAGCTACAATCGAATGGCCCTTCTGAGAATGCGGGCTCTGGAAGTAAAAGTTTTCCTAGGAAAATTCGATCGTACCGAACGACTCGGAGGAAATTTCAAATGCGAAAAGTAATGGGTGTCCTGGTTCTCGCGACCATGGTGTTTGCCATCGCGGCTATCACGGTAAGGGCTGCGGACAACCCCATGTCGTGGACGGGCTGGATCAGTGACAGCAGTTGCGGTGCGAAGGGCGCTAACGCCGGTCACAAGGCGTGCGCCATCGATTGCGTTAAGAATAAGGGCCAATCGTGGGTTTTTGTCGACGACAAAACCAAGAAGGTCATGGCCATCGACAATCAAAGCATCGTCAACCCTGACGCCGATCTCGGCGCCGAAGTTACCGTGACGGGCACAGTGACGGCGAGCGGCTCTCTGCATTTGGATAAGATTTCGCCGGCGCCTGCATCCACCATGTAAATCGGCGCGATGCGTTAGGCATCGCGGTGAATCGTCTCTTATGAAAGCAGGGCCTGAGCCGCGCGCCTGATGGGCACGCAGTTTTCAGGCCCCTTTTTTTCACTACTAATTTCTAGAGAGGACTTCCGACCTCAGGCCAGGGCGGGAATGCGATCCGTGCCGACGTATGATCGCAAGATCTCCGGCACGGCAATCGAACCATCTTCCTGCTGATAGTTCTCCACCAGAGCAATCCAGGTGCGCCCCACCGCCAGGCCCGAGCCATTCAGCGTGTGCACGAATTCGCTTTTGCCGCCCTTGGGTCGAAAGCGAATGCCGGAACGCCGCGCCTGAAATGATTCGCAATTCGAGCACGAGGAAATCTCCATATATTCGCCGGTCGACGGCAGCCACACCTCGATGTCGTACGTCTTGGCCGCGGCAAATCCCATATCGCCCGCGCAGAGTTGGACCACGCGGTAGTGCAGCCCGAGTTTTTGCAGTAAATTTTCGGCATCCGCGACCAGCGCTTCGAGTTCCGCATAACTCTGGTCTGGTCGCGTGAATTTGAACATCTCGACTTTCTGAAATTGATGCTGACGTTTGATGCCGCGCGTGTCTCGGCCCGCGGCACCGGCTTCCGACCGAAAGCATGCGGTCCATGCACAGAGCTTGATGGGCAAAGCATCGGCGTCGAGTGTTTCATCGCGGTGAAAACTAGTGAGTTCGACTTCCGATGTTGGTGTCAGCCACAGATCGGTTCCTTCCAGGTGAAACATGTCGGCGGCAAACTTCGGCAATTGTCCGACGCCAGTCAGCGATGCCGTGTTCACGAGGAACGGTGGCAGCATCTCGGTGTAGCCGTTGGCGGCGTGTGTATCGAGAAAAAATGATGCGAGAGCGCGCTCCAGCCGCGCGCCCCAGCCGGTGTAAACCGCGAAGCGCGCCCCCGCGATCTTGGCCGCGCGCGAAAGATCCAGAATTCCCGCGCGCTCGCCAATTTCCCAGTGCGGCCGCGCTGCGAACCCAAACTTCGGCGGCGCGCCCCAGCGTCGCACTTCAACGTTTGCGGCGGCGTCGCGCCCGGGGAGAACCGAACTGTGCGTCAGGTTCGGCACGGTCAGCATGAAATTGGCCAAGCGCGCGTCGAGTGCGGAAACTTCCTCGTCGCCTCGCTTGATTTCTTCGGCGACGCTCTTCATCTCCGCCAGCAGCGGCGCGGCGTCTTCGCGAGCCTGCTTGCGCCGCGCGATCTCTTCGCCCGCCTTGTTGCGCGCGGATTTTAGGCCTTCCACCGCGGTGATGCGCTCGCGGCGCTCGCGATCGAGCGCGCGAAAACTTTCGAAATCGATGCGTGCGCCGCGCCGCGCCGCCATTTCTTCGAATTCGCTCAGGTGCTCGCGAAAATAGTGAAGGTCATGCATGGCCAGCAAGAATAACCCAACTTTACAGCAATGGGTAAATCGGAATGCGCGTCGAACGAAACATTTAGACGCGTTGTAGATGCGTGTCTTGAAAACGAGTCGGATACTTCAGGCCAAATCCCAGCACGCGGTCCATGCCGATGTGCGCGATCCAAATCAGCGCGCAGAGCAGCCACACCGGCCGCGCGCTGTAAGCGGCGAAGCCTGCCAGAAGCAGCGGCCCCGTGTACGTATGAATCGTATTGTAGAGCGCCGCTCCGAATCGCACCGTCCACGCGTAGCCCACAAGCGAAAGATCCGGAGCCAAAAGCAATATCGCGAAGGGCGTCCAACGCCCACCTAGATGTCGGTACAAGAAAACGCTGAGAATGAGGGCAATCGCTCCCTCCACTCGCAGAATCGCTCCTGGTTTGGTAGGCATATTTCGATGCTATCACGGCGCCGAATTTTCAGGCGCAGTCACGCCGCTGGGTGCAGCGTTGACACCCGCCCGCGCAGCGAATTACACTGGCGCGTCAAGATCAGCAGGCGTGGGTGCGGGGAAGGCCGTGAAAATCGGCCACGGTCCCGCCACTGTAAGCGGCTTTCGCAGCCGCGAGTCAGGTCACCCGCCCGCGCCGCAGTTGGTGCTGACACTCTTCGCCAGAAAGAGTGTGGCTTCGCGCCCCACTCTTTTTGTGGGGTTTTTTTTGGCGCAAAACTTAATCTCGAAATCGCAGAGGTTCGGACAATGCCGGCGCGCGAGCAGCGCTCTCGGCCAGTTTGTCATTTGGATTGTAATCGCCGCGCTCTGTGCGCTGGCGACGCCCACCCGAGCCGCGGTGCCCGCAAATGGTCCGCCCGCGAGCGTTGAAATCACCGACGAGCTGGGCCGCACGATCGAAGTGCCGCAACCGGTGCGCCGCATCGTGTCTTTGGCGCCGAATCTCACGGAGACAGTCTTCGAGCTTGATGCCGGAGATCGCGTGGTTGGCGACACCAGCGCCGACGATTTTCCCGCCGCTGCAAAATCCATCACGCACGTCGGCGACGTGCTTGCACCAAGCCTCGAGCAAATCGTGGCGCTGCATCCCGATCTGGTGCTGGCGACCAATGATTTGAACCGACGTGAGACTGTTGAAGCTCTCGCGCGTTTAGGTTTCGCAGTCTACGTTACGCATCCCTTATCGATTGAGGATGTGCTCAATTCGACGGCACGTATCGCGCGGCTTATCGGCGCGGGCGAACGCGGTGATGCGGCGGTCGCGGAGATGCGCGCGCGCCTGGATGCTCTCGCGCAGCGTCTGGCAGGGGTTCCGCCGCGGCGCGTGCTTTTCGTTGTGTGGACGGAACCTCTGATCTCCATTGGCAAAAGCACATTTCTGGCCGACGCATTGGCTCATGCTGGCGCGCAGTCTGTGGTGGACATCGCCGATGGTTGGCCCCAGATCAGTTTTGAATATGTGTTGAAACTTCAGCCGGAATATCTGGTGTTCGCCGGATCGCTAGCGGAAGCGAACGCTCCGCCCGTAGAGGAATTGGCCAAACTTCCCGGTTGGCGTGATCTCGACGCCGTGCGTGCCCGAAGGATCGCCATTGTTTCCGACGCGATCGACCGGCCAAGTCCGCGCATGGTTGACGCAATCGAAGCTTTGGCGCATTTGCTGCATCCCGAGGTCTTTGCTCCGGCAGCCGCGGGCGCTGCCCTAGGCAGCGCAAGCCTGTTTGCGCCTGAATGTCGTACGGAGGTCCGCACCGCATGCGCCCGCTAACGATGCGTCGCGTTATTTGGACCTGCGCCCTGCTCCTGGGCATTTTATTTGCCGTCGCCGTGATGGCGCTAAAACTCGGTGCTGTCCCGATCTCCGTGAGCGACCTCATCGTAAGTCTCGGTCGCCTGGCAATCGGCCGCACGGATCAATTGCCGATCGATTACCGGTTGATCGTGTTCGATCTCCGATTGCCACGCATTGTGCTCGGTGCGCTCGTGGGCGCGGCGCTTTCAGTTGCCGGCGCCGGATACCAGGCGTTGCTGCGGAATCCGCTGGCTGATCCATACGTTCTTGGAGTTTCGAGCGGTTCGGCTCTGGGAGCCGTGGTGGCTCTGCAATTTCTGCCGCAGATTGTTCTCGCGCCTCCGCTCGGCGCCTTCCTGGGCGCGATATTAACGATCACTGGCGTCTACTACCTCGGTCGGCGCGAAGGGCACCTTGACAGCACAACGCTCCTCCTGGCGGGCATCATCTCGGCATCGTTTCTTTCGGCGATCATCATGTTCTTGATGACCACGCTCACCAGCCGCGATGTTCGCGGCATGGCCTTCTGGATGATGGGCGACCTTTCGACGCCGCTCGTTCCGAGTCTCCGCTGGTTTTTCGTGGTTGCTCTTGTCGTGGGCATCGGAGCGATTTACACCACTTCGGCGGATCTGAATTTATTGATCACAGGCGAGCGTGAAGCCATGCATCTCGGCGTGGACGTGACGCGCGTGAAGCTTGTGGTGTATGTCGCCGCGTCGGGCCTCACGGCATTGGCCGTTTCCGCAAGCGGCGCTATCGGCTACGTCGGACTTCTTGTGCCGCACGTCATGCGCTTCCTGTTCGGCTCGGATTACCGCTTGCTGATTCCGGCATCGGCGCTCGGCGGAGCCATCGCCCTCGTGCTGGCTGATACGCTGGCGCGCACAATTATCGCGCCCTCGGAATTGCCCGTCGGCGCTATGACGGCCATCGCCGGCGCGCCACTTTTCATTTATCTGCTGCGCCGGAGCATGCGATGAGCACCTCCGGTACGAGCGCAATGCAAACCGAGCACGCCCGCCAGCGTCCCGATGATACGCCGCGTCTCGCGGTCGAGCAGGCCAGCTACGCCTACTCGCCCACACGCCGGCAAATTCCGACGTTCACACTTAGCGCCACAAGCTTTCAGGCGCGCCAGCGGGAACTCGTCGCGATCCTCGGGCCGAACGCCAGCGGAAAATCCACATTGTTGCAACTGATCGCGGGCGCGCTCGCGCCCTTGTCCGGGCGCGTGTTGCTTGATGGCGTTGAAATTCGCTCACTTGACGCGCGCACGCGCGCGCAACGCATCGCGGTAGTTCAGCAGCATGCGCCGTTGGTTTTTCCCGCGCGCGCTGGAGAATTCGTGCTTCAGGGACGCCACCCGTACGGCCGCGCGCTGCACCTGGCCAACGAAGAGGATATGACTCTCGCGCAGAACGCGCTCTCCCAGGTCGGCGCCGAGCATTTGGCCGATCGCCGCATGGATCAACTTTCCGGCGGCGAAAAGCAGCGCATTATTTTGGCCCGCGCTCTGGCGCAGCAGCCGCTGCTGCTCTTGCTCGACGAGCCCACTCTGCATCTCGACATCGGCGCGCAGGTCGAACTCCTCGAGCGGCTTCGCCATCTCGCCGAGGCGAATCGCTACACCGTAATCGTCGTCACTCACGAACTCGCCTTGGCTGCCGAATTTGCGGACCAGGTCGTATTGCTGCATCGCGGCAAGTGCCTGCGCGTTGGCACGCCTGCGTCGGTTTATCAACGCGAGTTGCTCGAACAGGTTTTTGAGGCGCCGCTCGATGTCGAAGCGGGACCCGCCGGCCGGCCGCGCGTAAGTTTGCGGCCCAGGCTCGCGGATCTTGCGCGACCCGAAGGCGCCGACCGAACGCGAGGCGGAGCCACGTAATCGCTCACGCCGGCGTTCGATTCACCCGGAGCCGCGTCGCGCCTCGAACACGTCGACGCGTGCTCCGACTACATCAACCGCGGACTCCGCGCCCGGGAAGACGGTTTAAAGCCGTCGCCGCCGCGCGACTGTAAAGCGGAGTGCACTGCGTGCGAGCCACTGTCCCGCGCCATGGGGATGGGAAGGCCGCGCGCGTTGAATGCCGCTGAGCCAGGATACCGGCGGAGTCCGCAAGCCGTGCAAGCCGGAAATGATCCCGGATGCTGGCCAACCTTCTACTCCTGCGCGAGGCAGGAGAAAGGGATTCCATGAGATTCAGATTTGTCGTTTTGTTATTTTTATCCGCAACAATCTTTCCGAACCACGCGACGTTCGCACAGTCCCCGAACTCCCAGCAGCGCGCTTCGATACAAGGCACTGTCTTCGATCCCGGCGGACGGATCGTAGAGGGTGCCAAAGTTGATTTGCTTGATTCGATGGTGGCCGTAGCGGAAACCATCACAGACTCGCAAGGCCACTATCGCTTCGACGGCCTGCTCGACGGAACATTTACGGTGGTCGCTAATTCGCCCGGCTTCAGTGAACTATCCGCCCAGATCGATTTGGCGGGCGGCGAAACCCAGACGGCAGACTTGCACTTGAAGCTGAGCGCAGCGCAGGAAAAAGTTGTCGTGTCGGCCTCTCTCGGTGGCGCGCTTGCGCCGCAGATCGGCTCCACGATTACAGTCGTCAGCAAGCAAGACATTGAGGACCAAGGCGACCAAAGCGTTTACGAAGCCCTCCGCAATATTCCTGGAGTCGCGCTCAGGCAAACCGGCCAGCGCGGTGCCGAGTCCAGCGCTTTCATCCGCGGCGGCGATTCCGATTACAATCTGGTGATGATCGACGGAATTCCGCTGAACGATTTTGGCGGTGCGTTCAACATCTCGCCGCTGCCGGTAGATGGAGTCGAGCAAGTCGAAGTTACGCGCGGGCCACAGAGCGCCCTCTACGGCGAGGACGCCGTCGCCGGCGTTATTGACGTCATCAGCGAGCCTGCTGAGGGCGCGGCGCATCTCAATTTCCTCACCGAAGGGGGCAGCAACGAAACGTTGCGTCTTGCCACCGGCGGCGCCGGCGCAGAAGGGGGTTTCGATTGGTCCTACGACCTCGCGCGCTTCAGCGATCGCGGCCCGGTGATTGACGACGCCTATCGAAACCAAACCGCGATCGTAACTCTGGGCTATTCGCGCAGCCCACGCCGTCACGTCGAAGTTCACTTCTTCGGCGACAACAGCGCGGACGCGAGTAACGGACCCTACGGTTCAGATCCGGACGGCCTTTATCCCGGGTTTGCCGCTTCCGCGCAGAGTCTTAGACAGAATCTTTTTGGCTATCAGTTGAATTACACCGAACAGATATCGAGTCGATTCCAGCAAGTAACCACCATCAGTGATTCCACTGACCGGTACGATTTCTTTTCACCCTCCTTCGCGGAGGACACCTTCACCACGCACCTGGTCGCGAACACGCGCAGCGAAATAACTTTTTCACCGAAAGATGTCTTTATCGCCGGTTTTGAATTCGACCACGAGCAGTTCAACGACACTTTTCTCGATGATGCCAATTTTAACCCTTTCACATTGCCGCGCTATACCTACGCCTTCTTCGCCGAAGACCGCTGGAATCCCGGCAGTCGATGGTTTTTCACCGCCGGTCTTCGCGTGGACAATATCCAAACGGGGAGCCTGCCGCTGGACCCGGTTATTCCGGCGACCTCGATCAGTCAGGTGGACCCGCGGCTTTCTGTCGCCTACATTGCCCATCAATCGAGCAACGGTTTCCTGGGCGCCACGCGAATTCACGGCAGCTTCGGCACCGGGATTCGTCCTCCGGGTGGCTTCGATCTCGACGGAACGAACCCGAACCTCAAGCCTGAGAAAAGCACTAGCTTCGATGCCGGAGTCGAACAAAGCCTGATGGATGGCAAGGCCGTGATCGACGTCACTTATTTCTACAACCATTTCACGGATCAAATCGTATCCGTAGGCGGCACCGGTCTAAGCATGTTCACGTCCGCCAATCTAAAAAACTCGCGCGCCGATGGTGTGGAGACCAGTCTGCGGCTCAGACCAACGCGCTCGATCGAGATGATGGTGGAATACTCGCGGCTCAACACCGCGATATTGGCGCTCGACGGCACCAACGCAGAGGCGCCCACTCCATTCGTCGTCGGCCAGGAACTGGTTGCCCGCCCTCGCAATTCCGGCGGCTTCAATGTCACCTGGACCCACAAGCGTCTGTTGCTTAATCTGAATGCCACACTCCGCGGGCCCGAACTCGACGTAGAGCCGAACGACGGCACGTTCGCTTGCGAACTCGATCTGCCGTGCCTTTTCAAAACCAAGAGCTTCCAGGACCTGAACGGTGGCTTCGCATACCGATTGCCCCGCGGCGTGGAAATTTACGGGCGTCTCAATAACATTCTCAACGAGAAATATGAGGAGGCGCTCGGTTTTCCGGCGCTGCACTTCAACTTTCTCACTGGCATTAAGTTCAACATTCCCACGGAGCATAGCCGTTAAAGCCGCTGAACGAAATCATTGGGGCGCGCCGCCGGTCTGCTCATTCCGCGAATCGGCGGCGCGCCCTTTTGCGGCCTCGCGCTACCGTTCAAGAGATGCTGCGCGCGATGCTATAATCGACCGCTCCGATGGCCAAAGTTACCCAAGACGCGCCGCCAATCGCCGCCGAAATCCTGGCCGCCTACGAGCCCGTGATCGGTCTTGAAGTCCACGTCCAACTAAAGACCGAAACCAAAATCTTCTGCGGTTGCTCCACGCGCTTCGGCGACGCACCCAACTCGAACACGTGTCCCGTGTGCCTCGGCCTCCCCGGTTCGCTCCCCGTGATGAACCGCCGCGCGCTTGAATTCGCCGTGCGCGCGTCTCTCGCGCTGCACCTCAGCGTTCAAGAGTCCTCGCGATTTGCGCGCAAAAACTATTTTTATCCCGATCTGCCGAAGGGCTATCAAATTTCGATGTACGAACTCCCGCTCGCAACCGCGGGTTGGCTCGAAACCGAATCCGAGGGCGCGATGCTGCGGATTGGAATCACCCGCTTGCACCTCGAGGAAGATGCGGCCAAGAACTTGCACGACGGTTTCCCCGATTCGGCCGAAAAAAGTTACGTCGATTACAACCGTGGCGGAACGCCCTTGATCGAAATCGTATCCGAGCCCGATCTGCGTTCTCCCGCCGCCGCCTACGCATACCTGACGACGCTCAAGCAAGTTCTGCAATACGCCGGCGTCAGCGATTGCGACATGGAAAAGGGTTCGCTGCGTTGCGACGCCAACGTCAGCGTACGCCGCCGAGGTGAAACGAAACTCGGCACCAAGGCCGAAGTAAAGAATCTGAATTCGTTCCGCTACCTCCAACGCGCGCTGGAATACGAAATCACGCGCCAAGTCGGCGTACTTGAATCGGGCGGCCGCATTGTGCAGGAAACACGGCTCTGGAATGTCCCGGCTGGCCGCACGGAGCCCATGCGCTCCAAAGAATTCGCCCACGATTATCGTTATTTTCCCGACCCGGATTTGTTGCCCGTGCGCGTGTCCGCCGCGCAACTCGCCGAAATCGCTTCGCAAATGCCGGAACTGCCGGATGCCCGCCGCGCGCGCTTCATCAGCGAGTACGGCGTCACACCCTACGATGCTGGTGTGCTGACGGATTCGCGTGAACTTGCCGATTATTACGAAGAAACCACGCGCGCTGGTGCGCCACCGCGCCTCGCCGCCGCATGGATTCAAACCGAACTGCTTCGCCAAAGGAATCAAACAGCCGCGCTCGAGACAGCCAGCGCCGAGTTTCCCGTAGCGCCGGTAGAACTGGCGGGTCTACTCAAGCTGATCGATCAGGGCAAGATCACCGCGGCCATGGGCAAAAAAATTCTCCCGAAAATGTTTGGCACCGGCCGCAGCGCCGCCGAGATTGTCGCAACCGAAGGCCTGGAAAAAATCGACGACACATCCGAAATCGAACGCCTATGCCAGGAAGCGCTCGCCGCGAGTCCTGACAATGCCGCGAAGCTTCGCGCGGGCAATCAGGGAGTCTTCAATTATTTTGTGGGCCAGGTCATGCGCGCCTCGCGCGGCCAGGCGAATCCGCAGGTCGTGCAGGAAATATTGCGGCGATTGCTTGGTTGAGAGTCTGAGTTAGTATCGCGCCGGATCTCCTGCGCGAATCCGAATCGTCGTTCATCGTCAGCGTCCTGGAGGTCCAATGTGTTGAAGGTCGGTGATCCCGCTCCCAATTTCAGCGTTCCCGGCGATGACGGCCGGCCCGTTTCGCTCGCCGATCTCCGCGGCCGCATTGTTGTTTTATACTTTTATCCCAAAGCCAGCACTCCCGGCTGTACGTGTGAAGCGGGTGAATTCCGGGATATGCAGGCGGATTTCGCCAAGCTGGGCGCGGTTGTGCTCGGCTGTAGCGCCGATCAAGTCGAAGCGCAAGCCCGTTTCAAGAAAAAAGAACATTTGAACTTCACTTTATTGAGCGATCCGGGATTTGTGGTGATTGAAAGTTACGGAGCGCGACGGATGAAAAAGTTCCTCGGGAAGAGTTTCCTGGGAATCGTGCGCAGCACGGTCCTCATCGGGCCCGATGGCAAAATTCTGAAAGTGTGGGAGTCGGCGCACTCCAAAGGACATGCGGCTGAAGTGCTCACAGCCGTCCGTGCCTTGCAGACCAATATGGAAGACTGATCGCCGGCGTTTCCGATTCGCGCGCTGAGCGAACACGCGCAAACCATCAGACTTGCGCGCCCGCCGCTAGCTCGCGATAAAACCCACTCAGGTCGGTCCCCACGGTTTTCGCGCCCAATTGCCGCAACAGCGTCGTGACCTGCCCTCTATGATACGTGCTGTGATTGGCCACGTGTTGAAGCAGCGACCACAGTGGCCCGGAAGTCCGCTTTCCCGCGAACGTACTGAATTCCAATACTCGGTCCAGATCCCCGGCGCGGAGTTTTACGACATATTTTAAAAGTGCGCCGTCGATTTCTTCCATATGCGCGCGCACCGCGGCCCAATCGGGAAAGTCCGTCCCCGGCGGCAGGCCCATGGGAGAGCGGCCCTCGAAGCGTTCAAGCCAAATCCATTCCGCGCCGTAAATATGTGCAAGCGTATCGCGCACAGACGAAAAACTTGAATTCAACGCGCGCGTGAACTGTTCGCTCGTCAACCCCTCGCACGCGCCAAGCGTTCGGCGATTCGCCCACTGATTGTATTTGAAGAGCAGCGTGATCAGTTCCGCGGGGTTCGGCATCGTCAATGGCATTGGGAAAGATGTTGGAGAGGACATGGGATTCTCCCGGGCTTGCACGTTTGTTTCTCGACGACGCAGTCGTAGTTGGCTGCGCCACAAATGCCGAGATTCACTTAGACCGGCGCCATCGTCGTCGGCGTCGGTCTCGGCACGTCCGCCTCTACGCCGCGCCAGCCGACCGACCTGCCCTTCACCGCGCCCATCACCGCGCGAAACAGCACAACGTACATCATCTGCCGATAGTAAAAACGTTGCACCAACACGGGCCACAGCAGCGACCAATCCTCCTGTTTTTCCAGGGCAAACGCGATGACGCACGTCAACAGGTCAATCAACATGAAGCCCGCGAAGAACAGCAGCGATAGTTCCACATCGGCCGTGGTCCACAGCGGCGGCAGTTTTGTGCCGTGAAATTGCCCCAGTGCCCAGAAAACCAGCGAGCCGATAAACAACAGATCGATAATCGGAGAAAAAAGCGGCAGCAGAAGTTGAAATAAGAAAATATTTGGCAACGCCACAAATCCTAGCGTGCCGTAACGCCAGCGCCCCAGCGTGTCGCGATGTTTCCAGAACGATTGCAGCGTGCCGAATGTCCAGCGGAAACGCTGCCGCACCAATTGTCCGGCGGTTTCAGGTGCTTCGGTCCAGCCGATGGCGTCCTCATCATAAAGAATCGCCCAGCCCGCGCGTCGTATTGTGATCGTCAGATCGGTATCTTCCGCGACTGTATCGGCGGTGAATCCACCCGCCGCGCGAACGGTATCGGTGCGCCACGCGCTTAGCGCCCCGGGCACTACCGGTATGCAGTTCAAAAGATCGAACGCGCGCTTCTCGAGGTTCTGGCTCGTCACGTACTCAAGCGCCTGCCAGCGCGTAATCCAACGATCGCGGTTCCCCACCTTCACGTTGCCGGCGACGGCTCCCACGCGCGGATTCGCGAAATGGCGCACGAGATGCCGAACGGCATCGGGCTCCATGTGTGTATCCGCGTCCATCGTGACGACCACCTCGCTCGTGATCTCCGCGAATGCGTGCCCCAGCGCCGCGGGTTTGCCGCGATTCGGCTGGTGAATGATGCGCACCCGCGAATCTGCCAGGAAATTGCGGTCGAGTAGTTCGCCCGTCAGGTCCGTTGAGCCATCGTCGATCACGATCACTTCGAGCGGAGAATAATCGTTCGCCAGAGCCGAGCGCACCGTCCCGACGATTACCGATTCTTCGTTGTACGCCGGAATTAGCACAGTCACCGTCGGTGCATAACCCGGCTGTTCCGGCGGCGTCGGCCGCAGTTTTTCAATCAAAGCCAATAGGCCGATGATCAGCGCGCGCAAACTCACTAGAAAAATCCCCAGTATGAAGATAAACGCGATCAGGTCGCGTAGATACTCGTACAGTGTGAAGATCAAGCCGTCCGTACGCGCCACCAGCCGTTCTCTGAAGTTCAGCTCCGGCATCACTTGCGCGCGCGTCTCGCCCACCAGTTCGGAGACCGGCACCAGTTCGTATCCCGCCGCGCGCAATTGATCGATGATCATCGGCAACGCCGCGATCGTATGGCTGCGGTCTCCGCCGCCATCGTGCATCAGCACGATATTTCCCACGCCAGACCGCGCCTGCTGCATCACGCGGTCCACAATGGTTTGCGCCGGCGGCGGAGCGATTCCTCCCACTTCGCCCCAATCGTGCGGATCGATTTGCGCGCCCACCAGCATGTAACCCATCGAAAGCGGAATCGGCAGCATCTCCACTTCGTCGGCCGTTTCTGGCTGGTGGTCGATGCCGTATGGCGGCCGGAAAAGCTGCGTTTTGATTCCCAACGTGCTCGCCAGTAGGCGTTCGTTCAAGTTCAATTGAAACTCGATTTGAGCGGCCGGAAGGCTGGGCGTGAACTCCGGATGCGTGTAGGTGTGGTTGCCGATTTCGTGGCCCTCGTTGTATTCGCGTCGCAACAGGTCGAGCGCCTTATTCGCTTCCACGCCGATCACGAAGAACGTGGCCGGCGCGTGTTTCTCTTTCAAGATATCCAGGATTTTAGGGGTGTTCACGGTATCCGGGCCGTCGTCGAAACTCAGCGCGATCTTTCCACGCTGCGCGCCCACCTGGTAAATGCGGTAGGGCATCGGAAGCACGTCATAGTGTTCGTCCGTGATCAGGTTTGACGAGGGATCGAAATCGAACGACCGGCTGCCTGGCGTCGGCTTCGTGATGTTGTTCCAGATATCGCCGGCGCCTTCCATGTCCAGATCGAATCCGTATGGCACATCGTCCAAACGCGCGCGCGCCGCATCGTCCGGTCGCGTCACGTCCCAAATCGTCCACAGCGATTGGTCCTCGGAGCCGAGCCTCCACAATGCCGTGCCCTGAACTCCGAGGCGTTCCGCGGCGCGCAATTGGTTATAGGCCGTCACGCCGTCGAGCATCCATACGTTGTGCACCTGGTTGTGCTCGTCGTAATACGAGAAATGCGGGTTCAGCGTGTCGGAATCGAAGTCGATGGGCGCGTCGGATTCTGACGACGTCACCGCGGCGGCCTGGAACGTATCTATCGTCGCGGGTTGCCGTTTGGCTTTTCCGGTCGGTTCCGTCCAGTCGTACGCGTAATTGGCCACACCGGCCACGACTTTCTGCGCTGGCACCACTTTCAAGATTGCTTGTAGGTGCTCCACATACCAATCTTGCGCCGCGATCGGTCCCGATTCCGTGTCCTGCGAATATTGGTCGTAATCCATCACGATGATGGCGTCGGAAACTTTCGCGATTCCGGCATAGTCGTAGTCCCAATCTCCTGCCGGCAATGCCACCATGAGCTTTTCACCCGCGCCATGTAGCCGCGCGGCAAGTTCTCCGATGAAATTTGCGAAATTCTTCTGGCTTCCAGGTGGAATTTCCTCGAAATCCGCCACGAGTCCCAGGTTGTTGTGGCTCATGACATACGCGGCGAGCGACGTCACCAGCTTCTGCCGTGCGTCGGGATTCGCCAGCATCGCAACTGTCTCCGCCACTTTCCATGATGTTCCGTTCGTGTTTTGCACCAGTGGCATGATCGGAATTTCCACTCCGGCACTGCTCATCCAGTCAGCCAACTTCGTATCGTTCTGGTAGGTTAACGTTCCGTCGGCCGAATCCGAATACAGCGTGTCGGGAATTAGCACGTCGATGTCTTTGTAGTGCAGTTGCAGCGAGGCAAGGCTGGTAGCATCGTACGACACGTAAAATGCCGCGCGCAGTGGGTCATAGCTGGCCGGTGGAGTTTCCGAACCTATCGCGTTAACGCGGCGTCTCAGCCCAACTCGTCGCAGAGCCGCGTGCGGCTTGGCTTGCGCGTTCAAAAATGGGCGCAGCCCGGTGCGCCCGCTCAGTTGTTGCAGCTCTCCTGGCAAAGTCATGCGATGGAGAACGCTGGCCGTAAACACCATTAGAACGACCACCAAAACCAGCGCCGTAATTTCGAGGATCCAGCGAAGCCGCCGCCATCGCCGCCGCTGCTCGTCGTAAAATACTGGTTTGCCCGTTACCATACGGGGAATCAAGACAAGCGATCCGACAGGGACCCGCCTGCCGCTCCTTCCGACAACCTTTAGCTCGTGATGTTACCGCGAGAGGGCCACCGAGTCATCCCATGGCTTCTCAGATTCCAGTCACAGTAACTCCTCTGGCGAGGAGACGCTGCGATTGCATAATTGACCGACATCGCTGGGTCGCGCCGAACCGTGTTAGCGCGCGCCCGGTGCCGGTTAGATGCGCCGGCTTGCCACCAGGGCCAGATGTATCAAGCGGCTTTCCCGGGCCGCGCAAACAGAAGCGCCCCCAACGCAAATAACGCGGGAAAGCATTCGAGCACATAGCGCGGCTCCGGTGCTTCGCCACGCGTGAAGAAAACCGTCCGCACCACACAAAACAACACGAGAAACGCGATCGCCCATAGTTGCGGCAATGGCCAATCGGCGCGGTGCGCTATAACGCGCCACACGCCCGCGAGCGCCAGCGCCAGATAAAACACTTCGATGCCGGCCAGCAGGGTGCTCATCGCGAAGTCTTCAGGACCTTGTTCTTGATATTGCTCCACAGGCGGCCAGATCTCGCCCGAATACTCCGAAAGATCGACGCGCGGCCTGAACCACAGTACGAATGATCGCCTGAACGGAATCTCGAGATAAGTCCGCAGCGGATGTCGCGCCGTGCGCTCCCGCGCCAATTCTCCGAACTGCGCGTCCCATTCCGCTGTGAAGTTACAGCAGTCCTTGTCGTACTCGGCGTATAACTCCGTCACGCGCTGGCGTTCCTGCTCGGAATCGAACGCCGATGCGGGCAAATCGGTAACGTTCAGCGGCTGATCCCCGACATTCCATGCCGTCAGGTAAACATCCCGGTAGTGCACCAGCCACGTCTGCGTCCACGCATCGAATCCCCTCGATGCGACCTCGTCCGGCAGCAGCACGTAATGATTCGTAATGGGTTGAAACTCGTGGAGGGTGATCGCATTCCGCGCGGTCCAGGGAATCAGCGCAATCACGAATCCCACCGCGGTCAGCGCGCCCGCGCGCGCAAGTTTTCCCCAATCGCCCGCGTGGCGCCAGCGCCAAATCAGCAGCAATGCTAGAGCCACGAGTATCAGCGGCGTTTCCGGCCTCACCATCGTCCCGATCCCGACAGCTAAACCACCAAGAAACCACCGGTTTGAGAGAATTGAGAAAACCCGGCCGCGCCGTGACGTCCCGGCGATGCTATCGTTCCAGCGCCCCCAGCTCAAATGCTCGCTTCCCGCGCACGCCGCCGCCAGCGCCACCAATGCGGCGGCCGTCAAGAACGTAGCCAGCACCTCGGTAAGCGCCGCTGCTGTGTAATTCGCAAGAAAAGGGCACACCGCCGCCAGCCACATGGCTGTCAAAGCCGTTCGTTTCCTCCACTCCAGAGGCACGAGCCACGCCGCCAACGCGGCCGCGAGCAAACACGTCCCCACATCCACCACCGCTTGCACCAACATCTGGCGCCGCAGCTCGCCGCGAAATACACGAGTGACTGCGGCCAGAAAAATGGGATAGCCGGGCACGCGAACATCCACCGGTGTCGGCAGTTTTTGCCCAAGGTTTATTCCGTATATTCCGGTCGTGCGCAAATTTGTCGCCAATTGTTCGTACATCATGGCGTCGCCGTCGCCGGAGCTTGTCGTGAACACAAAAACAATGCGCAGCGCCAATGCCACGACAATCGCGGCAATCCACAGCCACCGGTAACTCGATGAGGATTTCACTGGATTCTCGCGATCCAACTTCATCAACGCTCTTCGACCGGCTCGGGGTGAATCGTAACGCGGAAAATTTGCGGAAATTGTTCCTTCACGCGGTCTTCGAGTGCCCCGGTGGCGTCGTGAATTTCCGTAATCGGTAAATTTCCGTCCATCGCGCAGTGGCACGCCACCAGAATTTTGTTCTCCACGCGGTGCGCGTGCACTTCGTGGCAATCCACCAGTTCGTGGTATTCGCGCACCAGCGTGTTGATGTACGCCTCGATCGAGCGCGCCAGCTCTTTCATTTCGCCCGCGCTCGCATCCGCCGCCGGAATGTGCGTGCCCAGGGGCTCGATGTGTACGATCACCTGCGCGGGACCACTTTGCGATGCCGCGCCAGGCAGTTTGCTGATTTCGTCCTCGAGCTCGCTGGCATGGCGATGCGCCTCGCGCAGCGTGGAATTTTCGTCCACCTCAAGATGCAAATCGATCAGCAGCCGCCCGTCCAGTTGATGCGCCGAAAGTTCGTGGATCGGCAGACTTCGCCGATCGGCGATGTCGCGTATCGAATCGAATAGGTGTTCGTTGCTGGCCGCGCGCGGTTCCATGTGCACCATCACGTCGGCGGGCACGATTTCCGCCACGCGCCGTTCCACCGAATCGCTGATCTCATGCACGTGTTCAAACGTGGCCGTCCGCGGCACGGCGATTGTCACGTCCACAAAGTGCCGGTTGCCCGCGCGCCGCACGCGTACGCGCTCCGTTCCCAACACGCCATCGATCTGATCGATCTCCGCCGCTAGCCGCTCCTGCAAACCTTTAGGCGCCGCATCCAGCAGCGCGTCAAGCGTGCGCCGCCCCAGCCGCGCTCCCACCCAGATAATCACCCCTGCCACGCTCAGCGCCGCGATCGGATCGGCGTACCGCAGCCATTCCATTCCCGTGCGCCGGCCCAGCCACACCGCCGTCATTCCCAGCATTACGACCAGCGTGCTCCACACGTCGGTCGAAAAATGCAGCGCGTCTGCTTCCAGCGCGTCGCTTGGATATTGCTTCGCGACGCGCGCCAGATTGCGCGACCGTATCACGTCCACGATCACGGCGACGCCCAATGCCGCAATCGCCACCAGGCTCGGAGCAATTTCAACTTGATGAAAAAATAGCCGCCGGAACGCCTCCCAGATCACGTACGCGGCAGTCAGCAGCAGCAGTCCTGTCTGCACAAATGCCGAAAAATTCTCGACTTTGCCGTGCCCGTAAAGATGGCTTGAATCCGCCGGACGATCGGAAACCAGCACGGAAATGTACGTGATGATCGCGGCGAGTAGATCGAGCGAAGAATGCAGGGCTTCGGAGAGAACGCCCAGGCTGAGCGTCACCACCGCCAGCACAACCTTGATCGACACCAGCACCACAGCCGAGCCGATCGAGGCCAGCGCCGCCTTTTGTTTGACGGAGCGCCCGACGACCGTCTGCTTCCTGCGTTTGTCGTTGTATTCGTCGGCGCTGCTCATGCGCGTTGATTATACGCTCCAAAGAAAATGCGGCGCCCGCCAAGCACCTCGGGCGCCGCATTTCGCAGCCAAACGCGCCGCACTTAATCGAGCGGTGGCGGACTCACCAAAGGCAGGCGTTCGGGCTCACCGCGCGGCCCGCGCACTTCCACATCGTCAAACAATAAAGAAGGAGCGATTACCGCGCTGGGCACGCCGCCGTCAGCGCTGCCAAACGCTGCGAGCGCCGTGCCGCCGAATCCTTCAATCTGATTCTGCGCGAAGGAAAACAAAGCCGGATCGCTGCCGATGCCGTCGAGATTCCGCAGCGTTTTAATGGTCAGCCCCTGCAATCGCGCTCCGCGCATCAATTCCTCGTGTCCGTCCGCAACGTACACCCGATATACCAACAAAGGTAACCGGTCCCCGGTCGCCGCGCCCGACGCCGCCAGCGCGATGAAGTCCGACATGTCATCTTGGTCGGGGACGGCCAGCACAGGATTGTCCATCCGCCGTACTTCAATGCACCAGGTCTGGCCATCCTGCTTGCATGCGTCCAGGAATTTTTGCTTCAGAGCCGCCGGCGATGTCGTATCGTTTGAGTTGAAAAATAAATTGCTCAGCATCGGCCGCGGATCGGCCAGAAATGTCGAGCGTGCGTGTCCGTTCGAGTGATCGAAATCGGGCCCCGGCCGCCGCGACATCAATAGCTGTCTTAGAATTCCGCTGTCGACTACCGTAACTTTTTGCGCCTTCACGCCCTCTTCATCAACGTCGTACGCGCCGATCAATTCCTGCCCGTTCCATTGTTTCAGCGTTGGATCGTCCACCAAATTGACGCTCGTCGCCAGCACGCGCGTTCCCGGACGTCCCGTCCATTGACTCGTGCCGCCCAGCCGCTCCATCATTTCGTCGAATTGCGGCACCATTGAAACCGGTCCGCGCGCCCCGGAAAGCGATGGCCCCAGAATCTGCGCGAGCAACGAACCCGACGCCGAATTATCGAACAGGATCGGTCCTTCGTAATCCGGCATCGGCGGCGCCGCCCGCAGCGTCACCAACTCTTGCGCCGCCTTCACCAGCGCGTCGTGCACGTTTTGCGCCGTTGGCAGTTCGCCTGCGGTATTCGCATAGGTCGCGTAGAAATTGTGCACGCCCGTGCCGTCATCGGCTTCGCCCGCCATACTCGCTTCGATCGCGGCAAGCGACCGATTCGTGCGCATCACCGTTCCTTCACTGGTCATCAAGTACGTCGTCGTGAAGATCAACCGGTAGGTCACGCGCGAGCCGTTAATTTGCGGAAACGCGCGCAGTGCCGCCGACGCGCTCTTGGCCTCCGCTTCCCAGTTGCGCGTGGTCCAATCCGGCTGCTCGAGCGGCTCCACGTCGTTTGTCGTCGCTTCTTCGGAAAAATCCGCGATCGTCGGCGCGTTCGCCAGCCGATTCAAAAATGCCTGCTTCTTGGAAAGATTTTCGAGCGCCTCTTTGTAAGCCTGATCCGTCGCCAGCCACAGATCTTCGCGCAGCGAATCGTAATCGTGATCGATGCCCACTTGCCCCGTCGAACCCAAAAATCCCGCGAATCCTTCGCTGCCGATAAAGTTTGAGCTGTCCACCTGATAATTCCCCACGCGCACATCCACGCTCATCAATCGATTGCGCGACGACGTGGAAGAAATCAGCGCCCCGAATTCCGCCGTGATCGTTCGCTCGTCCAGATCGAGCAGCCGGTATTCGATGTAGTACGGTTTCACCGGCGCGCCTTGGTCCGCCAGCGGAATCGCTAGCCGGTCGCGCGAGCGAGACATTTCGTCGCGCATGGCGTCAAGCGTGTGATCCACCAAACTCGCCGGCGCCGGCACTTGCGCCGCCGCTGGCGCGGTCTTTCGCGCCGCAGCCGTCTTGTGCGCCGGTGCCGCTCCAATGGAGCCGAACGCGCCGCCCAAAACCAATAGCGCGCACACCGCCGAAGTGATCTGAATCTGACGCGAGCCCCTCATTGCTGGCCTCCCTTGGCTTCCGGGTCGTGCGCCGGCGGCGGCAGAATCGGCGGCCGGTCCGTGGACGTCTCTTTCTTTTGCACTTCCATTTCGGAAATCAAAATCGCCGGTGATACCGCGGCCACCGGAATCGATCCCGATTCCGCGCCGCAATATCCATTGAACACTTCCGGTGTGTCTCCCGTGGCGATGATTTTTCCCAGCGCGGTCAGCCGCGTTCCGACGATGTCCACGCCGCGCACCATCTCATCCGGGCGCCCATCCGCGTACACTTTGTAAACCACCAGCGGCGTCACCTGGAAAGCTTGCGGTTGCCCGCGGCCCGTCATGGTGAATCCGCCTTCGATGTCGTCGATGAAAAGTCCGAAAGGTTTGCCTTGTTTGCGGATCTCTTCGATGAACATGCGGCGCAGCTCCGCATTTGACACTGCGTGGCTGCTCTCCACGATTAGGTTTCCTTGCCGCGAAACCGGCTGATAGCCGATCTGCCGCCGTCCGTGTCCGTTCGATTGCGGAAATCCCAGTATCGGCTGGCGCGACATCTCGAAATCTTTCAGGATTCCGTGATCCACCAGCGTCACGCGCTGCGAAGGCACGCCCTCGTCGTCGAACGGATAATCGCCCAGCAGCACCGTCGAGCCCACCCGGTGCATCGTCGGGTCGTCATAGATGGAAATAAAATTTGGCAGCAGAGGTTGACCGATCTTTTTCGCGAACGTTTGCCCTTCGTTCACGTCCTTCTGCCGGAACCCTTCGTCCGGATGTCCGAACACTTCGTGGAAAAAAACAGCCGCCGCGCGCCCCGTCAACAGCGTCGGCCCCACCACCGGTTCCACCAGCGGAGCCGCCACCAGCGCTTCAAGTTCCTTGCGAAGCGCCGCGCATTCCGCCAGCACCGTCGCATCGCTCGGCTCCTTCGACGGATCGGTCCAATCGAAATTGTAGTAGCGATCGATGTCCATCCCGTCCGGAGCCTTGCCCTGAATGAAAAGTTCCAGACGATATCGAATATCGCCGAACTGCAAGCGGCTTCCTTCGCTTGAAACCTGATATTCGTTTTCCGCTTCGGCTGTAAACGTCGCAATCGAATTCAAAATCTGCGGTGATTCCCGGAATGTTTTCGTGTACAGCCGCACCTTGGCTTCCCATGGTGTGCGATCGAAGTGCAATGCGACTTCGGGCGCGTAATAAACATGCGGTTGCTCATGCGAAAAATCCGGCGCGGCGCCTTCCGCCGCCTGGGCTTGCACTTCTTTGCTCGTCTCGATCTTGATGAACGATTCCGCCGCCGCGCGGTATTGCTTCTGGGTCTCGGCCCACACCGCGCGCTTCAGCACGCCCGCGTCGTCTTCCACCGGCGCAGAGCGGCCAAAGCTCGCTGGTTCCGCCGGGGGCGCGTTGCCCACCTGATGCGTGTTGTCCAGCGTGTACGTGCCCACGCGCACCTGCGCCTCGATCCATCGCGAAGTAGCGCGCTCGCTCGTCAGCAGCGCGCCATTTGAACCGGAAACGTCCATCCGGTCGCTTGACGTGAGTGTGTAGCGAATGAAATACGCCGGTGGATCGGCCTTTTCCAGAATCGGCATTTCGCGATTGAGCTCGTCGCTCATCGCGGCCATTGCCGGCGCGGGTGCGGCTTGTGCCGCGGGCGACGCGGCTTGCAACGGGGCGGCCCCGTTACCTCCGGCGCGCGCCACGCTCGGCGATAGCAGCACCGCGAATAGTGAAAGTAGAAATGCGGACAAAATTGTTCTCGACAGGATTTTCAACAAGGGACTCCTTCAACGGATGCGGGCTGCGCCTAAAGCCGGCCTGGAATAATAACCAAAGTGTGCGAGATTTCTTGACAGCTCAGTAACCCAGTCTATTCCGCTCGCCGGTCAATCTCAAATGCGCATGTTCTGCGGCTGCAATCCGAAATGTGCACGCCTCGTGCGCGCGCCAAATGTTTCAGTTATGCGGAGCCGCGCCCGGTCCCGCCGCGTTTGCGGGCGCGCCCGCCGGCGATTGCGTTTGCGCGCGCTGCAAAGTCGGCGATAGCAAATCCACATTTTCGGCTGGTATTTCCACAATCGTCGCGCCCGGCAGCATTTTCGCGATCGCGTCGCGGAACCCGGCAACATTGCCCACAAAAACCACATCCAGATCCTGTGGATCGAAATACTTCTGCGACACGCGCTTCACATCGGCCGCCGTCACCGCGCGAATGCGTTCCTGATAGGTCTCCAGATAATCCGCGGGCAAGCCGTAAAAAGCGGCGCCCAGCACGCGATCGGCTACGTCCGACGGCGTTTCCGCGTGCAGCGGAAATACTCCCGCAAGGAAATCCCGCGCCACACCCAGCTCTTCCGGCGTCACCTCGCCCGACGACATTTTTCGGAGTTCGTCGAGCACTAACTGTGTCGCGGGAACGGTTTCATCCGTCCTCGTAAATGTCGTCACTTGGATGTCGCCCGCTGTCCGATAGCTCGGGAAACCCGAAGAAGCGTCGTAGGTCAGTCCCTTTTTCAGGCGCACCGCCGTGTTCAGCCGCGCGTTGTACGATCCGCCGAAAATCTGGTTGGCCACTTGCATCGCCAGATAGTCGGGATTCCCGCGCGCCATACCCGGCCGCCCGATTCGAATTTGCGTTTGTACCGCGTCAGGTTTTTGTACCAGATAAATCCGCAATCCGTTAGGCCGCGCCGCGCCGCTTGCTCCTGTCACAGAAGTTGGTTCTGTTATAGAAGCCGCGTTAGACATTGCCACCGCGCCCGTGGTCGTCCACGATCCCAGATATTTTTCCGTCGCGGCGAAAGCTTCTTCCGGCGTGATCGCGCCGGCGAAAGCCAGAAGCGCGCCCTTAGGGAAATAATGGCCGTCGCGAAACGCTACAATGTCGTTGCGCGTCAAGCCGCGCAC
>JBAQYV010000038.1:0-5098 GCA_049790315.1 Candidatus Acidiferrales bacterium | reverse complement strand
TTTTTGATGTGGTTGATTCCTCGATATCCGGCGCGGCCGCTGTTCGGGCTATAATCCCCGGCCATGCCGCGTCCTCGAAAACCCGCGTCGCCGAAAACGCCGAAAACGCCAAAGCTGCCTGCCGTCTCCAAATCTCCCGCGTTCGAAGCCCCGCGCTTCATCGCCGTGGAAGGCCCGCTGCGCGTGGGCAAATCGACGCTCGCGCAAATCCTGGCCGATCGCATGCACGCGCGGCGCATCCTGGATTGCGAAGATAATCCGTACCTTGCCGATTTCTATCGCGAAAAAAGCGGCGCCGCATTTCACGCGCAAATGTACTTCTTGATGGAGCGCCAGCGCCGTTTGCGCGACGCTCTTGTTGATGAATCGCCGGGTCCGGTTGTAGCGGATTATCTCCTCGAGAAGGACAAGATTTTCGCCTACATCAATCTCGACAACGTCGATCTGCAACTCTACGAGCGCTACTACTCGATGCTCACCGCCGGCCTGCGTCCGCCCGATCTAGTGATCTACTTGCAGGCCACGCCCGAAGTTCTTCAGAAACGCATCGCCCGCAAGCGCGTGCCATCCGAAGGACGCATCTCGCGCTCGTACATCGAGGAAGTCGCGCGCGCCTACGAGCACTTTTTCTTCCGCTATTCCGCCTCCGACCTGCTGGTCGTGAACACCTCCGAAATCGATTTCGTCGATCGCAACGAGGATCTGCAGCAGCTCTTGCGCCGCTTGCAGGAACCCGTGAAAGGGACGCAGTATTTTCTTCCGCTCGGACCGGGCTGAGCGCGGATCTTCCATGGATCGAGCAAACGTTCTCGTGATCGGCGGCGGCGTGGTGGGTTGCGCCGTTGCGCGCGAGCTCGCGGCGCAGTGGAAAGATGTATTCCTGGTGGAAAGCGCGCCGCGTCTGGGCGCCGGAGCGAGCACGCGAAACAGCGGCGTGATTCATTCCGGCATTTATTATCCGCCCGGCTCGCTCAAGGCGCGCCTCTGCGTTCGCGGCAATCGTCTGACTCATGATTTTTGCGCGGCGCACGGAGTGGCGCATCGCGCCTGCGGTAAACTTGTCGTTGCGTCAAGCGAATCTGAAATGCCCGCGCTCGAGGCGCTCTGCGAAACCGGACAAACCAATGGCGTTAAAGGTCTGCGCCTTGTGGATCGCGCTCGCATCCGGGCGCTCGAACCGAATATTGAAGCCGTCGCCGCCCTCGAAGTTCCTTCAACCGGCATCTTGAACTCGGAGGAATTGCTGAAAGCCTACGCGCGCCACGCAACGGAGCGCGGAGCGAGCCTGGTAACACGCGCGCGTGTCACCGCGCTTGAACCTGGCGCGAAAGCAATTCGTGCCCACGTCGCCATCGGCGAACCCGGAAGTTTGGAAGAAGAAACCATTGAGGCGCGCTGCGTGATCAATTGCGCTGGTCTGTTCGCGGACGAAGTCGCCGCGATGGTCGGCAACACGCGTTACCGAATCTATCCCGTGCGCGGTGAATACTGCGAAGTGGTCCGCGAAAAAGCGGATTTAGTGCGCGCGCTGGTGTATCCGGTGCCGCACCAAGCCGGCGTCACGCTGGGCGTGCATCTCACAAAGACGACTTGGGGTGCGCTGTGGGTGGGTCCAACCGCGGATTACATCGACGATAAAAATGACTACGAACGCGATCGCAAGCCCGTGGAAGATTTTGCGCGCGCCGCGAAACCCATGCTGCCGGAAATCACGGCGCATGATTTGCGTCTGGCCCACACCGGGATTCGCGCGAAATTATTGCCGCCGGGCGATCCGGCCGTGGCCGATTTCGTGATCGCGCCGGATCCTGCGGTGCCGCGCATGATTCAATTGATCGGAATCGAATCGCCGGGACTCACATCGGCGCTGGCAATCGCGGAACACGTTGCCGCGTTAGCGGCTAAAATTTTTTAGCGCGGTCGCGGACCAAAAACTACAGCAGGCTCTGAATGTCTTTGTCGATTTCGTCGTAATCTTCAAGACCGATCAGCGTTTTTACTTTTCGGCCGTCTCGCGTGAAGAACATGTTGGTGGGATAACCTTCCAGCCCGCCGAATTTGTCGCCAATGTCGTCGGTACCCAGCAGAATTCGGTAGTTGATAGGTTCGTTCTGGCCGTTCACGTCGAAAAGCTGGCTCGCTACGAAGGGCGCCACGATGCTTTTTCCTTCTTCGTCCATCGCCACGCCAAGAATCACCAGACCGCGCGGCCCGTACTTCTGTTGCAAGTCGATCAGCCACGGCGTCTCAATGTGGCACGGCCCGCACCACGTAGCCCAGAAATCGACAAGCACGACCTTGCCTTTGTAGTCGGAAAGAGTCACTTGCTTTCCATCAAGGTCGAGCATCGGAAGGGTTTGCAGCTCAGCGTCATCCGAGCCAAGCGTCGCCGAATCCGGCGCCGGACCTTGTTGCCATGAGGCTTGCGCGTCGCCGCCGGGCCAGTGCCGGTTAGACCACGCCACTACCGTGATCAGCGCGGCGACGATGATGAGTACAACGGCGGTCTTTCGCATATCGAATGCAGCCTCAGCGCACGAATCGGTTCAGAAAACTTAGTTTACCCGAAAGCCATGTCAGGCGATCGAAGAAAATCAGTCCGCCAATGAAGAGCAGCAGCGCGCCGCTGGAGACCTCAACGGCATGCAAGTAGCGCCGAAAGCGCTGGTAGAAACGAAGAAAACTATTCAGTGCCAGCGCCGTGATCAAAAACGGAATCGCGAGACCCGCCGAATAGACGGCCAGGAGAAAAACTCCGCGCCCGACGGTATGGCTCGCGGCAGCCATCGCCAGCACGCTCGCCAGAATCGGACCGATGCACGGCGTCCAGCCAAAGGCGAAGGCAAAACCCAAAAGGAATCCGCTGGTAACGCCGGCGAGCGGCCCGCCGGAAGTCGATTGCTCGCCGCTCGATCCGAGCTGACGAAAATGAACATCGCGATTGAGCCAGCGCGACAGGCGCGGACCCAGCAAGAAAATAATGGAGAGCGAAGCAAATGGCACTCCGCCGATCACGCCGCCGGGGCCGGCCGTCTGAGTGCCATGGCGGCCGTAGAGAAATGCGCCGCACACCAACAATGTGCCGCCGATCGCGAGCCCGGAATCGACGTCCAACTTCCCGAGCCAACCGATCAGATGCAAGCCGAAAAGCAGAATCAACACACCGGCCACAGGTCCCAGAATATCCTTGTTGTGCAACAGAAATCGGCCCACGGCGCTGGCCGACGCCCCGAACCCAATGAACACCATCGAAAACCCGCAGACAAATGCGATGGCCGACGCCAACAAACTGCCGCGAGGCTTTTCGCCTCGCTGCAATTGCTCCACGCCGATGCCCGAAAGCATTGAGATGTAACCGGGCACCAGCGGCAGCACGCAGGGCGATAAAAACGAAATCACTCCCGCCAGCAGCGCTGCAAAAATCGAAACTCGCATCGTGAAGGATTACTCCTCGTTACCGCAATTCCCCGCAGGATCGTTCGGATAGTTCGTGCGGTTCAACAAAACGCCTTATTTTCGCACAACAGCGTGGACGCGCACAGCCGTCCCGCGGATTAATAAATTTTTTCTTGCCGTCGCAGGTTGCCGAACGTGCCGATATTGGCGATCACCAGCGCCACGCGAAACTGGTTTTCCGTTCGCAGCTCGCCCAAAGCCAAACGCGCGTACTCGATCGCCAATCCGCAGCACGAACCGTTGTAGCTGATTTGCGCAAGCTCGTCTTGCACTTCGTTCTGGCGGAAATCATAGCTATAGCCAAGCGACGCGTTCCAGCCGCGCCGATTCAAATCTCCGTATCCCACCAGCATGCGCAACTGATTTTCCGGCGGCTGCAAATACGCGCACGTCGATGGAACATCGATCGAAGTTCCGGAGCCTGCTTCCGATGTCGTCGCTGGCGTGCAGTAGATGGGATTGTTATTGATCGCAAATTCCGCGATGGTTGCCGTAACAAGCTTGTACGGATGCGCCTTCACCAGTAATCCCGTCGTGGTGAATCGTCCCTGTTGCGGATCGAAATCGGTGCGCAGCTCCGCGTCGAAGGGACCGCCAGGCGTGATCACCAGATCGCTCACCACCGGTGAATAGCGGCGCGGCGTATCGGCGAATGCGAATGGCGTAACCGAATCCAGCGCCGCGAACACGTTGCGCTCGCCGGGAACCAGCGCGCCGCCGAACGTCGGATCGAAATAATATTTTTCCTCTAGACGCCAGGTAATGAAATCTTCCACCTGGCCGCCGCCCACGCGGCGATATAGACGCTGCGTAAGCGCGTAGTCCAGTTCGTTCGTGTCCGTGATCGTGTCGTCTTCATCGAAGCGGATGATGTTTTGGAAATCGTCCACGCCATTCACGTAGCGATAAGTGATGTCGGGCTCGATCGTGTGCTTCCATTTCGTATTGCCGACGGTAAAGACGCGCTCAAACGAAGGGGGACGCAGATTCACCGCGAGTTCTCCGCTGGTTTCAACCAGCGTGCGGCCCAGAAGTACACCGTTGACATCCTGCGATCCATAGCGCGTTACGCGCACGTCGTAGCTCGTCGTGACGCCGAGCCAAGGTCCCCAGCGCAACGGCACCGTGACGCTCGGTGAAATCATGTCGCGCTGCACCATGGCCGGTGTGGAAAAATTCGGAAAGTCCGCGCAACCCGTGGGACTCGCCGACGAAGGCGTGCACGATTCGCCGCGGCTCGCGGCTCCGCCCATAACGTCAAAGCCGAAATAAATCGGCCACTTGCGCCAGGGTGCGCGGTCAACCGATGAAAACCGCGCCTCAGGCGCGCTGCGAAGATCGACAGAGCTTTGCGGCTCCGTGGTTGTGGTGCTCGGAACAGTTAGAAAATCCTTGTAGTCGTTGGCGGCCACGTTGAAACTGAAGCCGCCGAAATTATTCGACACGAAAACGCTGGTCGGAACTTCGGAAACCACGGCCTCTCCAAACGTCGGCGCAAATACCAATTGAAACGTGAGCGAGCTCAGCTCGTTGATGTCGGCCACGACGTGCCAGCCGTGATCGACCTGCGCATTCAGGGAAACCCTGAGCTTGTGGCCGCCCTGCCCTTCGCGATCCACCACCCCGAAATAATTCGCCGAAA
>JBAQYV010000037.1:0-18093 GCA_049790315.1 Candidatus Acidiferrales bacterium | reverse complement strand
GGCACCCTCAATGCAAGCGCCTGCGCCATCCGTTGCGCCGGCGCCGGCGAAGCCCCGGCTGACACTTACCTCGAATGGATTTGAAGATGGCGGCATCATTCCGAACAAGTTCACGATGGCGGCCACCGGCGCGCCGGTATCGCCCGAGCTGATGTGGACGAACGCGCCGGATGGCGTGGTGAGTTACACGCTGATCGTGCACGATCCGGACACGTCCGTGAACAAAATGACGGACCAGATTTTGCACTGGATGATCTTTAACATTCCCGGGTCGGCGCACGAATTGCCCGAAGGCGAGCCCGCGACGGCTCAGCTACCCGATGGCTCAATTCAGGCGCTGAATTACGGGAAGCATGTTGGCTACATGGGAATGGGCGCGGCGGCAGTGGGGCCATACCATCACTACACATTCGAGCTGTACGCGTTGGACACGAAGCTGCCGCTCGGCCCCGACGCGACGCAGGCCGACGTGATAAATGCGATGGAGGGGCACGTTCTGATGAAGGGCGTGCTGGTCGGACGCTTCCATCGTCCATAGAGACGAAGCAGAACCAAAGTCACAAGTCAAAATCCCAGGTCCGCCTATGCCGGCGCGAAGGATGCGCCGCCCGAGCCGCTCGTGGCGCGGCGCGACATCAGTTCGATTCAGTCCAGGTACTTATCGCTCGATCGCTATCTTGTGATGGTGATATGCAGCGGGATGTTGATGCTGACGTTGTTTGCCACGATTGAGACGATCACGACGTAGCTGTTCGGCGGCGTGCCACCGTTGCCATTCGCGCCGCCGCGCACGCAGCCGGAAATACCAGTTAGCACCATCAGCAGGGCCAACAATAAACCTGTCCCGTAGGCCAATCGTGGACGGCGTTGATTCTGGCGCGCCAGGCGGAGCGCGGTCAGCAGGGCTAGAAGCGCGCCGAAGATCGCTAGCGCGAAAGGCCAGGGCTTGCCGCGGGGCCAGCGATCCTGTAGAGGAGCGGTTCTGCCCGCGGATTCCGTGACGATCGTGATCACCACCGTGTAGACGCCCGGCTGGCCAGTGACGGGCGTAATGGTGTCGCTGCATTCGGCGCTGGGCGGGCAGCCGGTGACGACGGCGGTGGCCGCGGCTTGCACATTGCCGGCGAGGCAGACCGACAGGGTGAAGGTCGACGTCGATCCCGCTGCCACTGTTTGTGACGCTGGGAGAGTGCCGCAACTATCGATCTCGGTTAGCGTTTCGGTGACGGCCGGCGACGCGCCGGAGAGAAGTCCGAGTGCGACCGCAGGGGCGTCGGGCGTGTATGTGGCGGTCAGCGGCGTGGTGGTGGATGCCGTAGGCGAAATTGTGAGTGCGCAGGAGCCGGCGCCGTTGGCGCTGGCGGCCAGAGCGACCGAGCAACCGTCACTGGTGCTGACGCCGTCGGTGACTTTGACGGTGCCAGTCGCGGTGGCGCTGCCCGATACGGGCTGAACCTTGAAGTTCACCGTGACGGGCACTTCGAGCAGCGCGGTGTTCGCGGGCAGGGCGAGGCCGTTGTCGGTGGAGGAAGTCGAGGTGATGGTCGTGGTTGTCGCGGTGGGCTTCGGCGCGACGGTGAGGGAGGCGCTGGCGGAGCCGGAGCAGCCATTCTTGTCGGTTGCAGTTACGGTGAAGGGGAAAGTTCCCGTCGCCGCGGGCGTGCCGGACACGAGGCCGGAACTGGAAATGCTGAGCCACGTTGGCGCGCCAGTGAGCGACCATGCGAGCGGCGTGGCGGTGCTGCCAGTGGCTGTGAACTGCTGGCTGTACGCGACGCTCAACGTCGCGGCTAAGGCTCCAGTGGGGGTGACGGTGATTGCCGGGCAAGCTGCCGGCTGAGCTTGCGGCGCGTCGGTGACGGCGATGGTCTCGTTGTCGGTGACGTCAACTGTGGCGGGCGGCGCCGCTGGCGCGGCGGCGGTGGCGCCAGCGCCGAGCAGAGCGATCGTTTGCGTGTAACTTGAGCTGCCGAGCGGCGTGCTGGTGAGATTGCTCAGTGCGGCGTTGTCGGTGAACGTGAGGGTTGCGTTGGCTGTGCCCGACTGCGGCGCGGCGTACGTGACGCTGATCATGCACGCTCCGCCTGAGGGAAGCGTGATTGCGAACGACGTGTTGCCATTCGAGCAGGCGATCGCGCCCAACGTGAATCCGCTGCCGGAAGGAATCGCGGCGCTGGTCAGAGTGAGCGCGGTTGAGCCGGTGCCGATATTCGAGACCGTGATGATCTGCGTGCCCGAAGCGCTGCCGAAGCCGACGCTGTTCGTCGAGAAAAATACGACGGGCGCGGCGACGTTGATCAGTGGGGTGACAGTGACGGAGTCGGTTACGGTGATCGGCTCAGTATCAGGAGGCACGTTCGCTGGGGAGGGGCCCGAGCCTGATCCGGTGATGGTCTCCATCAGCACCGACGATGTGGCGGCGCCGAAGGTTAAGTCTCCGCTATACACTGCCGTCACCGAGTTAGCGCCGGCCGGCAATGAACTGGTGGTGTAGGAAGCCATGCCATTCACGAGGGGCGCGGGATTGGGGTTGCCGGACGTGGCGGGCAACGTCGTGGGCCCGTCGGAGAACATTACCGTGCCGGTTGGCGTCGCGGAGGTGCCCGTCGAGGCGGAGGTAACCGCCGCGGTGAGCGTCACCGGCGTGCCGACGGCAGCAGTGGGCGCCGACGAGCTTATGTTCGCCGTCGTGGGATAAAGGAAGTTCCCACTGACCGTGATTGTTTGGGCGTCCTGTAGGTTGGGGGACTGAGCGGACGGGGGCGTGTCCTGAAACGGAGCGTTGCTGGTGGGCGCGTTGTCGCTGAAAAGTATCGTATCGGTCTGGCTCGATTCGCTGACGGATTCGACGTCGCCGTCGTTAGGATCGAAGACCAGGGGAATGGCGCAAGAAACGCCCGGGTTTATCGTAAGCGGACTGGTGATCGCCTCAAACGTAACAGGCGCGCCATTACAAGTAATGGCGGTTCCAGTTACTCCAAAGGGAGCTTCGTTGAGAGTGCCGCCGACGCCAAACACCTCGGCAGTCCCGGCATCCTTTGTCACGAAGATCAGCGGCAAGACAAGCGGTTGCGCTCCCGTATTCGTGAGAGTCAACGATACTGTCGAAGACGTTTGATCGAGAATAGCGTTGGGCAACGTGATATTGGATGAAGAGAACGTCGCGATGGGTGGGCCGACATCGATGATCATGGCGGAGGAGGTCGACGTGGCGTAGGTGGCGTCCCCGCTATAGGTGGCCGTGATGGAATCGGCGGCGCCGGCGGTTAGTGAGGTGAAATTCAGCAGGGTCGCGATTCCCGACACGAGGCTTACGGGCGAGCCCAACACGGTCGAACCGCTAAAGAATGTCACTGTTCCCGTGGGCGTGCCCGAGCCGGAGGTGGGCAACACCGTCGCGGTTAACGTGACCGATTGCGAAAGGGCTACGGGGCCGAGCGGCGAAATGTCGAGCAGGGTAACCGTGGGGAGCAATGTGGGCGGCACGGTCGCCGTCACGGTTGTCGCGCTCAGGTATATCTCCGACACGGGACTTCCGGAGTTGCCCGCGGAACTTAGATTGATGGCGACGAATTGGTCCGTCGCGTCGACAACGGCGGCTCCGCCCTCGATGTTGAAGTGCCCGGATGGATTGATCGCGATTGCGGAAAGGCCGGAAGTGCAGGCTCCGGTGACGGGAACGCCGTTACTCTGGCACGTATCGTACTCGTAGATCGCCTGGGAATTCGAGGGCACGCTCGCGCTCAAAATACTTGTCGATGTGAACGTGATGAGGCGGCCATCGGCGGAGATGAATGGCAGGCTGCTGACTCCGCTGCCCGCGACGCCGTTGAGCTGGGACAAAAGCGTACTCGCGGGAGTTGCGCACACGGACACGCCGTTGCTGACGCAGGTATCTCGCAAGTAGATCTGTGGCTCGCCGGAGGCGAAGGAAATGAAGACTACAAAACGGCCGCCGCTGGAGACGGACGGATTGGTGCCGCCGGCGACGCTTCCATTGGTATTTTGCGATATCAATATGGTCGAGGGCGTACACGCGCCGGTGGCCCCAAAGCAGGTGTCGCGGAGATACGCTTGCTCGTTGCCGTCAGGATTCGACGACAGGTTGGTGGCCGTGGAAGCAAACGCAACATATCTTCCATCGGGACTGATCGACGCCTGTTCGGCGAGACCGTTGGCAAGCGCGTTGGTGACGCCGGAAGGTTGGGAGATCAGTTGCGTGGGCTGACATCCGGAAGTTTGTCCGGTGCAAGCGTCCTGCCAATAAATTTCGTTCGTGGGGTTCACGGACGCATTCATCACGCCGGCGACCACATTCGATGAGGTGGATTCATACGCGAAGAAGCGCGCGTTGGCGCTCATCGAAAACAGGGAGCCGGACGCGACACCTAAACCTACGGGATTTGTTGTTGAATCCAGCGAGACCAAGGCCGTGGTTTGGGCGGAGAGGTTGCGCAGGAAGACTTGGTTGGCGTTGTTCGAGTTCAGGCCGGTGAACTGGCATGCGTTGGATTCAAACGCAACATATCGGCCTGCTGAATCGATGGCCGGAAATTCGCTTCCCGGAAAGGAGTCTGGGATGGCGCACGCGCTGCCCAGCGGCCCGATGGCCACAGGCGTGGTGCTCTGCTGGCAACTCGAACTCGCTCCTTCGCACGTGTTGCGCAAATAAATTGAGTTGGCCGGTTCTCCGAGCGCTACGAACGGGCCGGGAAGATTGATGGCCTGATTGGAAAAGGCCACGAATTGGCCGCCGGAACTCAGGGCCGAAACGCCGGCGAACACGTCCGATCCATTCCCAGGGTTCGCAGCAATCGGAAGCACGCTATTGTCGGCGGAAACCAATTCCGGAAGAGACGCGGGCGGGCCGAGCGGCACGGAACTCGTGCCCGAAAGCGAAATCGTCTGCGATGAGACGGACGAGCCGGATTCCTGGATCACAACCTGGGCCGTCTCCGAAGTTGTGGGAATTTGCGACGGGGTGAAGTACACATCCATTGAACACGATGCGAATAGGGCCACGCTGCTGCCGCAATTGTTCGTCCCTTGAAATTGAAAATCCGCGGCATTCGCGCCCGTAATCGCGATGCTGCCGATACCCAGGGCGGCCGACCCGTCGTTTTGTAATGTGATCTGTTGTGTGGCGCTCGGTTCGTTGACCGCGATATTGCCGAAGCTGAGGCTAGTTCCGGGCGATAGCTCACCGAACGCGTCGTTCGGGTTCGCGCTGGTGCCGGTGATGGCGACGCTCTGCGGGCTTCCCGACGCGTTGTCGGTGATTTGGAGCGTAGCCGCCTCCTGCGCTCCTACTGTATCGGATGTGGACGGAGAGTAAGAAACCTCGATCGTGCAGGAGGAGCCAGCGACGATGGATGAGACGCCACAGCTATCGAATTCCTGGAAATCGGGGGAGCTGGAGTTGGTGAACGCGATGCTGCTGACTGCGAGCGGCGCGCCGGCGGTGTTGGTCACCGTAATGTCGAGCGTCGTCTCGACATCCTCCGGGACCGGGCCAAAAGCGAGCGGCGAAGGCGAGACGTTAATCGTCGTGAGGCCAACTGTGCCGGAGAAGTTCACGATTTGCGGTGTGTCGAGCGCGGTGTCGGCAAATACGATGGAGCCGGCAAACGATTCCGCCTGGGTGGGGCTTGAAGGAGTAAACGTCACGTCGTAGGTGCATGAGCCTGGCACACTGTTGACGGCGGCGGGCAACGGAGGCGTGCAGCCGTCCGCGACAATCTGGGGAGTGCCCGCACCCTGGGTAAGCGAAATTGTTGGATTCAGCGTCGTCGAGGCAGAGCCCGAATTTGTGACGGTCAAGGTGGCCGCCGCGGTTTGGCCTACGCCCACGGGAGCGAAGGTTAGCGGGCTCGGAGAGAAGGCCAGGACCGGGCGGGCAGCCGCCGCCGGGCCGTTGAATACGTCGAGTTGATTCGCCAGCGAATTTGCGACGTAGACCACGTGCGTCGTGGGATCTACCGCAATCGCGAAAAATCCGTTCAACGAATTGGAGCTGCCGGCCGGATCGCCGAGTGAGGTCGTGGCGATGATTTTGCCCGTGGGCCCATCGATCAGGTTCAGAGCCGCAGCGGGCGAACCGGTCTCCGAACCGCAGGTGGTCATGTAGGCTTGGTCCGTGCTGGGATCGACGCCGATGACGTTGCCGGAGCCGCTGCATGTGTTGCCGCCCTCGACCGCGGTGGAGAGCGAAAACGCCGTGAACGTGGCGAGGTTCACGGACGCGCTGTTCCCGAATCCGTCGGTGATGTACGCGATTTCATTGCTTGAATCGACCACAATGTGCTGCGGAAAGAAACCCGGGCTGTAGGTCTGGAAGCCCGAATTGGCGGGTACCCACACGTTCATGCTCGGCTGGCCGGTGGCCGCGATCGCCACGTGGCCGCTGGTTTCATCGACGGCGATGCTGTCGGTAGCGATGCTGGTGGACGAGCTGATGAACTCGGATACTGTGTTGGTGACGGTGTCGGTTGTGGCGTCAATGATCGCCAGCGAGTAATTTTCCTCGCCGGTCGGCGCGCCCAGGCAGAAGCAGCGCGCGTACACAATGTTGCGTGTTGTATCTACCGCCAGCGCGCTCGGCACGAGGATCGCGGGAATATTTCCTTTAAGGCTGGGCGCGGTGCTGCCGGAAGGCCCGCCGATCACGCTAATCGATGTGCCGCCTGAAATTGCCACGTAAGCTTTGTTGAGCGTCGGATCGAGCGCGATTGCGCCCGGTGCTCCCGCGATCGTGACGTTGCTGACGACGCCGGTATTCTCGTTGATCACGCTAACCGTGTACGTGAAATTTGCCGGGCCGGTTCCCGTGGCCGGACCCGCGTTGGGCACGTAAACGATGTTGTTCACGCTGTCGATTACCGGTTGCGCGGGGGAATTGCCGACGGCATACGAGGTGATGAAGGTATCGTTTTTGGTGTTGTAGACGTTCACCACGCCGGCCGTGGCGTTCGTGACGTACAGCTTTTGCGTTACCGGGTTTTCCGCGTAGGCGAAGCTGGCGATCGGAAGCTGATCGGTAAGCACCAGGTTGGCCGGCCCGCATTCCTGGCAGCCGGGAGAATTGGAAACCTTCCGGACGAGATTGTTCGCGGTGTCCGCGATATAAAGCACGCCATTCTGGTCGACAAAGATTCCTTGAGCCTGGTTAATATCCGTGGCCGTCGCGGGAGAAGGTATGCCGCCCAGGTTGTAATTCGTAACCAGATTGAACGGCGGGCTTGGATTGTTCCCGTTGTTGAATCCGGATGCGCCCGTACCGGCGACCGGAGACGCGGTGGCCGCCCCCGGGATGTACTTGATGACGGCCGAGCCTTCATTGATGTAGAAATTCCCGGCGAGATCGATGGCCAGCGTCTGTCCGTACACCGCGGGGAGATTCGTGGATTCCGCAAACTGTGAAAGCGCGGTGACGGCGGGAGACGCTCCGCTGGTATTGACAATGATTTCGAGAATCGAAGCCTCGGGTGTCCCATTTTCGCCGCCCTTGTAGACGGGGTCCAAAACAAATAAGTTCACGGTCCCGCCGCCGGCGGCTTGTGCTGTGACTCCGAATAACTTGTCTCCCAGCAGGCCCGCGGTGTCACCGCTGGTATCGGCGAGCAAAAACGATTGGTGGGAACTGGTCACGTACACAGAGAGCTGATACTGCGTCAGGTCGGCCATGCTCTTGAGGACGTAAAGATTGCCGTTGTTGTCGGTCGCGAGGGCTTCAATGGCCGTGCCGTTCTGGGGTTCCAGAACGCTCCCGTTCTCGTAAACCCCTCCGGAACTATCGCCGTAATAAACGTTGCCGGACGAATCGGTGGTCACGGCGGTCGCGGTAGTATCCGGAGTTGTCTGGGAGACGATCGCGTACGTCGTGATATTTCCGCTTGTATCCACTTTGCGAATCACGCCGTTCAAGCCATCCGCGATGTAGACCGATTCGTCCGGGCCAACCGCGACTCCGAATGGAGAGTGCAGATTTGCGTTGATAGCGGGGCCGTTGTCTCCGGCGAAGCCGGCATTGCAGAGTGGAACCGGCGTAATCGCGGGAACGCAGGTGCCGTTGGGAACGGCGGTGGAACCCGCGATAATCGTCATCTCTTCCTGAGCGAAGGCGGCTGGAGCGAACAGGCCGGCGCAGGCAACGCAGAGAAAAGCGAAGAGCGCGCGACGAGCGGCGAATGTTTTCGTTGTGGCGCGCCCGGTCATCGACTTAGTTCCTCCGCCGCGATGCTGATTTTTTGTCCGCTTGCGTAATCACGTCCCATTCCTCGTCGTCCATCGCGATCCACGCGTCACGTGAGGCGGGTTACTGCGGACTCGCGAAGCTTATCGTTACCGTCGCGTCGACGGTTTGCCCCGTGGTCACTGGTACTGAAACGTTGGCCGATGTAAATTCCTCGCCCGTCTGGTTGGTGAGGTTCGTCGAGCATGTGCTCGGAGAAACGGTGGTGGCCGTGACGGGCGTCCCTGGTGCAAGAGCGGCCTGAGGCGTTGGAGCGCAAAGATTTATGAGCGTCGACACCACGGATATCGTCGTGGACGTATCGATGTACGCGGAGCCCATCAGAACGAACGAGGTGAAGTCCTGGCCTCCGCTGATGGCTCCGAGCGACTCCGTCATCGTCGAGTAGCAAAAAGGTTGCGGCGAAGCGGCTGCAACCGTAGTGGAGCACCCCGTAAATTGGAAGCCAGTCGAAGGCGCGATGGTGCAAGAGCCGCTCGCCCCCGTCGAACACGGTCCGGGAGCGCCTGCGAGATGTATTTCCCACACGCCAGGTGCAAAATAGCCCGAGAGCAATCCGGCGAGGACGTTCGCACCGGAAGTGAGGTTATTTTCAAATTCGCGGCGGATCACAACCCTTCCATCGGGATTCTTCACCTCGATCACCCAGCGGCCGAACACGGTAATCCCTTCGTGCTGCCCCTTGCCCGTGGGTTGACCCGTCGGCGCCGCTTTCGCCGCCGCGCTTTGCGCCTGCGCGCGACTCGGCGCGGCCAGCGCGAAGACCAGTGCCGCGAACATAGCGGCGGCGAAGATCGATCTGGCTGCGGCACTTCGCGCGGCCCAGCTTCCCGCACGCGCCATCATTGCGCTGCTTTCTCTCTCGCTCATCTGACCCCTCCTTGTATCCAGAAATCGTCCGGTTCCAGGCCAGGCCACTAATCGAGCCTGGCGAGCGCTCTGGGCGCCCCACCTTAGTCGTTCGTCATTTTGTGAAATTGCAAGTTGTGGAAGTATCCACGAAGAGATGCTATAAACAAGCCCTCTTAAAGAGCAGTACGTCCAGGCTCGGCAATTTATAGGCTTTTAGCGTGAGTATTCGGCACAGGCCCATGCGGCCGAAAGATGTCCGCGAGTGCGTCGAGATCGTTGCGGCGCATCCCATTACGGGGCCGCGCTATGCCAACTCCCTTGGAGATTTGCGCACGGCCTGGCTTCGGTTACTTTCCTCGGACGGTTTCTGCTCCGCGATGGTGTTTGAAGATGTTGAAGAAGGATCGGGCCGGGCAAGATCCCGAATGGCCGGCATCGGCGTCACGGTGTGCGTTTCCGGCGATTTCCTTCGCGAAGTGAAGACTCCGCCGTTCTTCTGGATTGGTCCCGAGCTGGCCAAGCGTGTGGCCCGCGGCGATTCTCCGCTGCTTTCCGAAAAGCAGCTCCGCGAGGCGAATTCGGGAAGCGGGTTGAACCTCGTAGTGTGGCATGCTTGCCTCCGAATGGAGGCCATCAAGCGCGTGGAAGTCTGGCAGGAGCTGATGACTACGTTCCTCGACGAGCACCGCGGGTTTCTTTTTAGCTGCATCGCAGTGCAAGCCGACAGTCTGGAGCATCTCGAGGGCATACGGAACACGGGCGGGCGCCTCTTGAAGCCCGCGAGCGGCCGCTATGAGGATTTCGAGGGGAAAAATCTGGGCGAGATTATTTCGGAGCCGCACATTCTGGGACTCACGCGCCAGACGGCGCTCGAGCAGCTCGGATCCTGGATCGGGTTGCTGTTTGTCCATGAGCCGCCACGCTTTGGATTCAGTCGCAGCGAACAGCGATTGCTGCTAGCGGCACTCGCCGGAGGGACCGACGAGGAATTGAGCGAGCAACTGGGCATTGCGCTCTCCACGACCAAGAAAATGTGGCGCTCGGTCTACCACCGCGTCGCCGCGATTAATCCAGAATTGATTCCCAACGATTCGCGGGAGGACGGGGTAACGTCCAAACGGGGGAAAAGTAAAAAGCAACGCTTGATGACGTATCTTCGCGACCATCGCGAGGAATTGCGCCCCGTGTCCAGAAACCTCCTCCAACATCGAACTGTTCCCGTGCGGGGGCGCGCGTGAGCATCCGGCACAGACCCATGCGGCCGAAGGACGTCCGCGAATGCGTCGAAATCGTGGCGGCGCATCCGATTGTGGCCCCGCGCTACGGCGACTACCTGGCCGATCTGCGCCCGGCGTGGCTCCGATTGCTTTCTTCGAACGGTTTCTGCTCAGCGGTGGTGTTTGAAGAAATTGACGAGGCCGCGCGCCGCGTTCGGCCGCGAATGGTCGGCGTCGGTACCAGCGTATTTGTTTCCGACGATTTCCTGCGCGAATTGAAAACATCGTCCTGCTTGTGGATCGGCCCCGAATTGGCAAAGCGCGTGGTGCGCGGCGATTCTCCGCTACTTTCCGAAACGGAAATCCGCGAGGCGAATTCGCGGGGCGGCCTGAACCTGGCCGTTTGGCATGCCTGCGTTCGCATGGAGGATGTGGAGCGCGTGGAATTGTGGTGCGAATTCGTAGCGGCTTTCCTTGAGAATCACCGCGGCTTCCTTCTGAAGGAGCTGATTGCCAACGGTGAGAGCGCGCCGCATATCATGGGAATGCACAATACGGGAGGCCGTCTTTTTAACCGCGCCGGCGGCGGCTACCGCGACTTCGAGGAAAAAATCCTGCCCGATTTGCTGACGAAGACGCACATCGTCGGCCTTACGCGCGAAATGGCGCAGACACAACACGGCTCGTGGATCGGATCTCTTTTTCTGTATGAAGCGCCGCGGTTCGGCTTCAGCCGGAGCGAGCAGCGACTGTTGCTATCGGCGCTGGCCGGCGGAACCGACGGGGAATTGAGCGACGAGCTGGGCGTTTCGCTGTCCACCACCAAAAAAATGTGGCGCTCGATCTACCGCCGCGTGGCCGCGCACAATCCCGAGCTGATTCCAAGCGACGCGCATGAAGATGGTGCAAAATCCAAGCGCGGGAAGAACAAGAAGCAGCGCCTGATGACTTATCTTCGCGAGCATCTTCAGGAGCTGCGTCCTGTATCGAGAAAAATTCTGCAACAAAGCGGCGCATCAGGCCGCGGCTCCCGCAAACGCCGAGCTGTATCCTGAATCACGAATCGGCCGGTTCGGATGGCGGAAACTAGAAAAATGAATGCAGCAACCGGTGGAACGAGGCAGAGTCAAGCCGCGTCAGCCCAACGGCAACGGCCATGATCAGCACGCCGACGAGCGTGAGAATCATTACCGAGGCGCTGGGCGAACGCCGGTGCGCTTCGGGCAGCAAATCTGAAGTCGCGGTGTAGAGGAAAAATCCGGAAGCGAGCGCCAGAAAAACAGCGAGCCATTTCGGCGACGGCAAAAATGCCAGCGCAAGGATCGCGCCGCCAACTGGCGCAATCGCGTCCATGGCGAGAAAAACATAATCGGTGCGGTGCGCGTTTTCGCCCTGCGTCACCAGCATCATCGTGTTCAGGCCGTCGCTCATGTCGTGCGCGATGATCGCCAGCGCCACCACCGCGCCTTCGCGCCAGCTCACCAGCGTTGCCGCGCCGATCGCGGCGCCGTCGAGCGTGCTGTGCGCGATCAATCCGATCGCGCTCATGCGGCCCATGCGGCGATGGGCTTCATTCGCGCAATCGCCTTCCACGCAGGAGTGCAGAATCAAAACGCGCTCGGCGACATAAAAGCCGAGGAAGCCGATCACCAGCACCACGAACATTTCGCGCGCGCCCCAGCCTTGCGATTGCGCCGCTTCCACCGATTCGGGCAGGAGATCGAAGAATGTCGCGCCCAGCAGCATTCCGGCGCCCATGCCCAGCAGCAAATGCGCGCGCTTTTGTCCATACACCGCGACCAATCCGCCGAAGATCGTGGAGACCATCGCGCACGCGCTCAAAAGCAGCGCGGCGCTTTCGACTCCGGCCGTGCGCGCGCCTAGGACTTCGCTGAGGGCAGTCATGAGGGGGAGAGAATACCACCCTTGCAATTTAAGATGTGCGATCGGCGTGCGGAATTCTGCGGCTGCAACGACTGTGCTAGGGTTAGGCCATGTCGCTACTACATGTGATCATTTTGGCCGTGATTCAAGGACTCACCGAGCTGCTACCAGTGTCGAGTTCGGCGCACGTTGTGGTGGCCGAAAAATTGATGGGCATGAATCCGTCGTCGCCGGAGATGACGCTGCTGCTGATCATGCTGCATACGGGCACCATGTTCGCCGTGATCGTTTATTTCTGGAAGCAATGGCGCGCCACATATTTCGAGAGCGTCGAAGCGTTTTTGCAATCGGCGTGGCTCGTGATTCTGGCGACGGCGATTACGGGCGTTATCGGCGAGGGCATCGTGAAAGTGATCGAGCATGCCACTCATGCCGATGTCGAGCAATTGTTCGATCATCTCGAATTGATTGCGCCGGCGCTGGCTGTCGTCGGCGTGCTGATTTTGATCGCCGGCAGCGTTGAGAAGCGTTTGCCGCGCGCGAATTCGCGGGACGGCATCGGATTGAATGGCGGCCAAGCGGCGGTGATTGGTTTCGTGCAAGGGCTCTCGCTGCCGTTCCGCGGCTTCTCGCGGTCGGGCGCGACGATTTCAACCGGCATGCTCGCGGGCGTAGCCAAGGCGCGTGCTGAGACTTTCAGCTTCGCGCTGGCCGTGCTGGTGACGCCGCCCGTGATTGCGCGCGAGGCGTTGCGATTGATGAAGGCTGAGCACGCTGGCGCGAGCGTGAGTTTCGGGTCGGTGGCCGCGCCGATACTTACGGGAACGGTGTGCGCATTTCTCGCCGGCCTTCTCGCGCTCAAATGGTTGAGCAAATGGCTCGAAGGCGGGCGCTGGTATTTGTTTGGAATTTATTGCCTGGTCGCAGCCGCGGCCGTGATGGTATTGCATCACGCCGGGTATTAGTTTGCCTTCCGCGTGTTCTCTCGGTTCGCGGCGACAGAGGCCGTCAAGTCGAGTTACAAATTCTCCTGCCGCGGGAAATCTCAGAAGCCGTAGAGCTTGGCGGGATTGTCGACCAGAATCGTTTGGCGTGTCGCGGTGTGCGGAGCCCACGTCGCGAACAAATTAAGTAGGTGCCCATCGTCAATTTTGAAAAGCGGCGCAACGTCTACAGTCGCGCGGGCCAGCTTCGGCGACGAATCCGGGTGCGGCCAGTCCGTTCCCCACAGAATGCGTTCGGAATTCGCGGCGATCAGTTCTTTCGCGAGCGGCGCGACATCCGCGTAATCCGGCGCCAATGTCGAGCTGCGATACGCGCCCGAAATTTTCACGTAAGCCTTGCCGGATTTTACCAAACTCAAAAGCGTGCTGAAGCCGGGCTGCACGGTACCTAGCGCGGCTTGCGCTCCGCCGAAATGGTCGAACACAACCGGCACCGGCGATGCCATCACCTGATCTTTCAGCGATTCGATCACCGAAAGTCGCGTGTAAATCTGCACGTGCCACTTGCGAGCTTGCGCGCGCGCAACCATCGCAGCGAATTGTTTGCGCGCGGCTTCGGCATTCGGCGAGCCGCCGGCCTCAAAATTAATTCGCAGGCCGCGAATGCCCGCGGCTTGCATCGCGTCGAGATCGGCGCCGGCGGTTTTGTCGTCGATCACGGCCACGCCGCGCGCGCTTGCGCCGATTTGTTTCAGCGCATCGAGCGTGCATGCATTGTTCGTGCCATACACGCTGGGCTGCACGATCACCACGCGATCAAGATGCAGCTTTTTGTGCATCGCAAGAAGTTCCGCAACGGAGGCGGCTTCCGGCGTGTACGTGCGCGAGGCCGCGTACGGGAAGTGCGCGGGATCGAAGATATGTGTGTGGCAATCGCACGCGTTGGGCGGCACGGCGAAATTCACGGGTGTCTTGGGTTGCGATGCGATAGCGAACGTGGAAGTCGCGGGCCGAAAAATCGCCGCGCCGCCTGCGATTGCCGCGCTTTTCAGCGCGCCTTTTAGAACTTCGCGTCGGGAGATCATGCGATGCCTCGCTCAGAGGGAAGGTCTCGGTGCCGGCGCGCGAAAGTTCTCGGTGCGAGAGGCTTTCGCGGAGGCAACGACAGCGGTGTCCGCCGCAGCGTGCGATTAAGATGACGGAGGTTTGCTCTCCGGAGGTTTTTGCGCGATGCGCTCGGTAGTTCGGTTGAAATTAAAAGGTTGAGCTTTCGGTTTTTCTTTCTTCGGCTTCTTTTTTTCGCGATGTCTCGTGTCTTTGTTTCCCATGCGCACAGCTTGCCATAGCTTTGCGAACTTGGCTAGGGCTTAGCGGCTGGCACGCTGGGCGTGCCCGGCACAGCGGCGGGAGCGCCCGCCGCAGCGGATGTATCGGCGCGATATACCCGAACGTAGTCGACCAGCATGTCCGTGGGATTTGGCGTCGTCGCATCGGGACCAGGCTTTGGGAAATTACCGCCGACGGCCAAATTCAGAATCAGAAAAAATGGCTGGTTGAATACCCATTGTTTGTCCGCCGGAATGTCAGCGGAAGTCAGCGTGAAAAAAATCTGCGCGGGATCGTCGCGATAATATTGCAATTTATTTTCGGACCAGATCACGCCGTACGTGTGGAAGTTGCCATCGTCGATTCGCCCGGCGTCCGGGAATGTGAATTTCGCATTTTCGGTGCCGCAGCATCCGTCGTAGCCGGGCCCGTGCTCCGTACCAGAAGTTGTTGTGGGTGTGAATTGCGGCACCCATTCCATAATGTCCACTTCGCCGCACGCTGGCCAGGCAGTGCCGGTAAGTAAATCGGAGCCAAGCATCCAGAACGCAGGCCAGATTCCGTTGCCGGGCGTCAATTTAATCCGCGCTTCGATGCGGCCGTACTGCGGCATTTCTGTGTGGCTCGTGCTCATGCGCCCTGAAGTCCACGTCCCGCTCGCGGTACGAATCGCGCGAATCACAAGATTCCCGTTGCCATCCTCAAAAATATTGGGAGCGGTCGCGCTACACGGCGCTACGTTGTCTGTCGGCGCGCAGTACACCTGCAATTCATTGTTGGCGTTGCTGCCTTTGTCTTTGATCGTCCAGATCGCGGAACTAGGCGCGCTGCCGGCCGCGTCGTTGAATTCGTCGCTCCATACCAAGGTCCAATTCGTCTTTGCGCCGGCTGCGCGTGGTGTAATCAGAATCAAGAATGAGATCGCCGCGAGGCATTGCAGAGATACCAGACGACCGATCCATACTTCGCCGGTGGACTTCCGCTTGACGGCTCGCATCGAGGGCAGGATACCATCACGAAGCGACCACACAACGCGACGATTTTCTGGCCTTTGACTTTTTTCGCCGCACCCCATAGCATTGTATGTTTCATATAGGTGCCGCGCCGCCGATGTGTCTTCAAGCGTCGCAATAATTCACGAGGGCCACGCTGGCCCGGAGGTAAGGAATGCCCATTAAGGTTGGAATCAACGGATTTGGCCGCATCGGCCGGAACATCGTACGCGCGTCGCTGGGCGATCCCGCGATCGAACTCGTCGCCGTGAACGACATCACGGACCCGAAAACGCTGGCGTATCTGTTGCAGCACGATTCGACGCTGGGGAATTTGACGCAGCACGTGACCTATACGGCGGACACGATTGCCGTGGACGGCAAAGCGTTCAAAGTTTTCAAGACCCGCGACCCCGGCGAAATCGATTGGGCTTCGGTGGGCGCGGAGATCGTGGTGGAATCGACCGGCCTGTTCACGAAGGGCGAAGATGCGAAGAAGCATATGCGCGGCCCTGTGAAAAAAGTGATCATTTCGGCTCCCGCGACGGGCGAAGATCAGACCCTGGTGCTCGGCGTGAACGACAACGTATACGATCCGGCGAAGCATCACGTGATTTCAAACGCATCGTGCACCACGAATTGCCTGGCGCCCGTGGCCAAGGTGCTGATCGAAAATTTCGGCATCGTGCACGGCCAGATGACCACCATCCATTCCTACACCAACGATCAGAAGCTCCTCGATCTGCCGCACAAGGATTTGCGCCGCTCGCGTGCCGCTGCACTTTCCATGATTCCGACCACCACCGGCGCGGCCAAAGCCCTCAGCCTGGTGATTCCGTCACTCAAGGGAAAGCTCGACGGCTTCTCCATGCGCGTGCCGACTCCGAACGTAAGCGTCGTCGATCTGACGGTGACGACTGAAAAGCCCGTCACGGCGGAACAAATCAACGCGGCGATGAAGAAAGCCGCGGAAGGGCCGATGAAGGGAATTCTCGCGTACACCGAGGAAGAATTGGTCTCGATCGATTTCCGCGCCAATTCAAATTCGGCCATCGTGGATGCGGGCTACACGAAAGTGGTCGGACAAACTTGCGCGAAAGTGCTCGCGTGGTATGACAACGAATGGGGCTATTCGTGTCGCGTGCGCGACCTAATTAAGTTCGTCGCGGCGAAACTGTAGGCGATCGCGGAACTTTCGGCCGGCGCGCCGGCTCTGTTCATCTCGCGCGCCGCGCCGACACTGTCACGCAAAATAAAATGACAAAGCTTTCGATTCGCGACCTCGAGATGTCAGGCAAGCGCGTGTTCGTGCGCGTGGATTTCAATGTGCCGCTCGAAAATGGCCGAGTCGGCGACGACACGCGCATCTCCGAAACGCTGCCCACGCTCGAACTCGCGATCTCAAAAGGCGCGCGGCTGGTGCTCGCTTCGCATCTGGGCCGGCCCAAAGGAACGCCAAATCCTAAATACAGTTTGCGTCCCGTGGCCGAGCGTCTGGCGGATCTGATCGGGCGTCGCGTGGATTTCGCCGCGGATTGCGTGGGCGACGAAGCGGAAGCGAAAAGCAAAGCGCTCGCGCCGGGTGGCGTGCTGCTGCTCGAAAATGTGCGCTATCACCCCGAAGAAGAAGCCAACGACGAAAATTTCTCGCGCCGCCTCGCCGCGCTGTGCGATGGCTTGTTCGTGTGCGATGCGTTCGGTTCCGCGCATCGGGCGCACGCTTCGGTAGTGGGAATCACGCGCTTTGTCGAAAAATCCGCGGCGGGCCTGCTGATGGAGCGCGAGTTGGCGTACCTCGGCAAAGCGATTTCAAATCCCGAGCGGCCATTCGTGGCCGTACTGGGCGGCGCGAAAGTTTCGGACAAGATCGAAGTGGTTGAGAATTTGATGAAGATCGCCGATGCCATGCTGATCGGCGGCGGAATGGCGTACACCTTTCTGAAGGCGCAGGGATTGCCCGTAGGCGCGTCGCTAGTGGAAGCCGACAAAGTGGAATTGGCGGCGCGGCTGATCGCCGACGCGAAAGCGCGTGGCTTTCGACTGGTGCTGCCGGTGGACCATGTGGTGGCGGCGGCGTTCAAAGCCGACGCCGCGAAAAAAACAATGTCCGTCGCGCAGACGCCGGACGGCTGGATGGGATTGGATATTGGCCCGGAGACAGTTGCGCATTTCTCGCGCGAAATTGCCGCGGCGAAAACGATTGTGTGGAACGGACCGATGGGTGTCTTCGAGTGGCCTGCGTTCGCGCAGGGCACGCTCGATGTGGCGCGCGCAGTGGCGAAGGCCACCGCAGGCGGCGCGACTTCCATCGTAGGCGGCGGCGATTCGGTGGCCGCGGTGCATCAATCCGGCGTGAGCGATCAGATTTCGCACATCTCCACCGGTGGCGGCGCGTCGCTGGAATTTTTGGCCGGCGCGAAATTGCCGGGCGTGGAAGCGCTTACGGATCGTTAGCTGGAAAGCGGTTGAAAGCGAAGGAGGCGCATGGTGCGAAAACCGGTGATCGCGGGAAATTGGAAGATGTATAAGACGCAGGCGGATGCGCGCGCGTTCTTCGCGGCATTTGCGCCGCTGGTGAAAGACGCCGAGCACTGCGAAATCGTGATCGCGCCGCCATTCACGGCGCT
>JBAQYV010000036.1:0-6155 GCA_049790315.1 Candidatus Acidiferrales bacterium | reverse complement strand
TGCGGATGCGGTCATTGGATGAAAAGGGCGAGAAGCGGCATTGGATTCTGGAGATTCATTTTGTGGATCGGGAACGGGAGATTGGCGGATTTTATGAGGAGTTGCTGACGGTGGGATGAACGCGCGGGTTGACGGGGAGAGAAGAGCAAAAGCAGATCCCTCATCGTGGGCGGGCCTGGTTAGCGGGAGCGGTCGGGTTTTTGGGGTGCGTTGACGAGTGCCAAATACTCAGCAGCGAGAACGCGAATCTGTTCCACGAGCGCTTTATATTGAGGGCCATCCGGTGTTTCACGCTCCAGCTCAATCCACAACTGCTGGATGCGCTCTAGCTTGGCGACGGCTGGGTCCGTCTCCTTCATGCCGGGTATTATAAACCTTTCGGTATACAGGACAATTAAAAACGCAGAAAAAGGCCCACCTTACGATGGCGAGCCTTCGGTTTTCGCTGCGCAAAAAACGGGCGCCCACAGGGCAAAGGCGACAGACGCGCGGGCAAATATTTATGCGGCGAGTGGCATGATGTTGCGCAGCGGGCGGCCGCGCACTTTGTTCAGGCACTTGCGGAGGTGGTCGACATTTATTCCGGCTAACTCACAGACTAAGGACAAATCGCGGCTGTTTTGGAACAGATAGCGCTCGGCATCGAGCTTCGAGCGCAACGGCGCCGAGAGCCAGTCCTGGACGCTTCTGGCGATCACGCTCTTCCACAGGAGAGTTTCTGTTCCCTCGTCGTGCGTACTTGACGATGTCGTTTCGCTGATCATTTTGGGTATCCCCGTTGTGTGCAGCGGCTACGTGGCAGGCTGGAAGCCCCGAATCACACTATTAAGTGTGCACTCGCCACGCCATACTTCTCAATGGAGGCTTATTTCTCGATGGCTGGTGAAGGTACTGATTGCGGGCGACTTAGCGGGCCGGGGAGAGTCGATTCGATGGCATTTATTTTGATGGGCGGAGCAGGCCGCGGAATAGAGTCTGAACCGTGGCAATTTTTACCGGCGCGGCAGCGATGTTTTTGTTTTGTTAGGTGGTGATATTGCTAGGGAGTATACGAAGACGCGGTTCCAAGGGTTAAAGGAGAAGGCGCGCGGAGAGCGCAGTTTGGCTTGGCACGGGCGGAAAGTAAGCACGCTGCTAATTTAAAACAGCCGCTGATACGCCCGATTCAAGCAATTCCGCGAATTGCGGCGCAGCCACGGGCCGGCTGAAATAGTAGCCTTGGCCTTCTTCGCAGCCGTGGGCCTGAAGAAAAGCCAACTGCTCGAGCGTTTCGACGCCCTCGGCGATGACGGTGTGCTTGAGGCTGTTGCCCATATTAATGACCGCGCTGACGACGATAGCATCGTCTTCGCTGGAACTAATGTCATGCACGAACGACTGGTCTAGCTTCAGAGAGTTAATAGGGAAGCGGGTTAAGTAGCTCAAGCTGGAATAGCCGGTGCCAAAGTCATCAACGGCGAGGCGCACACCAATGGTCCTGAGTTTTTCGAGAGACGTGGCCGCGGACTGAGCGTGTTTCATGAGGACAGATTCGGTCAATTCCAGTTCGAGATATCGCGGATCCAGATCGCTGTCTTTCAGGGCCGCTTGAACGCCTTCGGAAAACCGATCGTTCTGAAATTCCAGGGACGAGATGTTGACGGCCACGGGAACGGCCAGGACGCCGGCATCGAGCCATTCCCGCGTTTGTCTGCACGCTTCGCGGAGTACCCATTGGCCAATCGCGACGATTATTCCTGTGTCTTCAGCGATCGCCAGGAATTGGCCCGGAAGAAGCAGCCCACGCTCCGGATGTTGCCAGCGGACGAGCGCCTCAACGCTGGTGATGGCGCGTGTTTTCAGATTTATCTTGGGCTGATAATGCAATAGCAACTCGTGGCGCTCAAGAGCGTAGCGCAACTGACCTTCCAAGGACTGGCGCTCAACAGCGCGGAGACTCATGTCCGGCCGAAAGAACTGGTAATTGTCGCGGCCTGATTGCTTGGCGTGATACATCGCGGTGTCGGCGTCCTTGATCAGTGTCTCCGCATCTTGGCCGTTGTCGGGATAGGTGCTTATGCCGATGCTCGCGGTAACGCGAAGGCTATGTTCGCCGATGATGAAGGCGTTCTTAAAATCGGTGATGATTTTTGCGGCGCTTATCCCTGCATCCGCGGCGTGCGTGACTTCCGGAAGGAGTATTACGAACTCGTCTCCTCCCTGCCGGCAAACGGTGTCGGATTTGCGGACGCAAGCCGATAAGCGGGCTGCCACGGATTGAAGAAGTTTGTCGCCAATTGTATGACCGAGAGAGTCGTTGATGCGCTTGAAACCGTCCAGATCCAAGAACAGCACCGCGACTTGATCGTGATTGCGGCGCGCTAGCGAAATCGCCTGTGTGAGCCGATCGCCTAACAGCGATCGATTGGGTAAATCCGTGAGGATGTCATGTTGGGCCAAATGAGACATTTCGAGGACCATGGCGCGGGCCATACTCACGTCATGAAACACGATAACTGCCCCAGTGACCTGACCGTTCCGGTCGTGTATGGGAGCGGCGGAGTCTTCGATTGCGGATTCATATCCGTCCCGCCGAACCAGGATGCAGTCCGCGCTCAGTCCGACGGTCCTGTTTTCCCGAATCGCCAGCTCCATCGGGTTTGGTGAGGGCTTGTGGGTAACGCCGTCGACGATTTGAAATACTTCGTGGAGCGGATGACCGATCGCGTCCTGCTTGGACCAACCGGTCATGTGTTCTGCAACGACGTTCAGATAGGTCACGTCGCCCGAGATATCGGTGCTCAAGACGGCGTCGCCGATTGAGTTCAGTGTGACCTGCGCGCGCTCCTTTTCTGTGAACAATTCCTGTCTTGCAACTTCTCGCTCCGCGATGTTGCGTATGGCTCGTGCAAATGAGTAGCTGTCGATGTGACCTTCTAAAAGGTAGTCCCGTGCTCCGCGCAACATGGCCGTTTTACAGATGCTGTCATCATCCACGCCAGCGATGACAACGACTGGAACAGCGCACGTGACCAGGAGAAGTTTATCCAGTGTCTCGATACCCACGCTGTCGGGCAAAGAGAGATTGAGAAAGATCGCCCATACTTTTTTATGGGTCAGTACGTCCAGCCCGCTGGAAAGCGTTCTGGCCCGCTCATAGTCGGTTCGGCCGTCACCAGCGGCAATCAGGGCCCCTTTCAGAGCCTGGGCGTGAGAGGGATTGTTGTCGATTAGAAGGACGTGGTTGTTTGGGCTGGGCATAGAAGACACCGGTCTACGCATCCAGATTGCGGCCGGGATGAGACGTGAACTGTTTCATTGTGGACAGTTTCTGGAATGTGCCGTATTGGTACATGAAGATCGTCTTAGTTACATATTATTCTAAAGTTGCTAGAAAGTAAGTCCGCTGTGGGACAGATCGCGAGTTCGGGCACTTTCAGGCAACGGAGGTCCTCGAGAAAACCGACTCCTCCGATGGCCATGGTCTTCCTAATTTGGCTTCACGCTCAAGCAACACGGTGCATCCGTCTGGCTGTGCGAAGCACGGCCAGAGGCGGCCACAGCAGCGGGAAAGATGCCACTCCCGCCCTTTGCGCTCAAACAGGGGGCATCGGTGCGCATACATCAGAGGCCGCGGTGTCCGTGTGAAACGGTTTCAATTCTTCAGGAGATTGGCGTCGAGTTTTACGTCGCTGTTTTGGAGTACATCGAGATCCCGGTGCCAGGTGTGGCCGCTTTGATCTTTCACTTCTACGTTGTGGGCGCCGGCGGAGAGGTTGAAGACGGCGGGGACGCTGCCAACGAAATTTCCGTCGATGTAGATGTCGGCGCCGTCGACGTCGGAAACGAAGGAGACGCGGCCGGTGGCCTGGGCGGACGCGGAATTATTTGGCGCTGAGCTGACATCGGGGCTGCCGTCAGGCGCAGCATCGGGGCTGACATTTGGATAGAACTTGTGGAGGATTTTCAGGAGGTCGGTGGAACTTAGCGCGAAACCGATTCCCTGGAGGGCGCGGCCGTCGGTGGAGAAGAAACGTTTCTGCGTGGTGATTCCGACTACGTCGCCGGATTCGTTGAGCAGCGGTCCGCCGGAATTGCCGGGATTGATGGCGGCGTCGGTTTGAATCCAGGATCCGGGTTCGCCGTCCATCGGGCCGATGCCGCTGACGATTCCCTTTGTGACCGTGTTGTGAAAACCCTGGCTGGGAGAGCCGATCGCGACGACTGTGCTGCCGCGTTGAACGGATTGCGCGGGCGCGAGCGTCAATTGAGGGAACTCGCTGCCGTCGAGTTTGAGCAGGGCGATGTCGAGCGTCGGATCGATATAAATCACGTTGGCCTGGAAGGTTTGGCCGTTTCCGGCTTTGGCCGCGAGCGAGGTGTGACTCTGAGCGACGTGCGCGTTGGTGACGGCTACTCCTGTGGAACTAATCAAGAATCCAGAACCGGTTTCGTCGGGACTACTGAGGAAAAGCACGGCGGGGCTGGCGTCCTTGACGATTTCTTCTGTGGATAGCGCGGGACGCATGGCGACGGGAGTTGCGTTTGCGAGCTTCGCGCGGATGGTTCCGGTGAATACATTCTCGGACTTCTCCAAAGTGAAATGGAATGTGTCACCTTTTAGTGTCCAGTAGTCACCAAAATTTTTGTAGGTGGTGCCATCGAATGCGATCCAGGGGGATGGGCCGGTGGCTAGCTCGGCTTCTTTGGAGGCGTAGCCCGCGAGGCTGAGTTTGATATGCATTTGATGGCGAAGGACTTTTCCGAATACGGTTTTGGCACCGTGTAAATAGCCGCCCGGTATTTCCATCCTGTAGGGAGTTTTTCCTACCTCAATTCCTTCGATTTCGACTGTGGCGCCGGGCGGGTCGCTGTCTATTTTTAGATAGTCTTTTGCGATGGCGCGCGCCGGCATGGCCAAGAGAAAAGCGGAGCATAAGAGTATTGGGGCGATCATCGCGGCCAATCGGCGCGGAAGTTGTGGCATGAACGGACCTCTGCTCGTGGGCGATGGAGTGCACGCGAGGCTCCAACACTCCTATCTATTGAGCGATCTCGATTTGCATTGGCAGGCGATGAATAAGTGTCATCAGTTGCATACGTAGGGATCGTGGGCGTGAGTACATTTGGTTGCACACGGGTTGGCGCGGCGAGAGGCAGACAGCCGGCCAACCCGAAGAGCGGTTGTGCCAGGAAGGTTTAGTAGCCGAGATTTTTTTTCACGATGTTGAGGAGGGGCTGGTGATTGCGAAGGCGGTCATATTGGGCGATGAAGAGATTCATGGCATCGGCATGCCAGGTGGAGGTGTGGTCGGCGCAATGGGGGGAGAGCAGGACGTTTTCCAATTTGTAGAAGGCGTGATCGGGCGGGAGAGGCTCTTGATCGAAGACGTCCAGCGCGGCGCCTTTGATTCGCGCGGTGCGGAGGGCGCTGATCAGTGCGAGTTCGTCGACGATGGGGCCGCGGCCAATGTTGATCAGCACGGCGGTGGATTTCATCGCGGCGAATTCCGGGGCGGCAAACATCCCGCGGGTTTCGGGCGTGAGCGGCGCGGCGATGACGACGTAATCGCAGCGGGGAATCATTTCCAGGCGACGATCGGGAGTGTACGTGCGCTCAACCAGTGGATCGGCGGCGGACGAATTGGCGGCGTGGCGCTTCATGGCAAGGACGTTCATGCCGAGGGGGCGCACTCGCGCGGCGATGGCGCGGCCGATGTCGCCGTAGCCGATGATGCCGACGGTTTGCCCCGAAACCATGATGGTGTCGAACTGGTCCCACACGGCCGCCATTTGACTGCGAATCATGCGGCGGAAATCTTTCGCGAAATACAGGATTGCGGCGAGCGTGAACTCGCCCAATGAGGGACTGAAAACTCCGATTCCGTTCGTGAGCGGCACCGGGCGGGCGATGAGTTCGGGAAAAAGCGTGCGCTCGAGTCCTACGGAGCGGGAATGCACCCAGCGAAGATTCGGGCACATTACGAATACGCTGCGAAACAGGTCGAGCGAGCCGGACCAATTCAGGAGCACGGTGGCACGGGCGGCGGCTGCCTGGAACGTTTCGGGCGAATTTCCCACGACGATGTCGACGTTCGCCGCGGCAAGGCTGCGCTGCAGCATGGCGACTTGCTGATTATTTGGCTCGGCCAGGACGAGGATGGTGTCGTTGGGCA
>JBAQYV010000035.1:0-5402 GCA_049790315.1 Candidatus Acidiferrales bacterium | reverse complement strand
CGCAGCGCCGGCGAACAGGGACTCGAACGCGGCCAGGTGCTCGCGGCCGCGCAGAACTTTGCACGCGAGCTCGGAAACGAACCATCGAATCACTTGACGCCGAAGATGCTCGGCGAGCGCGCCGAAAAAATGGCGCGTGACGAACAACTCGACGTCGACGTTTTCGATGAAAAGAAAATCGCGGAACTGAAAATGGGCGCATTGCTCGCGGTCGCGCAGGGAAGCGTGGAACCCCCGCGCCTGATCGTGATCACCTACACGCCGAAAAAAGCGGCGGCAAATGCGCCGGTGCTCGGCCTCGTCGGCAAGGCCATCACATTCGATACCGGCGGCATTTCGATCAAGCCCGCCAACAATATGGAGGAAATGAAATTCGATATGTGCGGCGGCGCCGCTATGCTCGGCGCGATGCGTGCCATCGCGCACTTGAAGCCGCAGATCAAAGTGATTGCCGTGATTACGTCGGCGGAAAACATGCCGGGCGGCCGCGCGCAGAAGCCTGGCGACGTGCAGACTGCCATGTCCGGAAAAACGATCGAGGTAATCAATACCGACGCGGAAGGGCGCATGGTTCTGGCCGATGGGTTGCACTACGCGAAGCAACTCGGCTGCACGCATCTGGTGGACGCGGCCACGTTGACGGGAGCGATCGTCGTGGCCCTTGCCAATGTTCACACTGGAGTGTTTGGCTCCGACGAGAAATTCACGGAGCAAGTCCTGGCGGCGTCGCGTACTGCCGGCGAAAAGATGTGGCACATGCCGCTCGAAGAGGAACACCGCGACATGATCAAGAGCACGGTTGCCGACATCCAGAACGTCGGCAGCGGCAAGGGGGCCGGAGCCAGCACCGGCGCGGCATTCCTCCGCGAATTTACCGGCGACACTCCCTGGGTTCACCTGGATATCGCCGGCACGGCCTGGATCACGGACACCAAATCGTGGAGCGCGAAGGGGGCCACCGGCGTCGCCGTACGCACCATGGCCGAACTCGCCATGCAATTGCGCTAACGCAGCTCTGTACGCCCACTGGCCAAGCCGGTCCGAATCACTTCACCGCATTGCTCTGCGCATCCCCGTGTACTCTGCGCCTCTGCGTTATCTTTGGATTATCGTAACGACGAGGAAGCCCGCGCAGAGACGCACAGGGCGCCGTGCATCGCAAAGAAATGCGATGAGCCCCCGCGCGACCCGACCCGAATTCGGTGGCTTTTCTCTGCGCATCTCTGTGCACTCCGCGCCTCTGCGTTATCCTCAGGTTTCCGTACCTACGAAGAAGTCAGCGCAGAGGGCGCAGTGGAGTGCAAAAACAAAATGCGGGCGGCCATTCGCCCTCGCGCTCCCGCCCGAAGGCGCCTACATTTTTTCCGGGGCTTCGATTCCAAGAATGTCGAGCGCCGCGACCAGCTTCCGCTCCACGAGCGCCGCCGTATCCAGAAGAAATTGTTTTTTCGCCGCGTCGGTCTCCGAAAGGATGTGGTGCTTGTGGTAGAAGAGGTTGAACGCCTGCGCGAGCTGAAAACTGTATTTGGCGATGAACGCCGGTTCCTGCGCGCCCAACGCGGCTTCGATCTGCGTCTCAAGCGAATCAGCCAGCAGAATTAATTCCCACACGTCGTTCTCTAGAAAATCGCTGCCATCCGTCCTTGAGTCTCCAGCCGGCGCCGGAACCGCGCCGCCCAGGTTCTGTTCCGCGAGCTTGCGGAAAATATTGCGAATGCGCACCACCGCGTATTGGCAATACGGCCCCGTTTCCCCCTCGAAGCTCAACGCATCCTTGAAATCGAACGCGATGATCGTCGAGCGCGTAAAGCGCAGCAGAAAATACCGCAGCGCCCCGATGGCCACGGCGCGCGCGATTGCCGCGCGTTCGGCTTCGGGCGTTTCCGCATGCCGTGCGTCAACTTCCGCGCGCGCCGCGCTTTCGAGGCGATCGAGCAAATCGTCGGCCTTCACGCCCATCCCTTTGCGTCCGCTCACTTCCACGTAGGGCCGCATTTTATCGTTATCGGAAAGTGTGTAACCCATTTCCGTCGCACAGCGCGGCGTCAGCGCCACGATCTCGTACGAAAAATGCGTCGAGCGGTCCGCTTCGGAATTGAAACCCAACGCGCGCAATCCCGCCACAACCACGCGTTGCAGGTACGCTTGCCGCGCATCGATCACGTTGTAGACCTGCGCCGCATGGCCGAATGCCGGAAACGTGGTCGCGCCTTGTTCGGACGTTGTCATCCAAAGCGCGCGGCCGTCAGGGTACGTCTCGAAACATTGGTAATTGAAGTCGCGTCCGAGAAGCCCGAATTTCCACAGTTGATAGGCGATATCCTTGCCCACGTAAGTCACCGTGCCATTTGAGCGCACGATAATTTTCGCGTCATCGTCGGATTCCGTCGCGCCCGGCTCGTCCATCCGCATCACCCAGCAGCCGGCGTTCTTGCCGCTGTCGGCGATGTGAATCGCGCCGCGCCGCATCAGTTGCTCGAAGGCCGCTTCCCAGAATTTCAAATGGAGAATTTCGCTCTCGCGCGGCAAAAGATCGTACTCGATTCCCAAACGCGCCATCGTTTTTAAATGGGCGCGCAGCACGGCTGTCGAAATGATCTCGGCCATCGCTGCCGACGGACCGTGCCCCTCTTCAATTGCTTTCAGTGCCTCACCGCGCAGCGCCAGCCGCGATTTATCGTCTTCAAAAAATTGCGTCACACGCGCGTACAAATCCCAGCACAGATAATCGAAGCGCGGCATTTCCGTAAGTTGCCGCACGTCGTCCGCCGATTTGTGCTCCAGATGCTCGAAGCCCACCACCACATCGGCGACCTGAACGCCCGTGTTGTCCACGTAGTTCTGCACTTCCACGCGGCGGCCCGATCGCCGCAGCAATCGCACAAACGTGTCGCCGAGCGCCGCATTCCGCAAATGCCCGATGTGCGCCGCCTTATTCGGATTGATATTTGTGTGCTCGACAATCGATTTCGGCGCGTCCGCGGATGCAGCCGGCGCAGCCGTGGAATCCGCGAACGTAGCGCGAAAGAATGCGCCGCGATCGAAGAAGAAATTGAGATATCCCGCGCCGGCAATCTCAACGCGCGCCACGCCTTCGATTGGTCCAATCGACGCCGCGATTTCCTGCGCGATCTGCCGCGGTGCCCGCTTCAGCCGCTTGGCAAGTTCAAACGCTAGCGGCGAAGCGAGTTCGCCCAGCTCGACCTTCGGCGGCCGCTCCGTGACAGGCTCGGCGTCCACGCCATATTTTTCTTTTACGACATCGCGCAGAGCAGCACGCGCGCGCGCTTCAAGAATTAGATACACAAGTCTCCAGTTGGAAAAAGTAGCTCACGATTATAGGGAACGCACTGGGGTCAGTCAAAGCGCGCATCGCCGCCCTGGGAACGTGACGGATCGTGTTCGTAGGTAGTGGGCTAACGCTGTGTTGCTGGCGGCGGTCGGGCCAGGAGAGGCCGCCATACTCGCCGACGCAAGTTCCGTCGCCCTTCTTTGCGTATCTCCGTGCCCTCTGCTCCTCTGCGTTATCTTTACGATCGTGTGCCGGCGAAGGTGCGCTCCAGCATAGCGGCGTAACGCGAGGCGTTTGATGGACACGACTCGGCAACACGCAATTGGCCCACTACCCGTTCGTAGCGCGATTTGACAGCGCAGTTCGCCGCCCTTAGTATCTTTTGTTTAGAATCACACGTTCAGATTATCTATGCGCATCACCCGCTGCGACGGGCGTGATTTCCCCTACGACCATGAGCCCGAATCCGGCCAAACCGAAATTCTACATTACGACGCCGATCTACTACGTGAATGCTCGGCCGCATCTGGGCCACAGCTACACGACGATCGTCGCGGACACGATTGCCCGCTACAAACGCATGCAGGGTTTCGACGTTGTGTTGCTGAGCGGCACGGACGAGCACGGGCAAAAAGTCGAACGCTCGGCGCGGGCCGCGGGCGTCGAGCCGCAACAATTCGTCGACACGATTTCCGCCGAATACCGCGCCTTGTGGGAGAAGCTCGGACTCGGCATCGATCGCTTCGTGCGCACTACGGAGTTACGCCACGCCCATGCCGTGCAAATGCTTTTCCGCCGTATTCAGGCCAATGGCTGGATTTACAAAGGGCACTACGAAGGGAATTACTGCGTCTTCGACGAAATGTATGTGGAAGATCCCACGCCCGGAGTTCCGTGTCCTGAGTGCGGCCGTCCGACCGAGCGCATTCGCGAGGAGAATTATTTTTTCAAGCTGAAGGATTTTCAGCAGCGTCTGCTCGCGCACTACGAAGCTCATCCCGAATTCATTCAGCCTGAAACGCGCCGCAACGAAGTTCTTTCATTCGTGCAAGGCGGCTTGCGCGACCTTTCCATCAGCCGCACCACGCTGAAGTGGGGCATTCCGTGGCCCGGCGACGAAAAGCACGTCTACTACGTTTGGTCCGACGCGCTCACAAGCTATTTGACCGGCATCGGTTTCGCCGACAATCCCGGCGAATTTGCACGCCTGTGGCCCGCCGATTTGCATTTGATTGGCAAAGAAATTCTGCGCTTCCATGCCGTCTTCTGGCCCGCGTTCTTGATGGCCGCCGGCGAACCGTTGCCGAAACAATTGTTCGCGCACGGCTGGTGGCTGTTCGATCAAGAGAAAATGTCGAAGTCGCGTGGGAATGTGCGCCGGCCGCAGCCGATCGTGGATGTCCTCGGCATCGACGCGTTGCGATATTTTCTGCTGCGCGAAATGGTTTTCGGCCAGGACGGCAACTTCAGCTACGACGCGCTGATCACGCGTTACAACGCCGATCTCGCGAACGGCCTCGGTAATCTCGCCAGCCGCGTTCTCACGATGATCGAGCGCAATCTCTCCGGCGTTTTGCCCAAGCTCGATCTCGGGTCGAGTTCCTCCCAAGCTGGCGGAATCGCCGAAGGTTTCGACGATGCGAATCTGGCCGAAATCGCGAAGCTCTATGAAAGTTACAAGTTCTCGCAAGCCCTCGAAAAAATTTGGGGCTTGATCGCGAATTGGGACAAGTATCTGGCAGCGGAGAAGCCGTGGACATACGCCGAAGATCTGAACCAGCGTGAGCGTTTGGCGCGCACACTCTCGACGGCTGCTGAGGCGCTGCGCATCATTTCGATCCTCGCGTATCCCGTGCTGCCCAACGCGACGCAGAAAATCTGGCGTCAGCTCGGGCGGCGCGAGCGCCTCGAAGATCAACGCATCGACCAAGTGAAATGGGGAGCGGCGCCGGGCGAAACTCGCATTGGCAAGATCGAAGCGATTTTTCCGCGCGTTGAAAAAGCGCAAGCCATCGAAAGGATGGAAGCCATGGAACAAGATCCGCAAAAGCCCGCCGCGCCTGTTGCGAGCGGCGAAGCAATTCCCAGCGGCGCGCCGCCGGCGACGGGA
>JBAQYV010000034.1:0-2506 GCA_049790315.1 Candidatus Acidiferrales bacterium | reverse complement strand
GCCCGGATCGTTTCCTTGAAATCTCGCGTCAAAGCCATCGTCGTCACTCTCCTGCGGATTTTCGTTGCTTGTAGTCTTTCCACCGGGCTAGCGCCGTCTTGATATCGTCCTGCTGACGTTTTTTGGTACCGCCGCCAACCAGGATTACCAGCCGCTCGCCATCTTTGCCGAAATAAATCCGATAACCGGGACCGAAATCAATCCGGAACTCGTAGACGCCGGCCGCTATGCCCTTAGCGTTGGAAAAATTGCCTTGTTGGATGCGCGCCAGAGCAACCGCGACTTTGGCTGCCGCTTCCCGGTTTAGACGGTCGGACCAAGTGGCGAATGGACTGTGTCCGCGGCGGTCAAGGTATTCGCGCACTTCGACCATCGGATATGGTAACACATAGGATACCATTGTCAAGCACGGGCGCGCCGCGAAATCTCGAACTAGACCGTTTCCTAAAGGGCGACGGAACCGGCGGCGGGTTGCTGCTGCGTCATGCAATGGATTGTGCCGAGGCCGAGGACCAGGTCGCGGCAGGGGATGGGGATGATCTGGCGATCGGGGAAAAGGGAGGCGAGTGTTGAGAGGGCCACGCGGTCGTTGGCATCGCTGAATGTGGGAACTAGGACAATGCGATTTGCGATGTAGAAATTGGCGTAGCTGGCGGGGAGGCGTTGCCCCACGAAAAAAACCGGCTCGGGCATGGGAAGCGTTTCGATGCGCAGCGGATGGCCGGATTGATCTTTCATTTCCTTGAGCAGCGCGAGATTTTCCTGGAGCGGGGCGTAATTGGCTTCGGCGGGATCTTGCTCAATTACGGTAACTACTGTGGAGGGATCGACGAAGCGGGCGAGATCGTCGACGTGGCCGTGGGTATCGTCGCCTGCGATTCCGTTGCGCAGCCACAAAACATTTGTGGCGCCGAGATAATCGCGCAGCACGGTTTCGATTTGGTCGCGCGACATGCCGGGATTGCGGGCTTGGATGGGACTGAGCAAACACTCTTCCGTCGTCAGCAGGGTGCCGCGGCCATTCACGTCAATGCTGCCGCCTTCGAGGACTATGCGTTGGGGCGGCGTTTTGCGTTGCGGCGTCGATTGCTGCTGCCACTCCGCCGCCGGTTGCCATAGCGGCAATTTCAAGCGGCGATTTGCGTGGGTGACGAAGGCGGCATCCTTTTGGTAATCGTCGTACTTGGCCCAGGCGTTGAATTTCCAGTGCGTGATGGCGATTTCGCCCGCGGCATTTTTCACGAAGATGGGGCCGGAATCGCGGGTCCATCCACGATTTGTGGGGATGCGGAAAAATTCCACGGCGGCGAGATTGACGCCGGATTTTTGGAGCACGCGGCGGGCGCCGGCTTCGGCATCCTTTCCTTCGACGAGAATGCGGACGCGTTCGACGCGGGCGAGATGGCGCACGATTTCGGCGTAGACCCAAGGAATCGGCGCGAATTTGCCGGGCCAATCGGTGCGCTCATGCGGCCAGCCGAGCCAGGTAGCTTCGTGCGGTTCCCATTCGGCGGGCATGCGATAACCCAACGAGTGTGGAGTTGCGCGGGGATTTCGGGAAGGCGTCATTCTCGTCAAGAGAGAATCACAAGATCGGCAGTTCCAGAGCGCGCACTAAGGCAAGCTTTCGCCGAGCCAGCGTTCGAGAATTGGCCGGTAAGCATCAATGCGGCGATCGCGGAAGAAGGGCCAATTGCGGCGCGTTTCTTCGCTGAGCGCGGGATCGCATTCGACGACGAAGATGGCTTCTTCGTCGGCGGGCGCTTCGGCGAGAACCCGGCCGAAGGGATCGGCGACGAACGAGTGGCCCCAGAAATCGAGGCCCGCATTGGGAGGTCCTTCAAAGCCGACGCGATTGACGACCGCGACGTAAACTCCATTGGCGATGGCGTGCGAGCGCTGGATGGTGCGCCAGGCATCGAGCTGCGCGGCGCCGAATTCGGCTTTTTCAGAGGGATGCCAGCCGATACTGGTGGGATAGAAAAGAATTTGGGCGCCGGCGAGGCTCATGAGGCGCGCGCCCTCGGGATACCACTGGTCCCAGCAAATCTGCACGCCGATGCGGCCGTAGCGCGTGGGAAAAGTGGGAAACCCGAGATCGCCCGGCGTGAAATAAAATTTTTCAAAATAAAGCGGATCCTCAGGGATGTGCATTTTGCGATAGCGGCCGGCGAAGGAGCCATCGGCGTCAATGATGGCGGCGGAATTGTGATAGACGCCGGAGCCGCGGCGCTCAAACACGGAAACGATGAGGACGACGTTGCGTTCGCGGGCAACAGCGGCGAGCGCTTCAGTGGTGGGGCCGGGAACGGGCTCGGCGAGCGCGAAGAGATCGGCATTTTCTTCGCGGCAGAAATAAGGCGAACGAAACAGCTCGGGCAGGCAGACGATTTGAGCGCCGCGCGAGGCGGCTTCGCGAATTTTCGCGGCGGCGCGCGATAGATTTTCTTCGGGGTCGGCGCCGGAGCGCATCTGGATCAGGCCGACGGTGAATTTATCGGACATC
>JBAQYV010000033.1:0-3927 GCA_049790315.1 Candidatus Acidiferrales bacterium | reverse complement strand
GTCCGACCGTAAACGCCGAACTCGTTCCCAATCCGGTCCGAGCGGGCAGGTCGGCCACGTGATGAATCTCAACACCTTCGTCGAATCCCAAATGCTGCAAGCACGCGCGCACCGACGGATGCTCGATGGCGTTGTTTTCGTTGACGTTTTCGATTCTCGAATACGAAACGCGGCTGTGATATTCGAAAAACGGCGGCAAGCGTCGGCAGGTGATGTAGCAGCACTTGTCGATCGCGGTGGACAGGACGGAGCCGCCGAATTCACGAAACCAAATGGGATAATCGGTGCCGCCGCCGAAGAAAGAAATACGGAGCGGAGTGCGCGTAATAATCATTCGGGTGGTTTCCTTTTTTGCGAAGCTATATCGTTATAGAATTTCGGACCGATGCGCTTGCTCTGGTTGCTTCCAAACGCAGTATCTGTTGGACGGCATCGAGAAACGACTGTGCTACGATGTCTGCGTCGCGCGACGTATTGGAATGGCGATCCGACTTGACGTCCGTCTCATCTGTTTCCAACAGTCGAGCCGTTCTGCATCCTGCGTTTTTTCCGGCTTCGATATCGATATCCGAATCTCCGATCATCCATGACGCCGCGAGGTCAATGTCGCGCTCGCGTGCCGCTTGAAGCAGCATGCCTGGCGCGGGCTTGCGGCAATCGCAGACCGGCATCTTCTCGTGTGGGCAATAATAGATTCCGTCGATGGTGGCCCCGGCGCGCGTCAGATTGTCGGACATCCGGGCGTGGATTGTCTCCAGATCAGCGATCGTCATCAGGCCTTTCGCGATCCCGCGCTGATTGGTGACGATAACGACAGAGAAGCCAGCCTGATTCAAAAGCGTAATGCCTTCGACCACGCCAGGGAGAATGTGAAAGTCTTCCCATCGGGTGATGTAATCGCCCTTGAGCGCCTTTCGATTGATAATGCCGTCACGATCCAAGAACGCTGTTCTGATCATTCGACGTCGTCTTCAACTTCTGAGTCTCGCAGCCGTCGGCGGCTATGGCAAAGGTTCTAGATTCGGTGAGATGTCTCGGACCCAGATACTGCTTAGCGGGACCCGCGATCCGTGAAATCAGGCTGTTTTTCTGGGAGAGTCGCTTGATACAGACGATCGAAAAGCGACTGCGCACGCGCGTAATCCTCAGGTGTCCCGATGTCGATGAAGATTCCGTTTTGCTCGAGCGCATACACACCGCGTTCAAGCAAGCCCGGGAAAATATCTTTTTCCAGACTGACGGTTCCGCCCGGAAGCCCTGCCATGATCGCGTGATTGAAGATGTACACGCCACCGTTTATTACGCCCGGACGGTGGGTTCCGGTTTTTTCGCTAAAGCCAATGACTCTGTTCTTCACGTCCATCTGAACCGTGCCGTAACGAGCTGCATCCGGAACCTTGCGCACCGCCATGCTGATTAATCCCGATTGCTGCCGATGAAAATGAATAAACCGACGGAAATCCATCTCGAGAAATGAATCCCCGTTCATAACGAGGAAGTCGGAATCCTGGGGAAGATGGCGTTCCGCGAATTTTAGCGCGCCTGCGGTTCCGAGCGGCCGCGATTCCTTCGAATAATCGATCGACACACCCCACTTGCGGCCGTCGCCGAATTCGGCCTCGATCTGGTCGGCCAGGTGCCCCGTGCACATCACCATCCGGCGAATACCCTGTGATCGAAGTTGCAGAATTAGTAGTTCCAGAAACGGGGTATTTCCAATCAGCGCCATTGGTTTGGGCGTAGAAGGAAGTACTGCTTGCAGTCGTGTCCCCAGGCCGCCGACGAGCAAAACGGCACGCATGTCCTCCAGAACAGCGGCGGTGCCCGGGAGTCTAACTGTTTCAGGATTCACAGTAAGCGGACGATTCACTTCAGAGTTACCGAACGCACGGGCCAGCGGATATTGATGTCAGTGGGCTGCGTTCCAGTAGTCCAACATTGACGTCAACGTTTGTTCGATCGAGTTCACCGGTTTCCAGCCCGTGTCTTTACGAATTTTTCGAGTGTTGCCGAAGATAATTTTTTCGTCCGAGGGACGCATCAAGCGTTGCGCTGGTCGAATCTCGACTTTGACGCCCGATAGGCGAATTGCAGTCCGCAAGACTTCCTGCATCTGATATGTCCGTGTCGCGCACAGATTGTACGCCTCGCCTCGTTTGCCTTTCATCGCGGCCAGATAAAATCCTCGCACCGTGTCATTCACATCGAGGAATGCTCGGTGAGGCTTCAAATTCCCCACTTCAATGACCGCAGACTGAAGTCCCTTCTTAATGTTGACCAATTGCCGCACAAAATCCGAAGGCGCATCGTTCGTCTTTCCCGGTCCCGTGGTGTTGAAGAGTCGCACATTCACCGCCGGAATTTTGTAGTCGAGGAAATACTCGCGCGCCAGCAGATCGAGACAAACTTTGCTTATGCCGTAGGGATGCAACGGTCGAAGCGATTGCCCCTCATCTACGGGAATGTCCGACGCCGGTACATTTCCGTATTCGGCGCTCGAGCAAGCCGAAACGATTACCGGAGCCTGTCGCATGTGGCGTACCGCCTCGAACAGATACAACGATCCCATGATGTTGGATTCAAAGGTCTCGACCGGATTGGCCCATGACGCGGTTGGCAAACTCTGCGCCCCTAGATGAAAAATATGTGTCGGTTGATACTGATCTAGAACGTGGGTGATGCGCTGCCCATTCCGGAGATCGCATTGCGCGAAATGCAGATTCGCAAGTTTCGGAAACGATGGCGCGTTGATCGAGAGATGGGATCCGACGACATTCCAGCCGCGTGCGTGCAGGAACTTGACCATGTGAGAACCAATGAATCCTTCAGCGCCTGTCACAAGCGCGATCTTTTTCATGGGAGTCGTCACGTGGTTTGTTCCCGAAATGTGCAGCGCTGAGATTAAATTCCTGAATCTAGTCTTGAAATGGGCTTGGAGAGTCTTGCGACGAGTGATCGGGCCGCGATAGTGAACGCTATCTCTTATTTGTCGAGAATTTGACCGATACGATCCAGCAGCGTCTGCCGTTCCTGTTCCCAAGTGTGCGCTATGAAAACTTTTTGGCCTTCTCTTACAATTTCCAGAACTTCGTACGGGTGAGAGTACGCATACTCGATTTGTTGGGCCAAGTTGACGGGATTCCCGGGCTCAAAAAACAGCATAGAGCCCTTGCTGAAGTAATCCTGAATCCCTGGCGTGAACGGCGCGATCACCGGTTTTCCCAGGGCGAGATATTCAAAGATTCGAGTTGGTGTATTGATATCGGCAAACGCATTTCGATGATTCGGTATGACGCCGAGATCGCAATTCTCAATTTCGGTTACAAGACGTTCCAGCGGCCTCACGCCGAGGAAGCGGACACGATCGTGTAGGTTTTTATTTCGCGCAGTCTCCATCGCGCGCTCGAGGAAATGCGTGCTCTTACCGAAAATATGAAGTTCCGCGGACGGCAGGGTTTCGCGTATTAGTGCGAGTGCGTCGATCGCTACGTCCAGTCCGTTTCGTTCCACCAATGACCCGTGATACATGATTACGAAAGGCTTGGTGGGATCGCGACTACCCTGAACGTCTGTGGGCGGCGGGTGGAATGGAAAGATCTTGTGGTCCGGAGAATTCATGACCACGGCGATCTTTTCCGATCCGCAGCTACGCGAGGAAAATATTCGTTGGCACGCTACGTTCACCGTAATCGCCAAGTCCGCCCGCGCAATGCTCCACTTCTCGACCTTCTCCAAGAGTCGAACGCTCTTACTTTCCGGGCGAGCCTCGTAGATCGTCATCATCAACTCAGGCATCGGATCGTGCAAATCGAGCACGACCTTGGCGCCTAGCGCCTTCGGTACCAAAGCGCTTAACACCAGAATGTCTGGCATGTTGTGGACATAAACCAAATCGTAGCGGCGAGCCAATGAGCGCCATGCAAAAAT
>JBAQYV010000032.1:0-5864 GCA_049790315.1 Candidatus Acidiferrales bacterium | reverse complement strand
ACCTTTCATGCGATCCACCGACGATGGCGCGTGATCTTGCCTTGCTCGCCGCAGAGGACGAGACCGCGGCGAAATACCAGATTCGTGACGTTAATTTAATTGACATTTTCCCACAAACGTATCATATTGAGGCTCTCGTGCGTCTTGAACGGCGCGCATGAAGCTACCTTCCCTTCCGATCGTCGCAGCGTTCGCCGGCGGCATCCTGCTTGCCGGCTCGGTCTTCGCGTATTTCCCCGCACAGTTTGCGGCGCGGCTTTGGTTCCTGGCGGCGATAGTGTGCCTTGCGGCGGCAGCAATCGGACTGGCGACCCTTCATGGCGGCGTCCGGCTCGCTTGGTCATGTGTGGTGGCGGCTTGGCTCTGCCTGGGCGGCGCCGCGGCGGCTCTGGAACGCGCGGCTGTGCCTGCAAACCTCGCGAGCCACCTTGTGGATTCCGGGCAACTGGACTCCAAGGAACCGCTGCGATGGACCGGTCGTCTGCGCCAGAATCCGGTTAGGCTCCCCTGGGGTTTACGCTACGAAATCGGGCTAGAGAGTGTCGAAGTTGGGGGCAACGAGCTTCCGGTCAGCGGCGGTCTGCGGCTCAATTATTATTTCGAGCCGGGCGCGCCGGATCCGGCCGAAACTCGCGCGGGCGATCGCGTCGAGGTGTTGGTCCGCGCGAAGATTCCACGAAATTTCGGCGATCCTGGCGGATTCGATTACCGCGGCTATCTCGAGCGGCAGAACATCGATCTCGAAGGCTCGCTGCGCAGCGCGGAGTTGCTCACGATCGTCGCGACGCCGCCGCTGCGAATTTCCGATCGCTTGGCGCGGACGCGCGGACGATTGCTTCTAGCGCTTGACGACATGTTGGCAGGTCAACCCGGACGCGCCGCCGTGGCACGCGCCATGCTGCTGGGCGATCGCAGCTTCATCGAGCACGATCGCGCTGAAGCCTACCAAAAGACCGGCGTATATCACGTATTGGTGCTGGCGGGGCTTCACGTCGCCGCTCTCGCCGCCCTGCTTTTCTGGATTGCGCGCCGGCTGAGATTTTCCATGTTGTGGACGGCACTATTTACGCTGGCTGGCCTTTGCGCGTTCGCCGCTGTGGTTGAGGATCGGCCGCCGATTTTGCGCGCCACGCTGATGGCAGCGGCGTATTTGGCAAGCCGCGTCTGGTTTCGCCGCGTGCCGATCATTCACGTGGTGGCGCTGTCGGCGCTCGCGATCTTAGCGTATCGGCCGTCGGAGCTTACTGACGCGAGTTTTCTGCTCTCATTTCTCGCGGCAGGCAGTATTGCCGCGCTCGCGCTGCCGTGGATCGATGCGTCGAGTGAAAAATATCGCCGCGCCCTCGATTACCTGGGCGATGTGACGCGCGACGGCGCTCACACCCCAAGTGCGGCACAGTTCCGTCTTGACGTGCGCGCCGCGTCTCGATGGCTCGCGGCGTGCCTGCCGCGCGTTGCGCGTTGGGCGGACCGCGCTGTTGCGTTTCCGTTGCGCGTCACATTCCGGCTCTGGGAATTTGTCGTACTCACCGCCGCGCTACAACTCGGTATGTCACCGCTGCTCGCGCACTATTTTCACCGCGTTGCGCTCACGGCTCCTCTCGCAAACATTCCCGCCGTTCTGTTGACCGCGGCCATCGTGCCGCTGGGTTTCATCGCGTTGAGCGCCGAGTTCGTGTGGCCGCCGCTCGGTCATATTCTCGGCCACGTACTTGGTCTCCTGCTGGGCGCACTCGACGCTACGGTGGACTGGTTCGCGCGATGGCCTCACGGCTCCTATCGCATTCCCGGGCCGCCGATGGCCGTGATGGTCGCGTTCCTGATCGCAGGATTCGCGTTAGCGTGGACGATGCGCGCGCGCCTGCGCAATTTTCGGTGGGTCGCGGTCGCCGCCACGCTCGCGCTGGCGATTGTGATCGTCACATATCCATTCAGGCCGAATCTCAAGCGCGGCGATTTCGAGTTAACTGTGCTCGACGTCGGCCAAGGCGATTCCCTTTTCGCGGCGTTTCCCGATGGCCGCACCATGTTGATCGACGGCGGCGGCTTGATCGGCAGCTTCCACGTTGGCGGCGTGCACGCGGGCATCGATGTCGGCGAGGAAGTTGTGTCGCCGTATTTGTGGTCGCGCGGAATCAAGCGGCTCGATGTAGTCGCGTTGACGCACGGCCACGAAGATCATCTGGGCGGCCTGACGGCTGTGCTTAACAATTTTAAAGTAGGGCAACTCTGGATCGGCCGCGACGTTCGCACCGCCGATTTCCGCGCGCTGCTCGATCTTGCACGCTCGCGCGGCATCCCGATCGTTCACCAATCCCGGGGCGCTACGTTCGCTTGGGGCGGAACGTCAGGCCAAATTCTGTGGCCCGCCCAGGCCGACACAGTGGACACGCCAGGCAATGACGATTCGCTTGTGATGCGCATCGTCGACGGCCGCCTCGCGTGGATGCTCACCGGAGACATCGAACGGCCGATCGAACGCAGCATGGTCTCGGACGGCGATACGCTGGCGGCTGATTTTCTTAAAGTGGCGCATCACGGCAGCAAAACATCCAGCACCGACGCGTTTCTGGCCGCGGTGCATCCACGTTTCGCCGCGATTTCGGCGGGCTTTGAGAATTCCTACGGCCATCCCGCGCCGGAAGTAGTCGAGCGGCTTGAAGCGGAAGGGGCCGTCGTGTATCGCACCGATCTCGATGGCGCAATCACATCGATCGGCGATGGCAACCAGATGCAAGTCAGCACGTACCTGCATCCGTCGCATTGACGCGCCGAGTTCTATGAACCACGCGGAACGCCGGGTGCCGCGCGTCAGCCCCGCCAATGCATCAGGAGCCACAGGAGAGCCATCGCGCCCGCTGCGCCCGTCGCGGCGCGATATTCGCGATTGCGAAGATATTGACTCCAGGAAAACTTCTCCGTGCCTATTTTGGCTGCTCGCAAGCTCGGCAGAAAAATCGGAACGCGCGCGGCGTACTCTGCGAATGCCGCGCCGTGCAGCGCGGCGAGCGATCGCGCTTCGCGCCGCATAGTTAGCGTATAGAAAACGGAAAAGTACACGCCCAGCAGTATGGCCACAGTCCACGAACGGCTTGCGATCGCGAATCCGATCGCCAGAAATACACTGCCGAAATACAGCGGATTGCGCGTGCGCGCGTATGGCCCAGAAGTTGCCAGCACCGCATTCTTGCGAAGATAACCCGCGGCGAGCGCGCGTACGGCGAGGCCGAACAGCGCGACCGCGCCGCCGATAATCATAGATTTCACGTTGGGACGCGCCAGATAGAAACACACCGCGGCGACCGGATAGCCAACCGGCACGCGCCAGCGCACCCACAGATCCGGCGTGGCACTCACGCCGCAAGCACCTGAAGCTGCTCGACCGCCGCAATCGCTTGTTCCACAGAAATGGAGAGCATCGCTCGCGAAGGAGATGCGCTGAAGCGATAACTGGTTTCCTCAGGCCGCGCGTTGCGCACGATTACGGATTTTTTCGTGTACGGCCCCGTTTGCGCCGGGTCGGTGGGGCCATAGAGTCCGACGACGGGCACTCCGAGCGCCGCCGCAAGGTGCAAAGGTCCTGTGTCTCCGCCCACTACGAAACGCGCATGGGCCAGCACGGCCATTAATTCCGCAAGCGCCGTCGGAAAGCGAATCGGCGCGGTGGGGCCCGCGGCGGAAATCGCGGCTTCGGCCAATTTTTCTTCGCCGGACCCGCCGATCAACAGCGCGCGCAGGCCAAGCCGCTGCTCGATCGCGCGACACAACGCGCCATAATGGCCGGCAGGCCACAATTTGCCCGCCCATCCGCCGCCGGGCAGCGCGACCCAATAATTCTCGATTCCCTGCGCGGTCAGGCGCTCTCGAACAGATTGGATCGCCGCGTCGCTAACACGAAATGGGAACCTCGGCTCCGCATCCCGGGGCGCGCCAAGCCGTTCGGACAGCGATAGGTTTTTCCGCACGCGATGCGGACCGCCTGCGCGCACGCGATCGTTGTAGAAAATCGCCGCGCCTGGCTCGCGCGCCGAAAGGCGATCGAAGCCCACGCGCCGCGCAGAGCCGGAAAATAAAGTGAGCAGCGCCGATTTGTACAAGCCCTGAAAATCGACGGCCACATCGTAGCGTTCCGCTCGCAGCTCGCTAATTTTCCGAAAAATCCCGGTCGCAGGCGCTTGATCGAACAAAATCAAGCGGTCCGCGGCGGGGCAACCATCGAGAATTGGCGCCCACACGCGCGCCACAAGCCAATCGATATGGGCATCAGGCGCAGCATCCCGAAGCGCCGCAACGCCGGGCAATGAATGCACGATATCTCCCAAGGAAGAAAGCCGCACGACCAGGATTTTTCGTATCGCGTCAGGCACGCGAGGGCCCGCGAAACCGCGCGAGAAGGCGCGGCGCCAGATCGGATTTCAGTTCGAGCGTTTCGGCTATAAGCAATGCGACTCGCAATTCTTCAGGCTCCGCGATCACTACCAGATCGGCCGCCGCAAGTCCCGCGGCAAGTTGCGCGCGCGCCTCGGCAGGCAACAATACGTCCGGTCCAGATTTCGGATCGATCGCAATCACCACGAAAGCGTTTCCGATTCGCGCGGCTTCCAATTCTCGCACGATATCGAGGCTAATTAGATCGAACCGGCCCGATGCCAGTACGATTTTTGCATCGGGCGCCGCGGAAAGTTTCAGACGCGCCGCCAGCGAAGCGGCGGGCACGATCTTTTCGCGCGTATTCACCGCGCCGCCCTTGACGCCATGATCCGCAGGATCCAATCCGCCGCCTCTTCGAGATCTTTGACGACGGCATCCGGTTGCCGCGGCCATTCCGTGCGGTGATATTCAAAATCGCCGCGGCCAAATCCAGACATCACCAGAACGCCCAACGCGCCTGCCGCATGGGCCATGGCCACATCGCCGTATCGATCGCCCACAACAACCGAGCGGCCCAGATCGAGTGCATGTTCCCGCGCGGCGCGAATGAGCATGCCGGGCAGTGGCTTCCTGCAATCGCAGCTCTGATCTTTGATGTGCGGACAATAGTAGTGCGCATCGATCCGTGCGCCGCCCTCGGCAAGTTCGGCCATCATGCGTGCTTGCACTTCCTCCACGAGCGATTCAGGAAAAATTCGCCGCGCCACGCCAGACTGATTCGTAACCACAACGACCGGCAGGCCAGCGCGATTCAAACGCGCGATCGCGCCGGCCGCGAATGGAAACACACGCAATCGGCTGATGTGATTGAGGTATCCCATCTCCTCGCAGATTGTGCCGTCGCGATCCAGGAAAACGGCCGGCAAGCCCGCGCCAACACCATGCTCAGGCACCGGGCACGCTCCGAGGTTCACTCTTCGGCCAATCGAGCCACTTGCGCCCCGCGCCCAGCACGTCGTCCACTTCGATGCGCGTCATGCAGCGATGGTCCACCGGGCAATTTCGCAGCAGACATGGACTGCACGACACGGGGTGCCGCACGATCTCCAGATTTCGCGTAATCGGATACGCGATTTCCGGCGGCATCGGGCCGTAAATGGCCACCACCGGAAGGCCCACAGCGGCGGCCACATATGACGCCCCGCTATCGTTGCCGATGAACACGTCACACGCCGCGAGCATCGCAGGAAGTTCCGCCGCGGAAGTCTTGCCGGCCATGTTCACTACATTTCCTCCAGCACGCGTCGCGATCTCGTCTGCCGCGGCGCGATCCGCGGACGTGCCGAACAAGATCACGTCCGCGTCGTATCCAGACTCCAGGCGTTTCGCCAGATCGCCATAGCGCGAAGGCAACCAGCGCTTCGCCGTGCCAAACGCGGCGCCCGGCGCCACCGCGCAGCGCAAAGTCCGCGCGCTTGCGCCGTTGGCGCGCC
>JBAQYV010000031.1:0-28466 GCA_049790315.1 Candidatus Acidiferrales bacterium | reverse complement strand
TTCTCACGCCGGAATTTTCCGGCGCGCGGAACGCCGCGGATGCTGGAGCATTCACGAATGCGTGCGTGGCTCGATCGAACACCACCGTTTGCGGACCTCCGCGCCCGGCGAAACCGGCGCCAGGCGTCGCGGTGCGCGCCATTGACGGCGCCGCTGCGCTCACAAATCCCGCGGGCGGCCGGGCAATCACAGTCGTCGCGTGACCAACGCCGACTGCCACCACATGATTCACAGCGGCCGCGCCCACGGTCGTCGCCGCGGGATTCACTACGAAACCATGCTGCAAATTGATGGGCGTCTGCCCGATTTTATCGTTCGGCGCCAGTGCAACCCATCCCACTTGCCCGCCGGATTGCACCCAAGCCACCATCGCCGGCTGCCAGGCGGACATTTGTCCGGGTACCCAAACCCATCCGTACATCGGCGACATCTCCCAACCGCCGAAGTGATACGGCATCCAGCCCCATGGTTCGTAGCTGATCCACGTCATGCCCAGACCATCGAAGGGAGACCAGAATCCGTCGGCATACGGCATCCAGCCCGCGCTCATTCCCATCGGCGCCCAGCATGTGCCCAAGCCGCCGCAGTCCAGCCACGAACCATAGCCATCGAGATCGGCAAGTCCGTAGGAGTACGGGACGCTCAGGTAACCTTGTGAATCTTGCGTGGCCGCGAGAGTTACCTGCGTCTGGCTATTCACCCAGCGATCGAACGCATCCACTGCAGCATTCTTCGCCACGCTCACTCCTTGATTGTTGTCGGCGTGGAATGTCAGCGTTTCACCCTTCGCAAGTGGATTCGTTCCCGCGCTCGAACTCACGTTCACTGCGCCCTGATAAACGCTCACGGAGCTGCCCGCGGTTGTAGCGTCCATGCGGAATTCACTCTTGTCGGGCACCGCCGCGGTCAGGTCCGGCGTTGACGCCTCGAAGGAATCCTGGCTGGCCGGGCTGGCGTAAAAGCTGGCTGTTCCCTGCGTGAGCGTCATTTCCGTCATGCGGCCGCCATTTTCAAGCGACAATTTCGTGAATTGCAACGTGGAATTTGCCGCGAGGTAAGCCACACATCCGTTTTCAAATTCGACTTCCGCGAATCCACTCGCGCTCGCCAGCGTGTCGCCTTCTTGAATCGGCATGTTGGCCAGCGCCGGTTGCCAGTTCGATTCGCCCGCGTGCGCGATGCTCACCGCGCCGTCCACCAGACTCAGCCGTACCACACGCGCATAGCTCGTCTGATTGTTTGTGATCGTCTTGGTTGTGTCCGTCGCGGCGCGTGCGGAAATCGCGCAACTCACGCCGGCGGCAAGCAACAATATCGCGGAAATCGATCGATGATGCATGGCACACCCCTCTGAAGAGGACCGCACGTTCGGAGAGCTCGAATCTCAAGAATGACGGTTTTTAGCCGCCGAACTGGCGCACCACAGCGTCAGGCGCTCCCACCCTGCGCCCCATCCTGTTCCTGCCCGCGTGTGGTGTCAAGCTCTGGCGTTTCCACAAATGCGCCCGCGCGGTCAAGGGTTCTATGGCTTCGCTGGGACCGCGGGACTCTGCTGATTTTGCGGGCCTGGGGAATTCGGCTGGTTTTGCGGAGGCAGATCCACGCTTGTGCGGATGCGTTGCGCGAGCGACCGCGCCCGTTCACGCGCGATGTTCATGAACCGATAATCGCCCGCCAGTTCATCGAGCGCGGGCAACAAAGTGTCTGGTTCCGGCAGGGTTCCCTGATCCAGGTCGGCTTCAAATTGCATGAGCGCGTCGTTCACGCCCAGCCGGTCGTATTTCATGCTGTGTTTGATGGATTGCAGGTCCACTTGCTGGCGGCTGAGGCCTTCAAAAATCTCGAGCAGCTTGTTGGCGTTGTCATCCGTCGTGTAATTGAAAGTTGCCTCGTGGATTTCACTGCCCCGCTCGTAGCGAAACGTTTTTTGGCCCAGATTCGCCAGACGCCGATGCACGTCCAAATTAAGCCCGTCAAAATTGTGCAGCGTGGCGGCAAGCTCAAAAATTCTGGCTCGCAGTGCCGGCCGAATTTCCAACGGCTGCGTATCGACAGGATCGCTCAGTTGCCGGATGTCCCACGTCGCGCCTTGCACCTGGCCGACGTGAATCTCCACGAACTCCGGCGAGCTTCCGGGGAAAACTTTTCGGTAGACGATTGTGGCGTCCGCGGCGCGCGCCGTGTGGACCGAAGCGAGACACAGCACTCCGAGCGATATTGGGATGAGAGTGCCGCGCAGGAGATGGCGGAGAGTCATCGCGAAGCGGGAATTGCGGGGCTTGGCCGTGCGGTTGATCGACTTGTTGCCCGATTTTGCCTTACCGGCGACGTTGCTCGCGGTGTCGTCTCGGCGTCATCGCGCACGAGCTTGCCGCGCGCAAGGCCCTTCGCCATTCGCGTTTCGGCTTGCGCTGCTTGAATATGGCAAAGCGCCACAGCCAACGCGTCGGCTGCGTCGGCGGGTTCAGGGGTTTCCGCGAGTCCAAGCAGGGCGCGCACCATTTGCTGCATCTGCTCTTTTCCGGCATTGCCGTAACCCGAAACATGCGACTTAATCTCGCGCGGCGAATAACTTCGCACCGGCACGCCCTTCTGCGCCGCGGCCAGCAGCACCACGCCGCGAACTTCCGCCAGGCGCAGCGCCGTTTTCCGATTCAGCGCCGTGAAGACGGATTCAACCGCGACGTTGTGTGGCGCAAATTCTTCGATCAATTCGGACACGAGTTCGTGAATACGGCAAAGATGATCGTGTAAGCCCGCCGCCGCATGCTCGCGCGTTGTCGCGGACACGCGCGCCGGCCGAAGCGCGCCCAAGCGCAACATCCGGCAATTCCTCCCGTCGCTCTCGACCACGCCATACCCTGTTGCGCCCGCGAGCGCCGGGTCCAGTCCCAGCACACGCAGAAGGATCGTTTCACGGCCATGTTCAATAACGGGAGAATTCACGGCAAGAGTGTACGGCTCGGTGAAACAAGAACGGTAGGAATTTTTGCCGCGCTGTTGTCGAACGCCGTGCCAAAGCGGCACCCGGCGGAACTACGCGAACGTATTGGAGCCCGGCGAAACGAGACGTCAGTTCTCCGCCATCACAGCCTGCATCTCTTTCTCGTCAATGTCGAAATTCGCGAACACATGCTGCACGTCGTCGTGTTCCTCGAGCGTTTCGATCAGCCGCAGCATTTGCCCTGCTTGCGTGCCGGTTAGCTTCACGTAGTTTTGTGGAACCCACGCGATCTCCGCGCCCGACGGCGTCACGCCGGCCTTGGTCAGCGCCTCGCGCACAGTCTCGAACCTTTCGGGCGGAGACAACACTTCCCAGTCCGTGCCGTCGTCGCGCAAATCCTCGGCGCCGGCGTCCAGGACGATGCCGAGCATTTTGTCTTCGTTGGCTTGTTCTTTCGGCACGGTGATGTCGCCTTTACGCGAGAACATCCAGCCGACGCTGCCTGTTTCCGCCATGTTGCCGCCGTGCTTGCTCATCATGTGGCGCAGGTCGCTGACGATGCGGTTGCGATTGCTGGTTACCACCTGCACGATCATTCCCACGCCGCCCGGGCCATATCCCTCGAAATTTACCTCTTCGTATTGTTCGCCCTCGAGTTGCCCCGTGCCGCGCATCAGAGCGCGCTCGATATTGTCATTGGGCATATTTTCATTCTTGGCCGCGAGTATGGCGGTGCGCAGCCGTGGATTGGAATCTACGTCGCCCCCGCCGACGCGCGCGGCGATCGTGATTTCACGAATCAGTTTTGTGAAGATGCGGCCGCGCTTGGCGTCCGTGGCCGCTTTCTTATGCTTGATTGTCGCCCACTTTGAATGGCCGGACATCGAAATACTCCCCGCCGACTGCGCGTTTTTATTATGAAGTCGCCGCCCGGAAGAAGATCCTCGGAAGGCGCGAATCACCTACCGGGCTGCGCAGAGCGCGTTGCCTCGATGGGACGCAATCCCGCTTGTTTTGCCGGGCCAGTGTAGCATGCGCCCCGCCCGGGCCGTGAGCCGAAAAGCACTCGGCCATGGTCCATGCGGCCCGTACGTCGCTCCGATGCTCGTTTCGCGGCGCGTACGTTCCTCTTTGTGGATTTTCCGCCGCAGTGATGCTAACAATCATTGCCCGGGTAAGCGGATCGGAGCCGTTATCCGGCGTTGCTCCATTATTAATTTAATTGGCAGGCGCCAGGCGCGCACGCAGCGCCTGCAACACATACGCGCGAGTTCTCTCAACCTCATGGCCTCTATCTGCAAAGCCCCGGGATGCAACGTCGGTGTTCCACCGGCGATCGAGTCCGAGGGATTTTGCGTTTTGCATTTCACGATTGAAATCGAACGCGCCTGCTCCGAAATGCGGCGGGAAACCGTGCTCGGCAACGCGGCCCGCGAGCGCCAAATGGAAATCATCAAGTTCATCGCGGATCGCGGTGAATTGCTGGCGCGCGTCACCACCAGCGGCCTGCATCTCACAGATGAGCTTAAGGCGCGCGCGCTCAACACCTTCCTCACCCTCATCAACCTCCGCGAAAATCTCGATCGCGCCGCCCTGCGCGCCCCCGTAGGCCGCACCGGCGGAAACTAATCGCGCCGCATTCCACGGATTACGCTTTTTCACGCGCTTTTTTCACGATCCGATGTATCGCGCATAGAGCGATCGCGCCACGGCCGGATCGCGCGTCCCCTTGACGATGGCGCGCCCGTCGGCAAACACCGTCATCTGATACGGCGGCACGCGGAATTGCAGCAGAAAATTATTCTGACGGACGTCCGACGCCGTGGCCGCAAGATTTTTCTCGAGCGTCGCGAAATCGAGTTTTCTACTCCGTTCGTGAATCTGTACGGAATCGCGCCCGCACATAGTCACGTGCGGTTGCGCGTGTCCCTCAAGGAATTGAAAATCCCGGCGTACGCAAGCGCGGCAATCCTCGCGCCGCGCCACGCGAATGGTTTGAAATCGCACCGACCACACATCGAGCGACACCAATCGCCCGCTCTCGTTTTCTAATTCACCCGATGCGCTGGGCGCCCGGCTCAGCAGCCGAAGCGCTGCCGCGGCCTCGAGCGCGGCAATCGCCGTCGCCGCTGAACCGAGCACGCCGGCTGTCTCGCATGTGGCCTCAGCTCCAGCACCGGCGCCAGAAGCGCCCGCCGCAAGCGAATTTCCCTCAGCGCTTGACTCCACGAGACACGCCAAACACGCCGTCCGCCCGGGACGAATCGTCATCGTAACGCCATAGCTCGCCACCGCCGCCGCGTAAATCCAGGGAACGCCGAGCTTCACCGCCGCATCGTTAATCAGCAACCGCGTCTCAAAATTGTCCGCGGCATCCAGCACCAGCGGAAATCCGCCCAGCAACTCCTCCACGTTCGACGGCCGCAAATCGGCCACCACTCCTTCCACGCGCACGCCCGAATTGATTTCGCTCAGCCGCCGCTCCGCCGCAATCGCCTTCGGCAGCGCCTCGCGTGCATCGGATTCGGTGAACAGCGTTTGCCGCTGCAGATTTGACGGCTCTACGAAATCCCGATCCACAATCCGCAGCCGCCCAAGTCCCGCGCGCACCAGCAAATTCGCCACAGCCGTGCCCAGCGCTCCGCAGCCCACAAGCACGGCGGAGGCATCGAGCAACCGCTGTTGCCCCGTCTCGCCGATCCCCTCGAACAGAATCTGCCGCGAATATCGCTCGTAAATTTTCGGATCCATATTTGTTTTCAGGTCATCCCGCAGCATCCATCATAGCGCCGAACCCTTGCCGGTAAGAATGTGCGAACGCGCTGCGGCCCGTGCTAACCTACTTCCGTGAATTATGATGTCGGTCGATTGGAGTTTTTCGCGACGCCTCGCCGTGTTTTTCGCGGTGCTTTGCATGGGCCTGCCCGGCCGCACGGCGGCTCAAACCGCCCCGCCGGCCGCGCCGCAGCGAGTCGTGGCCGTCCGCATCGTCGGTGAAACCGGCGCCGTTCTCGAAGAGAATCCCTCTCGACTGACCCTCCAGCCCGGCCAGCCCTTCTCTTTGGACGCCGAACGCCAAACTCTGCGTGAGCTTTTTCGCTCGGGTCGCTATGCCGACCTGCGCGCCGTGCTCACGCCGGTCGCTGGTGGTGTGCGCATTGACTACGTCGTGCGCGCGAATCTTTTCATCAATCAGGTTTTGGTTACGGGGTTGCACGAGCCGCCCAGCGAAGGCCTCGCCGAATCCTCGCTCCAATTGGGTCTCGGCGAGCCGTTTCGCCAGACGGACATCGATCCCGCGATCGCCCGCCTGCGTCAAACGCTCGCCAACGACGGTCTTTATCAGGCCAAGCTCGATCCCGTACTCGCCCCACGCCTCGATCAGAATGCCATGAACATTACCGTTCAGGTCGCGCCGGGTCCGCGCGCCAAATTCGGCACGATCACGATTCAGGCTTCCCCGGGAATGAATTCCGAAGATCTGCGCGGCCATCTCCGATTGAAATCCGGCAAAGAAGTCACATCCGATGCATTGCAGCATGCCTCCGACCGCCTGCGGAACTGGCTCGTTGCCCGCGGCTACCTGAGCGCGCGCGTCACGCTAACTCGTGGCGACTATATCGCCGCGTCCAACACCATGCCGCTGACGGTGACCGTCACCACCGGACTCAAAGTAAACGTCCAGGTTGTCGGATTCAAAATCTCAAATCACGATCTTCGCCAGTTGCTGCCGATATATCAGGAAGGCGCGGTGGATGACGATCTTCTGCAGGAAGGGCGCCGCGACCTGCGCAATGCGCTTGAACGCCAAGGCTATTTCGACGTCGCTGTAACTTACACCGTCGGTCAGCCCGCCGGTTTACCCCCCGCGATCAGCCAAGCGCAGCCCAGCTCGACCCCCGAAGGCCAAGCCACCGCGGTCGATGAAGGCCAAGCTGCCGCGGCCAACCCGGCGCCGGATGCTGCTAATATCCCAGTGCCGTCTGCGACGAGCAGCGAAGGTCCCGCGACAGCCAGCGATCAAACTACAGTTGCGACAGGCAATCCTGCCCCGGTTCCGGCGAACACGCGGCGCTCCAACATTGGAAAGACCGAGGACATCGTTTACACCGTGGTCCGTGGCTCTCGCCGCCGCCTCGTCGGCGTGGCCTTCGACGGCAATCAGTATTTCAGCACCGTGCTCCTGCGCAGCCGCCTCAACATCGAGCCTGCCGGTTTCGCGTCGCATGGCAAATTCAGTCAGGATTTGCTCGATCAGGATAGCAATTCGATCCTCGGCCTCTATCAAGCCAACGGATTTCTTTCCGCCCAGGTGAAATCCGAAACTACGGAAAATTATCACGGCAAGAGCGGCGATATTTTTGTTCAGTTTCACGTGCAGGAAGGCGAACAAACGCGCGTAGGTGAACTGCACGTCGCGGGCAATCGAATTATCTCGGCCGCCGAGTTGCAAAAACTGATCGGTTCTTCCGCCGGCCAGCCGTATTCCGATTTCAACGTCGCAACCGACCGCGACAATATCCTCGCGCTTTATTACGACCAGGGTTTTCCAAATGCCCAATTCTCGAGCCAGATTGAAAACGTGCCGCCCGCTCAATCCGGCGGCAATCCTCGAGTTCGTTTGACCTACACGATCGTGGAAGGCGCGCAGCTCCAGGTCTCGGGCGTGATGGTGGCTGGATTTGAACGCACGCGGCTTGGTGTGATCGAGCGTGAAGTCACGGTCAAGGCCGGACAGCCGCTTTCCGAAGGCCAGGTTTTTGAAACGCAGCGGCGCCTGTACAATTTGGGAATTTTCACCAGCGTTCAGGTCGCCCCGCAAAATCCCGATGGTGAAGATCCGGATAAAAACATGGTTGTTCTTGTCGAAGAGGCCAAGAGTCTCACGCTCGCCTACGGCATCGGCATTGAAGCGCAGCGCGTGGGCACCGCGAGTTCCGGGCCTACCGGCACCGTCCTCGATTTCAGCCCGCGCGTCACATTTGAAATCACGAAAGCCAATCTGACCGGTCGCGCCGACACATTGAGTTTCAAGATCCGCGCCAGCACACTGCAAGGCCGCGGCGTCTTGGACTATACGCATCCAAACTTTCTCGGTAAAAAGCGCTTCAGCCTCGATATCACCGGCTACGCCGACAAAACGCGCGACATTCAAACCTTCACGTCCACGCGCTATGAAGGCTCGATCCAGCTCACCGACAAGCTCACCCCCTACACCTCCCTCATCGGCCGCTACTTTTATCGCCACATCCTCGCCAGCGACCTCCAAATCGAGCCCGAAGAGATTCCGCTATTCAGCCAGCCCACGCGCGCCTCGGGCTTCGGCTTGACCTACGTGCGGGATCGCCGCAACAACGCTGCCGACCCCACGCACGGTGAATTCGACAACGCGGACATCAGTGAGGCGAGTAAGTCGCTCGGCTCGAGCTCCAATTTCATTCGGTTTTTTCTGCAGGATTCCACATACACTCCTTTGGGGCGCCACTTGGTCTTTGCGCGCTCCACTTCATTCGGCGTGCAATCTCCCTACTCCGGCAGCCTTTCCACTGACATCCCGCTGCCCGAGCGATTCTTCGCGGGCGGCGGTGGCTCCTTGCGCGGATTTGGCTTGAACCAGGCCGGGCCTCGCGACCCATTGACCGGATTTCCGATCGGCGGCCTCGCCCTTTTGGAATTCAATCAAGACCTGCGCTTTCCCATGCACCTGCCGTGGATCGGCGATCGACTGGGCGGCGGCCTTTTCTATGACGGCGGAAATGTTTTCAGCGATTTCAAAGCCATCACGCTTCGCGATAAGCCGCTCACGCCGGTCTTCAGCTCCACAATTCCGGGAACCTGCATTCAGAATTGCACCAACCAACTGGACTATTTTTCCCACACCGTTGGTTTTGAATTTCGCTATGCCACGCCCGTGGGTCCCATCAGCATTGATTTGGGTTATCAGCTCAATGCGCCCCAGTTCCTGTTGCCCGCCACAAGCGGCGGCGGATTGACGCTGCAGCGCCTGCCGGCATTCCAATTCTTCGTGAATTTGGGAGGAAGCTACTGATGCGGCCCAAAGTGATCGGCGCCGCACTGCTTCTCGTCATCGGCGCGCTCGCGCCGCTGGCACCGCCTTCCGGTCGCGCGCAACAGGTGATTGATCGCATCGTTGTGCGCATCGAAGACGACATCCTGACGCAAAGTGATCTCGATCAACTGGCCGCGTATCAGAAACTCGTTTCCGGCCGCTCCGATTCCGATGATCGCTTGACGCAGGAATTGATCGAGCAGTGGATCGTCAATTCCGAAGCGCAAGCCGCGCATTTTCCCGCCGCGCCGGAAACCGAAGTCGCGAGCAACGTTGCCGGGATCGAACATAAGTTCCCAACTACGGATGCCTATCTCGCGCGCTTGGCGGAACTTGGTCTTTCCACCGACGATGTGCATCAGATGGTGGCGCGCCAGGCATATCTTGAGCGCTATCTCGATTCAAAATTCCGCGATGCCGCGCAAATTGACCCGAAGGACATCGAGAAGTATTACAACGAACAGTTGGTTCCAGAGTTGCAAAAGCAGGGCCAGTCCGTGCCGCCGATTGGCGAAGTTCGCGATCACATCCGCGAGCTCTTGACCGAACAGGCGATCAATCGCATGGCCGATCAGTGGCTGGATGAATCGAAAGACCGCCTGCGAATCGAAATCGTTCCCCCGCTCGGCGCGGCGCCGGATTCAACCGCGACGCCCCAATCAAGTGGAGCGCCGAAATAATGTGGTTCGGAAAAACAATCGGGCGCGATAAAAACGATACGGAGCGCACCAAGCCCGCCGAGCACCCGAAGAGGCTCGGACGATTCCGCCGGTTCATCGGTCGCGCGGTCGTTGCGCTCGCGGCGCTCGTGGTGGTCCTCGCGTTGATCGCCGGCATCCTGATCTGGAGTGGTGCGGCCGATCGCTGGGCTCGCGGCGCCGTTGTCTCGGCGCTCGAAAAGCGCACCGGTGGCCGCGTCGAGCTCGCCGACATCCACATCGAATGGTTTCATCTGCGCGCCACGCTTGAAGATCTCACGCTGCACGGCAAGGAGTCCGCCGCATCCCCGCCGCTGTTTCACGCGGATCGCATCGTGGTCGGAGTTCGCGGCGACGCGCTCCTGCACCGCGCGCTGGAGCTTTCTGCTCTGGAGATAGATCGGCCGTCCATTCATGTCCTCGTAGCGAAAGATGGTTCGACGAATCTGCCATCGCCCGCGTCCAAAAATCCGCCATCACCGTGGCGTCAGCGCCTCTTTGAACTGGCGATCTCTACGATTCGCCTCAACAACGGGGAATTTTTCTACAATGACGCGCGCACGCCACTCGAATTTCGCGCCGAAGATTTCCATTTGGCTTTGGATTACGCCACGCCATCGGGCCAGCGCATTTACATCGGCGATCTCGAATGGAAACGCGCCGAATTTCAAGAGCGCCGCCTCATTCCGTTTCCCTCCGATCTCACCGCGCGATTCACGCTCACCGAACCCGGCTTCCATCTGACGCAGCTTGTGCTGCAATTGCCGCACTCTTCGCTGGACGCGCAGGGCGATCTGGAGAGTTTCGCTCCGCCCGTTTTGAACTTCCGCTACCGTGGTCACCTGGATCTCCAGGACGTGCGCGACGTTTTTCATGCGCCTACCGCTCCAACGGGTCTCGTGGATTTCTCCGGTCAGGGCAATTTCGCTCCTCCGACGACAAAATCCGGCCGCTCAACGTCGCAATGGAGCGTGGCGGGTCACTATGATGCCGAGCAAATCGCCATCTCTCATTTGTGGTTTCACGAGCGCGGAATTTCCTCGCGCGGCGATTATCAAGCGGGGCCCGCCGGCCTCGACGTCCACGATCTCGAAGTCGCCGTGCTTGGCGGGCACTTCGCCGGGCGGCTGCACATGGATTACACCGGTCCTCGCTTCCGCTTGGACTCGACCGGCGGCGGTGTCGATTATGCCGAAACCGTGAAGGCCGTCGAGCATCCCGGTTTTCCGCTCGCGCCGCTCCGTTGGGCGAGCACTATTTCAGTGACGTCAACCGCTACGTGGACCGGTGGTTTTCGAGATTTAGAAGCGCGCGGCGTCGCTCAGTTCACTCCGCCCGCCGCGCCCGGCGCCGTCGAAATTCCGATGGCGGCGCGCCTGGATTTCGATTACGTAGTCGAACCGCAAATCGTCCGCATCGGCCCCAGCCAAATCACCACGCCCACCAGCACGGTTGCCCTTCAAGGCGTCATCGGCAAACACGGTTCCAATCTCAACCTGACGCTTGATACGACGCGCTTGGCCGATTGGGACGACTTCATCAATCGCCTGCGCGGCAGCGACGCGGAGCCAGAACCAATCGGCGGGCAAGTTCATTGGGACGGCACGATTACCGGGCCGATCGGCTCGCCCACGTTCACTGGTTCGGTGCGCGCACAGCAGGTGCGCTACGGCTCCCTTGAGTGGGACGAATTCGCCGGCGCGATGACCTACAGTCCGTCGGGATTCTCGATGCTGCACACCGTCGCGAGCCGCGGTCGTTCCACAGCGCAATTGGATTTGACGCTCGCGCTTCACAACTGGACGTTCGAGCCGTCATCCGCCTTCACTCTTGACGCCAGCGTCGCCGGCGCCGACACCGGCGACGTACAGCAAATTTTCGGTTGGTCGTATCCCGTGCAAGGCACGCTCACTGGAGAATTTCACGGCCGCGGCACGCGCGCTGATCCGCAGCTCACCGGATTGTTTGACGTCACCGATCTTGAGGGCTGGGGCTGGCGCCTTACGCGCGCGCGCGGCGAAGTCGCCGTGCATGGCAGCACCGTGGCCATTTCAAACGCCGAGTTCCACCTGCCTGCCGCGGCGGGAGCGCCAGCCTCCGCGCCAACTGGTCTTCTCACCGGGGGCTTCTCATATGACACGGTGAATCGCACGGTTTCTTTCGATGTCACCGGCGCCGCCATCGCTCTCGATACGATTCCTCGTGTGCAAACGCCCAAGCTCTCCGTCGGCGGTCAATTGAGTTTCCAACTCAGCGGCCACGGCCCGCTTGCCGCGCCCACCGCCGAAGGCACGTTGCGCGTCGTCGATCTCCGGCTCGGCGGCGACACCATCGGCAGCTTTGAAGGCCGCGTCACCGGCAACGGCCGCACGGTCGCGTTGCAAGTCAGTTCGGCCATGTCCACCGGTCATCTCGACGGCCAATTGGAAGTCACACTTGCCGGCGACGATCCCGTACAGGGGCAGATGACGTTCTCGCAGATTGATCTCGATCCTTTCCTCACCGCCGCATTGCATTTGAATGGACTCACCGGTCACAGTTCCGCGGACGGCCACGCCGCCTTCGCCGGTTTCCTCGCACAACCCGATACGCTTTCCGTCGAAGCCGAGCTCTCGCGCATCGATTTCCATCTCGAATCGGTAGATCTTGAAAACGCCGGTCCCATCCGCATCAATTACAGAACCGGCGAAGTTCACATCGAGCAAGCCAGCCTGCACGGGCCCGACACCGACTTCAGCATTTCCGGTTACGCGCGATTCGGCGCGGGACAAGCGCTCGACCTCCACATCAAGGGCGCCGTTAACCTTGCTCTTGTCGGCGGATTCTGGCCTCAACTCGAAGCCGGCGGCCGCGCGCAAATGGATGCCGCCATTTCCGGCACGCTCGCCGCGCCGCTGGTTCGCGGAAATGTTCGCGTCGCCGACGCTTCCGCGAATTACGGCGATTTCCCCGCCGGCCTCAGTCACGTGAACGGCAATTTTATTTTTGATACCACGCGTCTGGTTCTTGACAACGTGACCGCGCAAACCGGCGGCGGCACGGCGCAAATCACCGGTGCCATCACGTACGGCGATGGACCTCTGCGTTTCGATCTCGCCGCGACTTCCGATCAAGTGCGCGTGCGCTATCCCGTCGGCATGAGCTGGCTTGCCGGCGGCACACTGCGCCTCGTCGGCGATTCAAATTCCGCCGTGCTATCCGGCCATGTCGTCGTCAATCGCTTGCTGATGTCTGAAGGATTTGACATGGCGTCGCTTGTCAGTTCCTCGAGCGCGCCGATCGGCTCGCCCACCACTTCATCGCCTTTCCTGCGCAATCTTCAGTTTGATCTCGAAGCTGACGCCAGCCCCGACGCGCGCATGCAATGGTCTGGCGCGAATTTTCAAATCGACGCGAGCCTTCGCGTGCGCGGCACTTGGGAGCGCCCCATTCTGCTCGGCCACATCCATCTGCTCACGGGCGAAATGAATTTTCGCGGCAATCAATATAAGTTGACGCGCGGCGAATTGAATTTCTCGAATCCGTTTCGCCTCGATCCGGTTCTCAACGTTGAAGCCACCACCACGATCCAGCAATATGAAGTCACACTCGATTTCACCGGACCCGCCAGCCGCCTCCAGCTTTCCTATCGCGCCGATCCGCCGCTGCCTTCGAGCGATATCATTTCGCTTCTCGCCCTCGGCCAAACCGGCGAAGAAAGCGGACTGCGCGGCACCTCCGGCGCCTCCACTCCCCAATTGGGCGCCACCACGCTGCTCTCCGAAGCCATCTCAAGCCAACTGGGCTCGCGCGTTGAGCGTCTTTTCGGCGTCACAAGTTTCCGCGTCGATCCGTTCCTTGGCGGCCCCACCTCCATCCAAACTTCAGCCGCGCGCGTTACCATCGAGGAGCAAGTCACGCGCAATCTCGCCGTCACCTACATCTCCAACGTTTCTTCCACGCAAGAGCAAGTAATTCAAATCGAATACGACATCAACCGCAGTCTCTCCGTTGTCGCCCTCCGCGACGAGAACGGCACCTTCGGCCTCGACTTCATCATCCGCAAGCGTTACAAGTGACGGTGCGCGAGCGCACCGTCATCCCGAGCGCAGCGAGGGATCTCTCTGTCGCCCGGAGTCGTGTCCCATCCGCCGAAGCGTCAGCGGGTGCTAATGCTTTCGTAGCGGCCGCCTTCAGGTCGCCATCTTGGCTCTCAATCGACGCGAGCACTTCGGAGACCGCGAATGCCTCATTCTCAAGTTCTGCTTCTCGCATTTTTGATCGGCGTGGTCGCCGGTCTGCGTTCCATGACGGCGCCGACGGTCGTGGCCTGGGCCGCCCATCGAAACTGGATTAATCTTCACAACACCGCTCTCTCTTTTATGGGGTCCACCGCCGCGGTTGCTATTTTCACTTTGCTCGCGCTTTTCGAGTTGGTCGCCGATAAACTCCCGTCCACTCCCAGCCGCCTGAAACCTCCCGGTCTGATCGCGCGCATCATGCTCGGCGGACTTTCCGGCGTGGCGCTCGCGCTCGCGGCGGCGCAATCGGCCGCGATTGGCGCGGTGCTTGGCGCAGTCGGAGGAATTGTCGGCGCGTTCGCGGGCCACGCGGTCCGCACGCGCCTTGTGAAGGCGCTCAAAGTTCCCGGCATCGTCATCGCTCTTTTGGAAGACGCGGTCGCGATTGGCGGCGCTATCCTTATCCTGTCGCGATTCTAATGGACTAGCACAGCGCGCAGTCTGGCGAAACAATTTGTCGCGTGCGGTTCCGGCGCGAGTCATCTGAGATTTTCTGGAGAGTTTTCGATGAGTGCGTCCGATCAATACGCGGCAATCGTTATCGGCTCGGGGCAAGGCGGAAATCCGTTGTGCGCGGCGCTCGCGGGCGCGGGCCTCCGCACCGCGCTCGTCGAGCGCAAGCACGTCGGCGGAACGTGCATCAACGAAGGATGCACGCCCACGAAGACCATGGTCGCGAGCGCGCGCGTCGCGTATCTCGCGCGTCGCGCCGCCGACTACGGAGTGCACTTCGGCGCCACAGCCGGAGACGGAACCGTCAGCGCGGCCGCCGGAGACATTCGCGTCGATATGGAACGCGTGCGGCAGCGCAAGCGCGACATCGTGAACACTTTTCGCACGGGCGGCGAAGGGCGCATCGCAAAAACGAAAAATCTGGAACTTATCTTCGGCGATGCCAGTTTCACCGGGCCGAAATCCGTGCTCGTGAAACTCAAGGACGGCGGGCAGCGCGTGCTCACCGGCGAACAAATTTTTATCAACGCCGGCGCGCGCCCCTCCGTGTCCGCGATTGACGGTTTGAAGGACGTGCCGTTTCTCGACAGCACGTCCATCATGGAATTGGCCGCAGTGCCGGAGCATCTGATCGTTCTCGGCGGCGGCTACGTCGGCCTGGAGTTCGGCCAAATGTTCCGCCGCTTCGGCAGCCGCGTCACCATCGTCCAGTCCGGCGCGCAATTACTGTCGCGCGAAGATTCCGATGTCGCCGACGAAGTCGCCGCCATCCTGAAGCAAGACGGCATCGAGATCGTGCTCAACGCGAAAATGGCGAGCGTCGCCAAAATTCCTCCCGCTGCCCAAACTGCCAGTGGAGTTCCAAACGCCGGCGCTGCCAACGCCGTTGTCTCCCCCAATGGCGATGCGATTCGTCTCACCGTGCAAGTCGGCCACGAACCGCGCACCATCGATGGATCTCATTTGCTACTCGCCACGGGGCGCACCCCCAATACGGATTCGCTGAACGTTTCCGCCGCAGGCATCGCGATCGATAGCCACGGCTTCATTCAGGTGAACGCGAAATTGGAAACCAGCGCGGCCGGCATTTTCGCCCTGGGAGATATCAAAGGCGGCCCGGCCTTCACGCACATTTCCTACGACGATTTCCGCATCCTGCGCACGAGCCTGATTGAGAAGGGCAGCGCCTCCACCGAAGGCCGCATGGTGCCTTACACCGTTTACATTGATCCCCAATTGGGGCGCATCGGCCTCAGCGAATCCGAAGCCCGCGCGCAAAACAAAAAGGTTCGCGTGGCCAAAATGCCCATGAGCTACGTAGCCCGCGCGCTTGAGACCGACGAAACGCGTGGCTTCATGAAAGCCATCGTCGACGCCGAAACGAATCAAATTCTCGGCGCGGCCGTGCTCGGCATCGAAGGCGGCGAAATCATGTCCATGCTGCAATTGGCCATGATGGGCAAATTGCCTTTCACCGCGTTGCGCGAAGCCACCCTCGCCCACCCCACCCTCGCCGAATCGCTGAACAATTTGTTCCAGCATTTCGAGTAGCGCCCGGCGCTTCACGGGCAAATTGTTCGGTTTGAGCTTTCTACTCAGGCGCCAATCTGAGTCGATTCTGCCAACGCTTTGGCTTTTAGCAGGCTCCAAATATCGCTCGTACCCCCCCTCCCCTGTTTTTTGGAAGTGTTGATTCTAAAAGACTTTAAGTCCTTTGCGCCGGAAGTGTTGAAATAATTAGACTTTAAGTCCTTATTCCCGGAAGTGCTGATTCTAGTAGACTTCAAGTCTATGAGAGCGAATGAGATAGGGGAAACTGCAAAATTCTCAGAACTGTTGATTCTGGAAGGGTTGTACCCCGAGAAGTACAGAAATGGCTGGTTTTGAGCGATAAAAATTATAGGAGAGAGCGGTGAAAGAAACCGGGTCTGTCTGCGCAGTCGAGTGATCGGAAATAGTTCTTCGCGGTTCATGCCACCGTATAGCAGATTTGTACCAGTCTGTCAAGATACTGTATGTCTATTCGAAGAGTTATGCCAATTTAGGTATGCTATGGGCATGGCTAAGCGAATTCGCGTGGAACATAGTAGTGGGAACGTCTTCACCGACATCGGGATACCAAGCGCGGAAGAGCACGTCGCGAAGGCGGGTCTCGCGTGTCGCATTGGCGATGCCGTCCGGGCACGCCGTCTTACTCAAGCTAACGCGGCACGCATCTTGAGAATCGACCAGCCGAAAATATCGCGACTTCTGCGCGGCCAGTTCTCTGGTTTTTCCATCGGAAGACTGATGCACTTCCTAACGCTGCTCGGTCGCGATGTCGAAATCGTCGTGAGGACCGCTCCACGCTCGCGGCATCAGGGGCACATGCGTGTCGTAGTTGCGGGCTAGATATCATGATCGTTCCGCGTATTGTCGTTTCGTGGCGGCGTCGATCTCATCGCTCGGCACGAGCGTGTAATGACGCTCTTCAACGACAAGAACACGATCCCGCTCTACCGTCATTTCGAATAGGGCAATCACGTTGTCCGCCATGAATTGCGCCGACACCGGGCGGCAAATTAAATCTGGAAACTTGGCTTTGCAGCAAGCAACGTCTTGTGTCGTTTGCGCCGGCGACAACTTGTCGGACCCGCCCTTCGCCTGCACCGGGACGACGAAGTGAGCGCCCTGGCGGTTCAAGCCGACGTAAATCTCGTCAATCTCTATTTGCCCCATTCCTTTGACTTGCGTGCGCAGGTGGTTTTGCAACGAATAAGTCGTCAGTCCGAGAAAGATATCGATCAACCGGTTGTATCGGACTCTCGCGAGCAACGCCTGTTCGTCGCCAAGGGCGTATGCCGAAATGATCTCTGGAGTCGCGTCCGGAATTTTCGTGGCCGCAATGTCTTCACGTGGCACGATCACGGTGTCGCCCAATCTCACGAGTCGGAACCGGTAGCGGCTCGGTCCGGCGCCTTCGATGATCCACGCTTTGCCCTTCGGCGCAGTCTTGACAATTTCTTCCGGTAGGGCGCGTCGGAATTTGAAGGAGTAGATCAAATCGCCCAAGTTATCCGGCCGCTCTACGCGCAACGTTTTTGCGGCCGCCACGAGTTCGTCGCGATGGAATTCAAATGCCTTGGGATTGGTCTTCCAATACTTACGAAATATGTGCAGGATAATCGGGACGTACTGGGCAGACTTGTCTTTCGTGGTCGCCATCTTTCCTCTTCAGGCCGCTGCGCTCTTGCGCTTCTCATTTCGACGCAGGCGCCGTCCAACGACTCGGCCGGATACCCCATAGCGTTGGGCCGCTTCGCTCATGGTCATCCAAAGCAGATCTTCGCCTTCGAGCTCGACGATTCCTGCCGGACGCTTGGGTTCAACGCCCATTGATCGTACAAGCTCGGCTGCAACCGCCCTCCCTAGAAGGGGCGGTACGGAATTTCCGATCTGTCGAAATCCGTGCCACTTCGTGCCATGGAATCGAAACCAGTCGGGATAAGAGTGTAGCCGCGCGGCCTCGCGCACGGTAATGCACCGCCGTGAATAGGGATGGATCGGGCGCGGGGACGTGAATGCTCCCCGCTCGCTGCCGGTTCCCGCCCTGAGCGTATTGCATATGCCGTCCGGATCGAGTTTAAGAAAGCGGCTTACCGGCTCCGTCTTCCCATGCTTCGTTTGTGCAAACCGACGCTTCGACAATGCAGTGTGCTCCGTGCGCGCACTCGACGTGAGACGCGTCGGATCCCACCGGCGCGGATAGGAAAAATCACTGGCATCGTTCGCGAGCCCGCGGAGCACCCTGGCGTACTCGGAGGCTTTCGCGAATTTGGCGTTACAGATTGCGTCGGTCTCCATGAGTTCCGCGTAGCGCTCCGGATCGGGTAGGTCCCCGATCGCCTGCCAGACCGTTTTCCGCGGCCCGTTCGTCGCGACCGGGTACTTCGGAAGCGGCAAACCTTTTTTCGCGCCCATCAGGAAGAGGCGGCGGCGATCTTGTGGCACGCCGAAATCCGCGGCGTTGAGCACGCGGTACGGAGCCATTACGTCATAGCCTTTTTCGTCGAAGGCTTCGATAAGCTCGTCCAAAAGACCTCGGTGTTTTCCGATCGTCAATCCGCGAACGTTCTCAAATACGAAATAGCGCGCGCCCAATTCTTCGGTCAGGCGCATGAATTCGAGGATGAGGCCGTTGCGGGAATCGTCGAGAGCTCTGTGTCCAATTAGCGAGAAGCCCTGGCAGGGTGCGCCGCCAAACACGACATCGATCGGAGTTCCGTTTAAGCCAGCGGCCTCGCGAATCTGCTCGCCTGTAGTTTTGGCGGCGTCTGTGCAGATGACGGCGCAATTTGGAAAATTGAATTCGTGCACGCCGCAGTGAACGGGATCGATCTCAATGGCGGCGGCTACATCAAAGCCAGCCTGCTCGAAGCCGAGCGACAGTCCTCCAGCGCCAGCGAATAAGTCGATGCCAATCGGCCGCTTCGCGGCGCTCTTATCGCGACTAATTCGAGAGGAACTCATCGAGCCGCTCCATCAATCTTTCTTTTTTCTTTAGCCGGCATTGCCAGACAGTCAGAACGGACCAGCCCATCCGTCTCAGCTCCCGGGTGTTTCGCCGGTCGCGGGCGACATTGCTTTCAAACTTCGCTTCCCAAAACTTTCGTTGGGTTTTCGGCGTTGTGGAGTAGCGACAGTTCCCGTGACGGTGCCAAAAGCATCCGTGAACGAAGACGATCTTGCGCTGAGTCGGAAAGACGAAGTCGGGACAACCAGGCAAGCTCTTCGCATGCTGGCGATAACTGTATCCGAGACGCCGGATGATCGTGCGGACGATCTTCTCGGGTCCCGAACCTCTCGGCCGAACTGCGGCCATAATGAGCGACCGTTTTGCCTTGTCGACGTGGTCCACGACACACTGCGACCTCGCACAGAATCGGCGGACTTCCGGAGATGGAACGCTGCAACTGCTTTGGCTAAGATACACGCAAATACGTCCGCGAGGAAGTGACGATGCCGCAGGATTCACAGATGCCGGAGGCGATTGCCGACGGGCGACGCGAGGAGCGCGCGCGGATGGTTGCGCGACAACTGCGCGGGCGGAAAATTCGGTCGGAGCGGGTGCTGGAGGCGATGCTGAGTGTGCCGCGGCACGAATTTGTGGCGGAAGAATATTGGGCGCGGGCTTATGACGATGCGCCGCTGCCGATTGGGGAAGGTCAGACGATCTCGCAGCCTTACATGGTGGCTTCGATGAGTGAGGCGCTGGAACTTTCTGGCGTCGAGCGGGTGCTGGAGGTGGGGACGGGGTCGGGTTATCAGGCGGCGGTGCTGGGGCGGTTGGCGCGCGAGGTTTACACGATCGAGAGTCGAGCGGAATTGGCGCTGGTGGCGCGCGCGAGACTGGCGCGGCTCGACGGGTATGAAAACGTGCACGTTCATGTGGGCGATGGCACGTTGGGATTGCCGGAAGTTGCGCCGTTTGACGCGATTTTGGTTGCGGCGGGGGCGCCGGAGATTCCGCTGCCGCTGGTGGAACAGTTGGCGGAGGGCGGGAGGATTGTTGTGCCGGTCGGCACGACTCGGCCGCGCGTCTGGCCCGCTCGGCGGTCCGGCTCGAAAGACGAACAGCAGCTCGTGTGTGGGCGGAAGGTTGGGGGAGAGTTGCGGGTGACGGCGATGTATTTTTGCCGGTTTGTGCCGTTGGTGGGGCGGTTTGGGTGGCATGGTGGGTCGCACGGCGGCGCGCCTGACGGAGAGTGAAACGAAGGCGCACACCTGAACCGGAAGAGGGATTCTCCGACTGCGTCCTGACCTGTCCGCGCGGCGCGGACAGAAAAGCCCAGAGTGTCGGGACTTCGCTCAGAATGACTGTCGTAATTCTAAGCGGCGGCAGAAAGACGAAAGCAGGTCCCTCGTCGTCCGCCGCGGCGGACTCGCTCGGGATGACAATAGGCGCTGGGGCGCATGGGGCAGCCGATTGTTTTTGTAGCGCCGCCATTCAGGGCGGAAGGTTCGCACTAGAAAGATGCCAGGCTGAAGCCTGGCGCCACATCAGGCACTGCTACCGCCGGGCGCGTTAGGGCTTGGGGATTGCGCGGGCCAGGGTGAAGGCGGCGTGGAGGACCCGGAGGGCGGTTTCGGTTAGGCCATACTTCGGCAAATCTTGTTCGCGGACGAAGCGGGCGTCGGTGACGTCGCTGCCGGCGTGGAGCATGCCGCCGACGGGTTCGCACAGGTAATCCAGGATCACGAAGTGGTAGCGTGGACGCGGGGCATTATTGATGTTGGTGGCATCGCGATCGGTGGCGGGCTCGGATTTTGATTTCGCGCGTGCCGCTCGCTTCGGCTCGCGGCGCGATTGTGATTTGGTTAGAGAGCGGCGCGTGGAATCAAGTTTCGCGGTGCGCACGAAACCGGGCTTAGAGTCGAGCGCCGTATCGGAAGTAACGCGGGGCGCGGGATCAAGAATGATGCGCTCAAAGACTTCGATCAGTTCGCCTACGCGAACTACCAAGCCGGTTTCCTCGAGCATCTCGCGCGCCAGGCCGGCGCGGATGGTTTCGCCTAGCTCGAGCAGGCCGCCGGGGATGGACCACTGATCCTTGAACGGTTCGTGGCCGCGACGGATCAGAAGCGCGGTGTCGCCACGAATCACCACGCCGCCAACGCCTATGACGGGGAGGCCGGGGTACTCGCGTCGATTCTTGATTTCGCGGCGTCGCACACTTACCATCGGCGGTATATAATACGCCCAAGGGGCTCGACAGCAGCCGTCAGGAAGGAGATTCCCACCGTGGTTCGTTGCCCAAAATGCGGCGCGGAAGTCGATTGCGACGAGGATGAAGTGGAAGAGGGCGAGATCCTGAGCTGCCTGGAGTGTGAGGCGGATCTTGAAGTCGTGCAGAAGCGTCCCGTCAGCGTGAATGTGATTTCCGATGACGATGACGACGAGGACGACGATGAGGATGCGAAGCCGGCGAAAGGCGCGGACGACGACTTGGAAGATGACGACGACGATGATGAGGAAGACGACGAGTAGGACGAGGCGCCGGAGTTGGCGAAATTAAAATCGAAATTGATTGAGCACGGTTGAAAGCTGGAATATGTTTGCGATGTAACTGGGCCACTGCGTGAAAGTCTCTTTTTCCGCGCTCGTTGTTACAGCCACAATGCTGTTGATTGGCGCCACTGCGGGAGCAGGTGTGGCCGCCGGCTCCGCGCAGAAAACGCACACGCCGGATTTTCTGGTTTACGCGACCGTGTTCAACGACAAAGGTTTTACGGTGCCGAACGCGCGGGCGCGCATGAGTGTGGTCGGCGAAACGAAGTGGAAGTGGGAAGCGACGTCGGACGGCGAGGGCGAGTTCGCGATGCACGTGCCGGAGAACGCGGTGTACGTGTTGCGCGTGGACGCGAAGGGGTACCAGACGCTGTCGCAGGACGTTGACGCCACGCAGACCGACCGTGTGGATTTGGCGCTGCATTTGGTTCCGGTCAGGGGAGGCAAGCAGTGATGAGAGCGCGCGCGGGTGCGATTTTCGTTTTGGTATTGCTTAGCGCCGGGTGCGCGTTGGCCCAAGACCAAGGCAAGAACAAGGGGCCGGAACTGCGGACCGTGGTGGGGCAGGTGGTGGACAAGAGCGAGAACCCGATCGTTTCGGCTGTGATTTATCTTGAGAACATGAGCACGAAGAACGTGCAGAGTCATATCTCGGACGATAGCGGCAATTACACGTTCAGCGGGCTCGATCCCAACGTGGACTACCAAATTTATGCCGAGCACGCCGGAATGACTTCTTCCACGCACACGATTTCGAGCTTCGATTCGCGCACGAGCGTGAACCTTGAGCTGAAAGTCGATCGCAAGAAAAGCTGATACGTAGCGCGTTCGCCAGAGAATATCACCCCGTAAAATCGCACTGCGAAATCGAGCCGCGAAATCGCCGCGCTGGCAGCGAGTGTTCGCGCGATTCGCTACTGCATCTTCAAATATTGGGGCAAAGTTTCGGCGGCGCCGCCGATGGCGCGCGCCAGGCTGAGCTTTGCCACGTTGTGCGCGAACACGCTGTCGATGTAGTCGAGGTTGGCGCCGGCCATCGACTCCTGCGATTGCACCAGCGCGACGTTGTCGCTGACGCCGGCGCCGAGGCGCAAACGCGTTTCACCGAGCGTCTCCGCAATCACCTGACGATTCTTGTCGGCTAATTCCACTTGGCTCGCGGCAGCTTCGACGTCGAGATACGCTTCACGGACCTGGCTTTCGATCTGGCTGCGCGTGTCTTCGAGCTCGGCGCGACGCTGGTCCAACGCGGCGTCGGCTTGTTCGACGTCACCGCCGGCGCGGCCGCCTTGCCAGATGGGAACTGTGAGCGTGCCGCTGACAGTGTAGGTAGAGCGCGCCTCACCGGGATTAACGCCGATCGCGCCGAAATCGGCGCTGACGGCAAGCGAGGGCAGACGCTCATCGCGCGCCGCGGATTTCGCAAGCTCCGCGGCGTGAACTTCGGCCTCGGCGGCTTTGAGATCCGGGCGATTGTTGAATGCCTGCTTCAGCGCGTCGTCGACGGTGATGGGAGGAGCGGGGGAGTAGGGGATGTCGTCGGTGATTTCAAATTGGTCGGTGGGCGGCAGGCCGGTGAGGCGCGCGAGATTGATTTTTTGTTTCGCTAAGTCGTTCTGCAGCGAGAGCAGGCGCTGCTGTTCCGTCAAAACTTCCACTTGGCTTCGATTGACGTCAATCTGCGCGACTTTGCCGAACTGAAATTGCTGTTGCGTCTGGCCGAAAACAGCGTTGGCGGTTTCCAGTTGCGCCTGCTCTGATTTCACCCGGGCTTCCGCGGCAATGACTTCAAGGTACGCGCCGCTAACGGCGAGCACTACGAGGTCGCGCGCATCATCGGCGGAAAGTTTGTCGGCCTGTTCGGTTTCCTTGGCGGCGCGATAATTATTCACGTCCGTCATGTTTGCTATCGTTTGCGTCAATCGCGCGCGCACATCCATGTAATTGAATGGACCAACGACGGTGGGAAAAGTGAAGCCAGGGACTTTGATGCGCAGGCCGAGCGCGGCGAGATTTTCGGTTTCAAATGTTTCGGCGATGTCGCCGTTCAGATTCGGCAGCAGCGTGCTTCGCACAGAGTGAGCCTGGCCTTCGGCCTGGCGGACGGTTTGCGAGAGGCCGACGGCACCCAGGTTGTAGGCGAGGCCGCGCGCAATGGCTTCGCGCAGCGAGAGCTTGCCGGAGAACGGCATTTTCGTTGTGCTATTGGCGCTCCCTGAATATGGGCCGGAGACTTGCACCGTGGGATTCAGCGTGTCGACGCTGGTCGTGGTTCCCGGCACGGGCTGATCGGCCGCGGCAACCGAACCGTTCTGCGCTGTGCGCCCGGATAGCGGAACCTGATTGGCCTGCGGCTGCGCGGTGCTACCGCTGGGGGAGCTAAACTGCGCGCGAGCGCGCGGCGCCAGCGTGATAAGCGTCAGGCACAGAAATGCCGCGAGGGCTGCGAGCCGATTCCCGCGAAATATCCGTTCGTTTTGTTCTCTCATGTGGATGGGACCTGCCTTTCAGTTTCGTCGCATTTATTCCGAAAGATTGGATGTCGATTTCATGTTGATGCGCAATGGGCGAAGGGATTTTAGCATGTTGAAACTGCCGTCTTTGAGATGTGCTGGGTTACCATCGTGAGCGCTTTGGCAGCGCCGATATCGAGGAGGCTCGATGCGAACCATTCTTCTACTGTGCGTTTCCAATACGTTCATGACGTTCGCGTGGTACGGGCATTTGAAGTATCCGAGCCTGCCTTTATACAAGGCGATCCTGTTCAGCTGGGTGATTGCGTTCGGAGAATATTGTTTTCAGGTTCCGGCAAACCGCTGGGGCTACGGCGAGTTCACGGTCTATCAACTGAAGATCATTCAAGAGGTGATCACGCTGTGCGTATTCGCGGTCTTCGCGTATTTCTATCTGGGCGCGCCGCCGAAATGGAATTACGTGATGAGTTTCCTTTGTATCCTGGCGGCCGTGGCGTTCGCGTTCAAAGGAAACCTTTAGGGTTGTGTGTAACGTATGTTCTCCTGGGACCCTACCACGTTCATTGTATTTTGTAAGCAGGCACATTTGCGTAACCTCGGGCTTGACCATCTCGATTGAATTTTCCGAGCAAGGAGGACGCAATCCATGCCGCTCATCAACATCGTTGTGGTTTTGATCGTGGTGGGTGTTTTACTTTGGCTAATCAACCGATTCATTCCGATGCAAGGAACCATCAAATCGATCTTGAACGGCGTTGTTGTAATCGTGGTCGTGCTGTGGCTTCTGAACGTGTTTGGTTTGTTTAGCTCGTTCCGGCATATTCGCATAGGCGGTTGAAACGCGACGGTGTTGTATAGGTTGCAGCATTCGGGATAATTGTCCCACGTATAGCGAACGGCGATTCGCCTACTGACGCCCGGACTATGAGCGAATGATCGAATCTCCGTCGATCATCGCGCCGGCGTCCACAAGCTTCCGATCCGCACCCGCGATTTGAGAAACACTTGAGCGGTCCGTCTTTTGCGGCGAGGCCGCCGTCGACGGACTCGAATACACAGATGAGAGTCGCCCACGAACGAGTGTAAACTTACGTGCCATGAGACGTCTTCTTGTTACGGGTGCGGCAGGAAAGGTGGGCTCGCACACTATCGAGCGCATCCTCGAATCCAGTGAATGGAGGGACGCGAGCATTCGCGCGCTCTGCCACAACCGCGCGATCGAACCGCGCGAGCGTTTGGAAATTGTGCGGGGCAGCATCGCCGACCGCGAGACGGCGCGGAAGGCCATGCAAGGCGTAACTCACGTGCTGCACTGCGCCACGTGCAAGGAAACGCCCGACGAAGTGATCGACGTTACCGTGAAGGGATTGTTTTGGTTGCTCGAGGAGTGCCGCGCAAGTTCGGCATTTAAGCAGTTCATCTTGATCGGCGGCGATGGCTCGGTGGGCCATTTCTTTTACGCTCATCCGGTTCCGGTAACGGAGCAGCAGAAGCACAGCGCCTATCCCGGCTGCTACGCGCTATCGAAAGTGCTCGAAGAAGTGATGCTGGAACAATATTTTATCCAGTACGATCTTTCGGGGTGCTGCCTGCGCGCGCCTTGGATTATGGAGAAAGACGATTTCAAATATTCGCTTTCGTTTGGCGAGGACGTTTTCGGAGGACCGCGCTGGCGCGACTTGGTGGGAGCGGCCAAGGCGGATGCGTATGTGAAAAGTGGCGCGGTGCCCCTGATGCTCGATCCAGACGCGCAACCGGTGAAGCGCAATTTCGTGCACGTGAGCGATCTGGCGGATGCAATCCTACTGGCATTCGACACCCCGAAGGCCCGCCAGCAGACGTTCAACATTTGCATGGATGAACCTGTGGACTACGGGGACGTGGCGGCGTACCTACAGCGGACGCGAGGGCTTCCGGCGGTTGAGATCAAGACTCCGTATCGCTCAACATGGCTGGATAATACGAAGGCGAAATTTCTACTGGGATGGAGACCGCGTCACGATTTGCCGCGACTGATCGAAGAAGCCTGGACTTATAAACGCGCCGGAGATGAACCGCGCAAGATTTGGTATCCGGGCTAGCGCCGGACCAGCGGCAAGCAACCAAAGTCATCGATTGCGCTAAGCAGGATGGTGCCGGTGGTGAGACTCGAACTCACGACCTAGGGATTATGAGACCCTCGCTCTACCCCTGAGCTACACCGGCATCCGCGGGTCTTCGACATGGTACGGACGTGGTTCCACGACGTCAAGCTGGCGGCGGGATTAGCGTCGGCTAAATTCCGTTTGCAGCATCGTACGTTTCGCAATTACTCCCATATTGATGCGCACACGGGCTCCGTTGAGGCCAATGGCGCTCAAAATCCGGTTAGAACGCCGCTTCGCGACCGGTTGTCCCCGTAGGACCTCCGTACCATTGCTCATGCCGACGTCGGAAACTATCCTGACAGTGGAAATATCGGAACCGACTGACCGGCCTGGCGGGTGAAAGCCCGTGCCAACGGTCAAAGCCGGGGGTGTTGATCGTTTAGACACAAAAGGCGAAAAATAGTACTTTAGTACCAAAGTGGCACAGTTCGGTGTATAGTCCCTCCGTTGTTCTCTCTCTCGGAGGGCTATATGCCCAAGTACCTAGCAGTACTCGCAATAGCAGCGTTGTTGGTCGTAACAGTGGGAGCCGTTGGCGGAGTCTTGACGGTGAATCATGCCGCGAACACGCTCTCAGCTAACGGCAGCGCACCGGTTCCGCCGATGCCGCCGCGTAACGGCAGCGCACCGGTTCCACCGATGCCGCCTCGCGCAGCGTAGTGAGCTGAAGCTGATATCCAAGGCCCCGCCTGGTCGGCCTTGGGTACCCGGTCTCAGCTGCTAAGAGGTTTGGTTGCTGAGTCCGGCAGATTACGTCTTATGGGTCGCAGGTGTCCTCCTGGATGCCTTCGTGGTTGTGTGCGCAATTCGATCTAAATCATTCCTAAAATATCTCGCTCTTAGTCTATACATTGCGACGGATGGCATTCTAGGAATTTTGCGCTATTATCTTCTATCGAATTACGGCTACAGCTCGCAGCGATATTTTTACTTCTACTATTATTCCGACGCCCTGTTGACGATCCTTTTGTTCTTGGTTCTAATGGGATTGTACGCTCACGTTTTCGCCGAGCTGCGTTTGGGGAAGTATGTGCGCGCCGGGGCGATGGTTTTGCTGGCGGCCACGGCGATCGTTTCGTATGCGCTGGTGGAGCGGTCTCACGACAAGATGTTGACCTATTTCGCGGTGAGGCTAGCACAGAATCTCTATTTCGTAGGATTAATTCTTACTTACGTGCTGTGGGCTGCGATCATGAAGCTTCACGAGACGCGTACCCGGCTAATCCAGTTTGTGTTGTCGCTTGGCGTCTACTTTAGCGCCCTCGCAGCGACGTTTGCCCTCGCTAATCTCTATCCGGCGATTACATTGTGGCAGTACGTGTCGCCAGTGCTCGGCGTCTGTTTGCCCGCGGCGTGGGCTTACACATTTTCACAAGTCAAGGATGACGACCGGCTGGCCGTCGCGAGTGTAGCAGCAGCGGGGCCGCTGTCGAGTGCGATGGGCCGTCAATGATGGCGTGTTTGATTCTCGCAATTTCGGCCGTGGCGATGTTGCAGTTTTTCGCGTCGTATTGTCATGCAATGGTGCGGTCGTCGCGAAGCGTGGAGCTTTCGAGCCAGGCGCGAGATATTACCGGGATCGCCTTTCGAAACGCGGCCGGCGGGGAATTTGGGCGCGTGATGCAGCTTGCGCGGATATGTCCGGAGCCGGGCAATGAAGGACTGGCATGGCTGGGGTTCGCGTGTACTACGCGATGCTCGGAAGCGCGCGGGCCGCGTTTGGGTGGGCGTCGCGCGGCTTAGTAAATTGGCTCGAGGGCGAACGCGGCCAGTGCGCATATTTTGCGGCTGTCGCGCTGGATCGGCGCATTGCTTACATCCGCGCGTTGGTGGCACAGCAGATTTCCAATCACTAGTTCCCCTCGCTATTTCTAAAGTTCACGAAGGGTGCGAAACATCGACTTGACGCCTGATTTCGCGCGCGAAAATTGCGAGCGCGGCGTTCTGGCGTTATCATACAGTTGCAGACTTTGAGTACGGTCCTCACCCGAGTAGTGGCGCTATTTCGCGGCTTAGCCCGCGGGTCTTTCCGAATGCGGCCCTTACTTCAATCGCGGATTCTCGAATTCGTTTCGCGGAAGCGGATGCTGCGCGCGGGCGAAACGCTGGGGGTGGGCGTCTCGGGTGGCGCGGATTCGGTCGCGTTGCTGCGGCTTCTGCTCGAATTGCGCGATCAAATGGGGATTCGCCTGGTGGTGCTTCATTTCAATCACCAGCTTCGCGGAGCTGAGGCTGCGGCGGACCAGCGATTCGTCGAAGAGTTGGCCACGACGCATAAGTTGGAATGTGAAGTGAGCGCTCAGGACGTACGCGAGGTTGCCAGGCGCGAAAAGCGGAATCTGGAAGACGCGG
>JBAQYV010000030.1:0-7310 GCA_049790315.1 Candidatus Acidiferrales bacterium | reverse complement strand
CGCGGATTTGAAAATTCCGAAAGCGTGGTCTTCTTCACCGTTCCGTTGCGCGTGGCGAAAAATACGTAGCGCCCTTCTTCTTCAAGATTGTGTGCCGCCACCACCGCCGTCATGTGCTCGTCTTCTTGGAATTTCACCAGACTGGTGATGGCCTTGCCGCGCGTGGCCGCCGCCGCTTCGGGAATCTCATACACCTTCAGCCAATAAACGCGCCCTTTTGAAGTGAATAGCAAAATGTAGCTGTGCGCCGAAGCGATGAATAAATGCTCGACGAAGTCCTCTTCTTTGGTGCGTGCGCCGATGCGCCCCTTCCCGCCGCGCGATTGATTGCGATAGAGCTCCACCGGCGTGCGCTTCACGTATCCCGTGTGGCTCACCGTAATCGCCATGTCGGTATCGGCGATCAGGTCTTCGAGCTCGATCTCTTCGACCTTGTCCACGATCTGCGTGCGGCGTTCGTCGCCGAAAAGTTTCTGCACTTCGCGCAGTTCGGCGATGATCACCGCTTTGAGTTTCTTTTCGCTCGCCAGAATCGACCGTAGCTCGGCGATCAGCGCCTGAATTTCCTTCAATTCTTCCAGGATCTTTTCGCGCTCCATTTGCGTCAAGCGGTGCAATTGGAGATCGAGGATGGCTTGCGCTTGCCGCTCGGAGAAATCCCATCGCTCGATCAATCCCGCTTTCGCTTCGGCGGGCGATTTCGATTTGCGAATCAGCTTGATGATGTCGTCGAGATGATCGAGCGCCTTCTTGAATCCGAGCAGGATATGCTCGCGATCCTCGGCCTTGCGCAAATCGAACTGCGTGCGCCGTCGCACCACTTCCACGCGGTGCTCGATAAACAGGCGCAGCATGTCCATCACGGGCAATTCGCGCGGCTGGCCCTTCACAATGCTCAGCAAAATCACGCCGAACGATTCCTGCATCTGCGTGAGCTTGAAAAGATGATTCAGGATGATCTGGCTTTCCTCGCCGCGCTTGATTTCCACCACCACGCGCATGCCCTGGCGGTCGGATTCGTCGCGCACGTCGGAGATGCCTTCGATCTTTTTGGTTTGCACCAGTTCGGCGATGCGTTCGATCAGGCGCGCCTTGTTCACCTGGAAGGGAATCTCGGTGATCACGATGCTTTCGCGATCTTTCGCGCCTTGCTCGATGGCTGCCTTCGCGCGCATCGTGAATGTGCCGCGTCCGGTCTTGTACGCGGAGAGGATGCCTTCCTTGCCCGCGATGTAGCCGCCGGTCGGAAAGTCCGGGCCCGGCATCACCTTCATGATTTCTTTCAGTGAGACGTTCGGATCATCGATCAATATCACGGTGGCTTCAATCACCTCGCGCATGTTGTGCGGAGGAATGTTGGTGGCCATGCCAACGGCGATTCCCGATGCCCCATTCACCAGAAGATTCGGCGTTTTCGAGGGGAGGACGGAGGGCTCTTCGCGCGTCTGATCGAAGTTGGGAACGAAATCAACAGTTTCTTTTTCGAGATCAGCCAGCAGTTCTTCGGAGACCCGCGTCAGCCGCGCTTCGGTATACCGCATGGCTGCCGGCGGATCGCCATCCACAGAGCCGAAATTTCCCTGACCATCCACCAGCATGTAGCGCATGTTGAAACCCTGCGCCAAACGCACCAGCGTGGGGTAGATGATGGCTTCGCCGTGCGGATGGTAGTTGCCGGAAGTGTCTCCGCAGATTTTCGCGCACTTGCGGAAGCCGCGATTTGAGGCGAGACCAAGATCGTTCATGGCGATCAGAATACGGCGCTGCACCGGCTTCAGGCCGTCGCGCACGTCGGGAATCGCGCGGGCCACGATCACGCTCATGGCGTAATCGAGATACGATCGTTTCATCTCGGCTTCGATATCGATCGGTACGATCTGCGCCTGAAGAATTTCGTCAGCCATCTCTTCTCCCGTTGTTGCCTTTACCGAACGAGTTGTTCTCGAGCTTCGCGGCGCACTCGATGATGTACGCCTTTACCGTGTCGAACGCGTCCGAGGCACTTGTGAATCGTCGCGCGGCGAAATTTCGCTCAAGATCAGCCACGAGCGTTTCGCGCTCGGAGTCACTTGCAAACGAAACCGCAACGCCTCGCTCGCTATCCGGAGACGCCGTCGGCGTTGCGCAAAATTCGCTGCAACCCAGTCCCCGCAACCCCGGCGATGTTGTCCAGCTCACTTGGTAGTACACGCTCGGATCAATGTGAACTCTGCCGACTTAATTTTTTCAGGCGACAACCGCGTCGAAATACTCGACGGTGATGCTTTCCAGGATCGCACGGATCTTGGGAAAGTAGATTTTTCCGTACGCCGATGACTGGTGCGCTTCCCATGCCACTTGGTCGCGATATTGTTCTTGGACAATGTAGGATCGCGGCTCCGTGCGCGACTTAGGTAGCGAGTACAACAGGCAACCCGGCTCGTGATCGCGTATTTTCATGCGAAGCTCGCTGAATAGCGACTCGAACTCCTGTTCGTGTCCCCGATTCACGGTGATAATCTTCAGCCCGCCGACCATTCACGCCTCCTGGCGCGTTTCAATTTCAGATGTCCAGGTTCACGACGTCCAGCGCGTTATCCTCAATAAATTTCCGGCGCTCAGCCACGCTCTCACCCATCAGCGTGGTGAAAATATTCTCCGCCTCCACCACATCTTCCATTTTCACTTGAAGCAGCGTGCGGCTTTCGCCGTTCATTGTGGTGGCCCACAGTTGCTCGGGGTTCATTTCGCCCAGTCCCTTGAACCGCGTGATCGTGAATTCCTTTTGCGCGTCCGCCAGGACGTAACCCAGAACCTCGGAGGCCGTTTCCTTGCTGATCTTGTCGCCGTTGCGCGTGACCTGGAAAGGAGGGTGATCGACGGGTTCCACCAACCGATAAAGCGCCCGAACGCGCTTAAATTCGGGTGTGGAAGCCAGCGCCCAGCTTACTTTGCCAGCAATCGGGCGCTCCTTCGTGCCGCCCGTGAGATTCAATTCGTATAAGCTGTGTTCTTCGTCATAGGCGATCTTGGTTTGGATGTCGATCTTGGCTTTTTCAATCGCTCGATCGAGTTTCTCGAGTTTTTTCTTGTCCTCGAAATCGGGTTTTTTCTCGAGTTCGCTTTCGGCCAGCAGTTCCGCTACGCCAGCAATGCGCACGCGGCGAGAAAGCCGCTTCAACACCTGTTCGTATTCCTGAATATTCAGCAGAAATGTGGTGAGCGCGGCGCCTTCCAGCGCAGGGCCTTCCTTCGGCTTCACGCGATGCTCTTCGGTGGCGCGGCGCATCATCTCGCCCATAAAGTCGCGGTCGTCGCGGATATAGCGGTCCATTTTGCCGCGGCGCAAGCGGTACAGCGGGGGTTGCGCGATGTAAATGTGCCCGCGCTCAATCAACTCGCGCATGTGGCGGAAGAAAAACGTAAGCAATAGCGTGCGGATGTGGCTGCCGTCCACGTCGGCGTCGGTCATCAGAATTATTTTGTGATAGCGCAGTTTCGCGGGATCGAAATCGTCCTTGCCGATGCCGGTGCCCAGGGCCGTGATGATGGTGCGGATTTCCTCGTGGCCCAGCATTTTGTCGTAGCGCGCTTTTTCAACGTTTAGAATTTTTCCTTTGAGCGGCAAGATCGCCTGATTCTTGCGATCGCGCCCCTGTTTCGCCGAGCCGCCGGCGGATTCTCCCTCAACGATGAAGAGCTCGCAGCGCGCCGGATCGCGTTCCTGGCAATCCGCAAGCTTTCCCGGCAGTCCGCTTGAATCGAGCGCTGATTTGCGCCGCGTCAGTTCACGCGCCTTGCGCGCCGCTTCGCGCCCGCGCGCGGCATCGATGCACTTGCCGATGATGCGGCGCGCCACAGTCATGTGCTTGTCGAAATATTCGCCCAGGCGTTCGTTGACGAGCTGCTCCACCTGCCCCTTGATGTCGCTGTTGAGTTTGCCCTTGGTCTGCCCTTCAAACTGCGGCTGTGGCAGCTTCACAGAAACGACCGCAACCAGGCCCTCGCGGACGTCGTCTCCGGTAATCGAGACTTCGTCCTTCTGCTCCTTCAGCATCCCGGTTTGATTGGCGTAGTAATTGATCGTGCGCGTCAGTGCTGAGCGAAATCCCGAAAGATGCGTGCCGCCATCAACGGTGTTGATGGTGTTCGCGAACGCGAAAATATTTTCCGCGTAGCCGTCGTTGTATTGCACTGCGATTTCCATTTCCACTTGCTCGCGCTTGCCCTCCATGTAGATGGGCGAATCGTGCAACACCGTTTTGCCTTTGTTCAGGTGCTTCACGAATTCCGCGATGCCGCCGGAGAAGCGGAACTCGGTCGATTTATCGTTGCGCTCGTCGGTCAGCGTGATTTTCAAACCCTTGTTCAGGAAGGCCAGCTCGCGCAACCGCTGCGCCAGAATGTCGTAACTGAAAACGGTCTGCGTGAAAATTTCGGGGTCCGGATGGAAAGTGACCTTCGTTCCCGTCTTGCGCGTCTTTCCGGTTTGCTTCAGTTTGTTTACAGGCTTGCCGCGCTCGTATTTCTGTTCCCACACTGCGCCATCGCGCGCAATTTCCAGTTCAAGCCAGTCGGCCAGCGCGTTCACCACGGAAACGCCGACGCCGTGCAGTCCGCCCGAAACTTTGTAGGTATCGGAATCGAATTTTCCGCCGGCGTGCAGCACGGTCATCACAACTTCCGCGGCGGGCTTTTTTTCTGTCGCGTGCATGTCCACGGGAATTCCGCGCCCGTTGTCGCTCACGGTCACGCTGTTGTCGTCATGCACCGTAACATTGATCTCGTCGCAGTGACCGGCCAGCGCCTCGTCCACCGCGTTGTCCACCACTTCCCAAGCCAAATGGTGCAATCCCATTTCGCCGGTCGAGCCGATGTACATCGCCGGGCGCAGGCGCACGGCTTCCAGGCCGCCCAGCACTTTGATCGAGGTTGCGTCGTAGCGGTGTCCCGCAGCTTTGCCGGCGTCCACTTCTTTTTCAGCCATGATTTTCGTGCTCCTAAATGGGACCGGCGATCATACGAATGACGACACCGATTGCGTTCGCGACAACGACCGCACCAACAACAGCGATTACACGGAAAGGTAGGCCGCGAATTCTAGTGGCCGACACTTGTTACCCTGTGGCCCAGCGCAGTTCACGCGGGCTCGAAGGGTTCTTTCCGCTCCATCCCGTCCTGTATTCCGCTTGCGCGGAAGTGGACGCGGCGAAGACTACGTTCTTCCAGGCTCCGCGATTCCCGCTTGTTCTGGCGCGAACAAACGTCCTGATCGAGGGTGCCGCGAGCCGGGCCAACGTGCCGTTTTAGAGGAAGCCAAAATCACACTAAACAGGCCACAATTATAGCTCGTTTTGCGCCCGGACTCAAGGCGAAACCCCGAGCCAAGATGCGCTTCAAATCTTTGATTTGGAATGGCTTGCGGCGTTCCCGCACAGGCCTGCCGAGCACTCCGGCACGAAGGTATAGCGAACCATTTCCGTTGCTGGGAAAGGTCAAATTCGCATCGGCATGATCACGTAACGGTACTCGTAGGACTCGTCCGCCAGGGGCCGTAATTGCCCCGCCGATTGTTCGTCTTTCAGCTCCAGGCTGATCGGTCCGTCCGGCGCGGCGGCCAGAAAATCCAGCAGATATTGCGCGTTGAATCCGATGGAAAGCGCCTCGCCTTTATATTCTTTTTCAATTGTCTCGCGCGCTTCGCCATATTCCGGACTCGACGCCGAAATCTCCACGCCGTCCTTAGAGATCGAAAATTTCACCGCGCGTGAGCGCTGATCCGCAAGTTGCGAAACCCGCCGCACGGCATCGTTCAATTCACCGCGCTCAAGCACAATTTTCTTCGTATTCTCCCGCGGCAGCACAGCCTCGTAATTCGGAAATTGCCCGGTGAGCATGCGGCTGATCAGCAATCGCTCGCCTGTCTTGAAAAACAAATGGCTGTCGTCGCGAGCAAATTCGATCTCTTCTTTTTCACCAGCTTCCGCCGCGAGCCGCTGAATTTCCACCAGCGCTTTTTTCGGCACAAGCGTGCGCACTTCGCTCGACAACCCCGCAATCGAATGCTTTGTTTCCGCCTGCGCCAAACGATGTCCGTCGGTCGCCACCATCCCGATCGAATCGGGTTTCAGAATTAAAAGCGCGCCATTTAGCGTGTATCGCGACTCTTCGGCCGAGATCGCGAAGTGCGTCTTAGCGATTAGCGATGCCAGGATCGACGCCGGTAATTTCGCCAACGGATGTGGAAACACGGGGATCGCCGGGAAATTTCCCTTCTCCATTCCGATCATCTTGTACGTTTTGCGGTCAGCGACAATCTGCACCCAATGATTTTCAAGCAACTTGAAGCGCAGATCGCCCTCGGGAAGCAAGCGCACGAGTTCGAGCAGCTTCTTCGCCGGAATAGTTCCCGCGCCTTCGCTTTTCACTTTGGCTTCGCAGCTCGATCGGATCGAAAGCTCAAGGTCGGTCGCCGTCAACGTCAGACGATTGCCCTTCGCTTCAAAAAGAAGATTCGAGAGGATGGGGATCGTGGTCTTTCGTTCGACCACCCCTTGCGTCAAGTTCAATTCGCCGAGCAGGTCAAATTTCTTGATGCTAAATTCCATCCAGATTTCCTCCGTCGGGGACGCTCCGCGAGAACAAACGTAAGAAGGCTACTGTACCCTGTTTCATCTTAGGGATAAAGGCAGTAGTAGTAGCCGTGCCTGTGGAAACGAGGAAATCTCCGGGAGTGACGCCAACCACAACACTTCTGGGCCGCACCCAGTGAGGGTGACCCTGTGCGCGCGGTGGAAAAAAGCGCCCGGCGAAGCACCGCCGCGCAGCCGTCTCGAAACGGTACACAGGCGCACACCCTATGCCCACAGGAATCGCGCTCGATTTCAACAGCGTTCGAGTGGTGCAATCCTACGCGTGAAACACGGCGCCGTGCCACACCGATGCGTCCGGTGAAATGCGAATAGAAATCATCTGGAAAGTGGATGGCGGCGGAGAGTCTTACGCGAACGAATCCATCAGCCGGTTAATTGTGCGGTTCAAATCTTTATCGTTTCGTCGCAACGCATCGATCTTGTGAATCGAATGTAATACCGTCGTGTGATGCTTCCCGCCGAAGTGCCGTCCAATCTCCGGCAGCGAGGCCGTCGTGAGCTGCTTCACGAGGTACATGGCCACTTGCCGTGGAAACGCGATAGCCTTGGCGTTCGACCGAATCTTCAGCTCGTGCTCGCGCAACCCGAATTGCTCTCCAACCTTCTTCTGAATCAACTCGATCGTGACCCTTTTCTCTTGCGTGGTGATGATGTTGCTCAATACTTGCTGCGCCATGG